>JAUWNG010000226.1 GCA_030612765.1 Planctomycetota bacterium
AGGATCAGTGGATGGTGGACAGTGGGTAGTGGATAGAGTGGGGAAGGGGGGTTCGGGGTTCGGGGCGCGGGGTTCGCGCAGGTGCGGCCGTTCAACTGCCGCCCCAGCCGCGAGAGGGTACGCTTGCCGCACCCCCCAACCCGTACCCCCGAACCCCGAAGCCCTCCTCTCCATCAATGGCCGGTGAACCGGCCATCCCTCGTCGCTGGTCCCCCGCCCCTCGCCCCTCTGCGCCGAACCGCTCCGCCAAGGCGTGCATTTCCATGAAGACAATGTACTGCCGACAACACTGCACGTCGGAGCAAACCAAATCTTCCAGTCGAGCGGCGTCGGCCGGCGAAAGTTCTTCCAGGCACAGCGACTCCAGCAGATCGGCCATCTCCGGGCTAAGCGGGGGAAGTGAGGTCATTTTCTGTCCTCCCTGCCGATCGCGCGTTGGATGCAATCGTACAACGCCCGACGCGACCGCTTCAGCACGCTCTTAATGGTGTTGACCGGTCGGCCGAGTTGGGCGGCCACCGTCGCCACCGTGGCGTCGCTGCCGTAGCAGCGCTCGACAACCTCGCGGTCGGCATCCGACAATTTTTCCATGCACTCGGCCAACATCGTTTGCAACTCGCCGGTCTGGTCGGCCATCTTCTCGGCCTGGACAGCGACCAAGTCCACCAACGTTTGGGAGAAAAGCCGGCGGCGGCGGGTTTGCTTGTCGCGGAAGTGCCGCACCTTGAAGCGAGCGACCTGGTAGGCCCAAGCCAGGAAATCGCTGCCACTTCGGAAATCATTGAACTTGGTCCACAACGTGGCGGCCGTTTCCTGGAGCACGTCCTCGGCATCCGCCCGATGGGGAACTTGCGAGCGGATATAGGCATAGACCCTTGGCTCGGCCTTCAGAAACAGGCCGAGGAACTCATCAGATGTATCCGGCCTTGGGGCCATGTCCGGCTCCGCAAGAAAATGATTAGACGCACGAAAAGGGTCGAGATTCGCACTTTTTCCCGCTCCCTACATTCTAATCACGCGAGCCGGCCGATGGGGTCAAAGATTCTAGGCTTTGTCGGAAAAGGCCTGATGCGGCCTACTGTCACTGCTGAGCGTAGCGAAGAATCTCCGTAAAATTGGGCGAGATCCTTCGCTACGCTCAGGATGACAGATGGGGTTTTCCGACAAAGCCCAGCCAGACGGCATAGTCGGTAGAATCGGGGGGGAAACCGCGGGATTTGACGGATGCCACGCCTCGCCTTCGCAAATGCCGGCCATGATTCTGATATGGCGATAGAGATTCTGATATAATGGCTCCGATCCATTCAGGAGGGAGTCCGTCGATGAGCGATAATTGGCTATTACAGCGATTGGCCCAGTTCCGCGATCGCAGCGCGCTCGTGTGGCGGGAACAACCGTTTGGCTATGATGTACTGCTCCGCCGGATGGAGGAGTGGCGGAACGCCCTCTCGCGGCGGGGGATCGAGCCGGGCCAGTGCGTCGCGCTGCGCGGCGGCTTCTCGCCAGGCGCGGCTACACTGCTCATGGCCCTGGCCGCCAACCGGAACATCGCCGTCCCGCTGACGACCAAAGTTGCCGTCGAGCGGGATCGGGCGCTGAAGATCGCCGCCGCCCAGTGGCTCGTCGAGTTCGACGGCGACGACCAGTGGGAGCTGTCGCGCCTCGAACCGGAATACGATCCGCCCTTGTTGCAGGAGCTTCGCCGGACCGGCGAAGCGGGACTGATTGTCTTCTCGTCGGGATCGACCGGAGAGATCAAGGCGTCGCTGCTCAATTTCACCCGGCTGTTGAACGGCTACCGCGACCGCCGGGCGACCCCGCTCCGCACGCTCGCCTTCCTGATGCTCGACCACGTCGGCGGCATCAACACGCTGTTCCATATCCTCGTCGGCGGCGGCACGATCGTCACCCTCGCCGAGCGGACGCCCGAGGCTATATGCGGCGGCATCGAGCGCCATCGCGTGCAACTGTTGCCGACCACGCCGACTTTCCTGCGGATGATGCTGATTTCCGAAGCCTACAAGAAGTACGACCTCGGTTCGCTGGAGTTGATTACCTACGGCACCGAGCCGATGCCCGAGGCCACGCTGAAAGCGCTCCACGCCGCGTTGCCCGACGTGCGGTTGAAGCAGACCTACGGGCTGACCGAGGTGGGTATACTGCCGACCAAGTCGCAAGGGAACGATTCGCTCTGGCTGGCCGTCGGCGGCAAGGGATTTGAGACCAAAATCGTCGACGGCGTGCTTTGGATACGCTCCAGCACGTCCATGATCGGCTACTTGAACGCCCCGTCGCCGTTCGACGCCGACGGCTGGATGAACACGGGCGATCTGGTCGAGCGGCAGGGCGACTACATCCGCTTTCTCGGCCGCAAGTCGGAGATCATCAACATCGGCGGCGAAAAGGTCTTTCCCGCCGAGGTGGAAAACGTCATCCAGCAGTTGGACAACGTCAAGGAGGTGACGGTCCGCGGCCGCTCGAACCCGATCACCGGCAGCGTAGTGGTCGCCACGGTCGAATTGCACCGGCCCGAGGACCACGCCGCGTTGGAGAAGCGCATTCGCGCCGCGTGCAGCGGCCGGTTGGCCCCGTTCAAGGTTCCGGCAATGGTCGAGGTTTCGTCGGAAACACTTTGCGGGGATCGGTTCAAGAAAAAACGAAAAGTCGGAGTATGACAATGTCGTGAATAATAGTTGCGGAAAGTAGGGTGGGTCAAGCGAA
>JAUWNG010000214.1 GCA_030612765.1 Planctomycetota bacterium
GCCGCCGGACTTCGCCCACGTCCCCTTAGACAGAAAATACATCCTCTCTTCCGGGCTGTTGGAAATCACCTACGACTCCGGCGCAAAGGTCATTCTCGAAGGCCCCTGCACGTATGAAGTTGAATCCACCGCCGGCGGCTATCTCGCGTTAGGCAAGCTAACGGCGAAGGTAGCGAAGAAGAGGTCAGAGGTCAGAGGTCAGAGGTCAGATCACTATCCACTATCCACTACCCACTATCCACTATTTTCCGTCCGCACTCCCACCGCCGTCATCACCGACCTGGGCACCGAGTTCGGCGTGGAAGTGAGTGAGAAAGGAACTACCGAGTCGCGAGTTTTCCGGGGTTGGGGGAGGGTGAAAGTAGTCGTGCCGGAAAAGGGGACAGGTCCAATTTGCCGGAACGGCCCGGAGGGTGCTTCGCACAAATTGGACCTGTCCCCTTTTTCGGGGCAGGTGGTGGTCTTGCGCGAGAATGAATCGGCGCGGGTGGAGAGGGCCGAGGACCGACTGGTTATTGTCCGCGTCGCAGCGTCGGAGAAAACCGCCCGTTTCGTCCGGGCGATGCCGCGGCCCAAGCCCGCCGTCCCCGTCCGGATCGTTGAGACATTCGACGGCGTTGAACTTGGCGCCGCTTTCGAGCAGATGCCGCCGGGACGATACGTTTTCGAGCGCGGGGCGGCCGAGCACCCGCGCCAAGAGCCGTTTACGCTCGGGGGCCGGCAGTCGCGGGGCTACATCCGCACCGTGGCAGCCGACTTCTGCGACCGCGATTTCGTGTTCGAGGCGACGTTCCACGTCCGCCTGGACGGCCCGGCCCACGAGGCCGGTCCCCACCACATTTTCTTCGGCCTCGGTGATGGCGTGCCCAACGCCAATTTCTATGACGTTGTTACCTGCGGACTGGTTATGAGTTTCAACGTCGACAACGGGCAGGCTTTGGTGGCACGCTGCGACCCCGAGTCGGATTTGAATCGGGTGGTTTTCGGCAATCTCGGCGGAACCGTGACGGAAGTGGTCCCGTTGGGCGGCCTGGGGCCGGGCCGGCACCGGTTCCGGCTGACCAAGACCGGCAGATGCGTCAAGTTCGCGGTGGACGCGGACTTCAAGGGGGAATTCCAACAGGATTTCGTCAGCCGGCCAATCGACTTGCCGACCGCCGTGCCGTTGTTGGATGCGACCAACAGCCGTCTGCTGGTCGGCACCGGCAACTGCGACGTCATGACGGTCCGATTCGAGGAGTTGTCGGTTACGTATTCAGAGGTGGAAGGGAGGTGATGTAACGGGATAAAGCGATAGCCGGCGGCCGGTGGCCGCCGGGAGCAACCGAGTCGAGGCCGCGTTCCCGCGAGGACGCGACCGGCAATGCCGCTCGATGGGTGACACGGGCATCTTGCCCGTGTTCGGGCGGGCACTGGCGAGACGCCAGTGCCACCCAACGCCGTTCTCAGGGTTTATGTTCTCGGAATGTTTCCGAGTGCCCGGAGAAGGTAATGCGTTTTACGTACAGGAGCTTTTCCGATGAGAGCGAAGCATTTTATTCAAATGGCGGTCGTGATGATGGTTGTCGTCGGTCTCGGGCTTGGCACCGCCCACGCAGCCACCATCAGCATGTTTGAAGGGTATCCGTTGTCCCCGGGCTTGGCCCCAGCGTCGAACAGCGATCTGATCAACGCCGGGCAGAGTACCCTGTCGAGCATTGTGCTCACGACGGGTACGGTGGTACTTGGCAGCTTTGATAAACTCAATGACGGGGATTACTGGGGAGGGATCACCTCAGACCCTGCCAGATGGGAAACTTACGATGCGTGTTTTGGACCGAGCGACGGGGCCATAGTGACGGTTGCGTTGAACACTACCGCCAGCCCGCTCGGCTACGACATCGATTCGATCGTTACGACCACGGCATCAGGTGGAGATGGGGACATACGACGTGGCCAGAAGTTTGATCTGTGGTACTCCCTGGTGGGTACTCCGGACACATTCGTGCATGTGACCGGTGACTCCGGGGCAACCGTAAACCGTCCCGGCGGCAGCGTGGTAAGCCAGACGACGATCACCGGGGATTCGCCCATCGCGACCGGCGTGGCGAAACTTCAGTTCCAGTTTCACTATTGCGACGGTACCCATGAGAACGTGTATCGGGAGATCGACGTGTTCGGCGCGGCGGTTCCCGAGCCGTCCACGCTGGTGTTGCTGGCCACCGGCCTGCTCGGGCTGCTCTGCTACGCATGGAGGAAGCGGAAGTAGGGTTTAGTGGCCAGTGGCCGGTGGTCAGTGGCCAACCGTTGGGGTGGCAGTTCAACTGCCACCCCAACAAGGATAGAAAAACTCCCCTCTCCCTTCGGGAGAGGGGCCGGGGGTGAGGACGGTTGGCGGCGTGGATGAACGCGCCGAACGCCGCCCTCACCCTAACCCTTTCCCACAGGGAGAGGGGACATAGGGATTCGTTGGGGTGGCAGTTTAACCGCCACCCAAACATGGAATGGCGGATGGGGGCCGTGGCGACAAGTCGCGCCACTATTCGCTGACGTGTCCGCGTTGTGTGCGCGGGACGCCCGTTCGCGGGTGTTTCCGCGCGGCGGCAATAGGCGCGGCGTTTGCAATTGACCATTTGTTTGCGGAGAGACAGTAATGAGTGACACTTCGTTGTTGCGACGGAACATACAACAATCGGCGCATTCGCGCCGGCAATTCCTCGGCGGCGCTCTGACCGCGGCGGCCGTGCCGCTGCTGGGAGCGCAGGTCAGTCCGGCCGCCGATGCCCCAGCCGCGCCACGGCGCAAGATCAAGCTCGGACTGGTCGGTTGCGGCAAACGCGGAAGTTGGATCGCCAATTTCTTCAAAGAACACGGCGGTTACGAGTTCCATGCCGTGGCCGACTACTTTCAGGACAGGGCCGATGCATGCGGCAACGCCCAGGGCGTCGACAAGAGCCGGCGTTTCTCGGGGCTGTCGGGCTACAAGAAAGTGATCGATAGCGGCGTGGAGGCCGTTGTCTTGAAGACGCCGCCCTGCTTCTTCCCCGAACACGCCCGCGCCGCCGCCGAGGCCGGCCTGCACGTCTACGTGGCCAAGCCCGTGGCGGTCGACGTGCCCGGTTGCCTGGCCATCGAAGCGGCGGGCAAAACGGCCGCGCGGAAGCAGCGGGTTTTCCTGGTCGATTACCAGGTGCCCACCGCCCCGGCCAATATCCAGGTGGCCGAACGAATCCGCAAGGGTGAGATCGGCAAACCGGCCAAGGTGGTCACCAACAACATTGGCGGCTA
Organism: Planctomycetota bacterium; assembly: GCA_030612765.1. Lineage (GTDB taxonomy): Bacteria > Planctomycetota > Planctomycetia > Pirellulales > Thermoguttaceae > JAHIKV01. Next base: position 3,268 of record JAUWNG010000214.1, read on the forward strand.
TCACGCCGATCCGCCCAGGACGGCCACGATCGAGCCCCAGTTGCGCGACGGCACGTGGGGCAACTACGTTGCGCTCGGCGGCGGCAGCATCTGCTACTTCGACATCCACATGATCGACGCCACGCTGTGGGTCTTGGGCCAACGGCCCGTGGCCGCCATCGGCGAGTCGCGCATCTGCCGGCTCGATCCGCACGGCGATGACTCCGACGTTCACGCGATGATCTTCGATTATGCCGACGGGCCGCTGCACTCTCACGATGGTTTGGCGCTGCCCACCGGGGCAAGAGGGGACATGAGCACGACGATCTATGGCCAGATCGGTTACGCGGTTCTCGAATACTTCAGGAAAGCGCGTCTGCAAGTTCGCGGCCAAAAGCCCTTCGTCGCCCAAGTGGTGGACCTATATCCCAACGGGGCGAAGCGGAACATCGCCGCGTTCCACGAAAGCATTTGCGCCGGGCGGTTCGAGAACCCGACCGTGCGGCGGGCGGTGGACGGCTGCCTGACGTGC
>JAUWNG010000070.1 GCA_030612765.1 Planctomycetota bacterium
ATTTCCTCCAATTTGTGATTTTGTATGTACCTTTACGTGTTCCAGCCATGTCGAGACTCCTTTCATTCGTGAGTGAAATCCGTTTCTTCCTTGTTTTACGGATTTAACGCACTGATAGTTCGACAAGGCCACTGACAACTATACTTTGGAGTTTTTCATAAGTGGCCAAGAAAACCGCATCGACGACGCGAAAGAGGGTGCGCCGCAACGTGACCGTGGGCGTAGCACATGTCAAGGCGACGTTCAACAACACGGTCATCACCATCACGGACACCAAGGGCGAGGTGATCTGCTGGGCCAGCGCCGGCACCTGCGGCTTCAAAGGGAGCCGCAAGAGCACCCCCTTTGCCGGTCAACTGTCGGCTCAGCAAGTCGCCGGCAAGGCGATGAAGTGCGGAATGAAGGAAATCGAAGTGAGAGTGAAGGGGCCGGGTAGCGGACGTGAAAGCGCAATCACCGCCCTGCAAGCCGCCGGATTGAAAATCAAATCGATCGAGGACGTCACCCCCTTGCCGCACAACGGCTGCCGTCCGAAGAAACGCCGCCGAGTATAGATTAGTGGGTAGTGGATAGTGGGTAGTGGATAGTGGGTAGTGGATAGAAAGTTGGACGAAGAGACGTTTTCGGTAATCGTTGGATCACCGACCACTGACCACTAGCCACTGACCACTGACCACTAGCCACTAGCCCCTGACCACTGACCACTGACCACTGACCACTGACCACTGAATAAATATGGCCCGTCGACATTCACCGGTCTGCCGCCTTTGCCGTCGCGAAGGAACGAAGCTGTTTCTCAAGGGTAACCGTTGCGATACGCCCAAGTGTGCGTTTGAGCGTCGCGAATCGCCCCCCGGCATGAACACCGGCCGCCGCAGCAAGATGACCGATTACGGCGTCCACCTCCGCGAGAAGCAGAAGGTGAAGAACCACTACGGCCTGCTGGAGAGGCAGTTCCGCAAGACATTTGTCCAAGCCGATAGAGGCAAAGGCAACACGGGTGAAACGTTGATGAGTCTGTTGGAACGCCGCTTGGACAACGTAGTATACCGGCTGGGATTCGGACATTCGCGGGCGCAAGCCCGGCTGTTGGTTGCCCACGGCCATGTGACGGTCAACGGCCGTCGGCTCGACATTCCCAGCTACTCGACCCGACCGGGAGACGTGATCCGCGTGAAGGACCGTCCGAAGAGTGTGCAACTGGTGCAATCGGTCTTGGCCGAGTCGCACCGCGAGGTACCGGATTTTCTTAGCCGGGTGGATGGAACGCCGCCCGAGGGACATGTCCTCCGCTTACCCGAGGCCGCCGACGCGTCGATCCCCGTGCAGCCTCGCTTGATAGTCGAGCTTTGTTCCAAATAGCCACACATTGCCGCAAGTATTGTAATTGGATCGGAGTCTTCCCATGCGTATTCGATGGCGTGGCCTGGAATTGCCCAGCCTGATTACGGCCGAACAATCGACCCTTTCGCCCACCTACGGCAAGTTTACCGCCGAACCGTTCGAGCGTGGTTTTGGGACGACGATCGGCAACAGTCTCCGTCGCATCCTGCTTTCCAGTCTCGAAGGCAGCGCGGTCACGCAAATCAAGTTGCAAGGCGCCCAGCACGAGTTCAGCTCCCTGCCGGGAGTGTTCGAGGACGTGACCGACATCGTGTTGAACGTGAAATCGCTGGTGGTGAAAAACTACAGCGAGCAAACCCGGGTAATGAGGATCGAGAAGGACCGGCAAGGCCCCATCACCGGCGCCGACATCAACACCGATGAACAAGTCGAGGTGATCAACAAGGACCACGTCATCACCACGCTGACCGAGGACGTGCCGTTTCTGCTGGAGATGGTGGTGGAGAACGGCCGGGGATACGTGCCGGCCGCCGAGCACACGCCCCAGGCCCAGGAGATCGGCATCATCCCGATCGACGCCGCCTTCAGCCCCGTGGTCCGCGTCCGTTACGAGGTCGAGGAGACCCGCGTCGGCCAGAAGACCAACTTCGATAAGCTGACTCTGGAAATCTGGACCGACGGCTCGATCGCGCCCGAGATGGCTCTGGTCGAGTCGGCCAAAATCCTCCGCAAGCACCTCAACCCCTTCGTCCAATACGACGAACTGGGGCCGATGGTCCACAGCGAAACCCGCGCCATCGGTTCGATCGCCGTCGACCAGGCCACCGAAGCCAAGCTGGCCATGAGTCTGGCGGAGTTGGAGTTGTCGGTCCGGGCGACAAATTGCCTGGAGTCGGAAAACATCACCACCGTCCGGGATCTGGTTACCCACTCCGAGGAGCAGATGTTCGAGGTCCGCAACTTCGGCGAGACTACCATGGCCGAGGTGCGGGAAAAGCTCTCCGACATCGGCCTACGGCTGGGTATGCGGCTGCCGTCCGTCCCGGTGTCAACACTGTAAATCATAACACCGCAATACATAAAGCCGCGACCGGCTGTCACGCGGAAAAAAATCCACGACCATGCGACACAGACGACGAGGCCGAATACTCGGCCGCAATCCGAGCCATCGACGGGCCTTGCTGAAAAGCCTGGCCACCGCGCTGTTTCTGACCGAACGCGACGCCGAGGGCGAGGCCAATTCGCCCAAGGTCAAGGGTCGGATCATCACCACCCTGGAGAAGGCCAAGGAGGTCCGCCCGCTGGTCGAGCGGTGCATCACCATCGCCCGACGTGCCTTGCCCCATCAGGACGCCGCCGACGAGTTGGAACCCAACGCCGAGCGGAACAGCGACCAATGGCGGACGTGGCGCTCCAGCGAGCAGTGGCAGATTTGGTGCAAAACTATCTCGCCGGTGGTCAACGCCAGACGCCGCGCCTTGCGGCTGTTGGGCAACAAGCAAGCGGTCCGAATCCTTTTCGACGACATCGCCCCCCGGTTCGCCGACCGCAACGGCGGCTATACCCGCGTGATGCGGCTGGCCAAGCCCCGCCTGGGCGACGCCGGCACGCGCGCGATTCTCGAACTGGTCGGCAAGAACGACCGCGTCCGCCACAAGGCCGCCCGACCCTCGTTCGAGTCCGACGCGGCCGAATCCGAAGTCAAACCGGTCGCGCCGCCCGCCGACGAACCGACCGACGCGGCCGAATCCGAAGTCAAATCGGTCGACAAAGCGTCTGAGCCGCCCGCTACACCTTGATGAACGGAAATCGGCCGGCTTTTTCAGTGAGGGACGTCACGGATGGATTCCGTTCGACAGCCACGACGCCTTCGCCGCGACCCGCCGCCGAGCGCCGGCTTCGACTTCACCGGCCATATCCGCCGTCTGTGCGAAGATATGACCAGTCGGCTGGACCAACTCCGACACATTGACATGGCGCGGGTGGCGGTCAGTTTCGCCCAGACCCGCCGGGCCGGCAGCCAAGGGATGTACGCCACGCTCTCGCCGATGCGTTTCGCGGGCGGGCGGTTGCACGTCTTCCGCCGCAAACGCCGCTGGGGTATGCAACGGCTGTACGCCCCGGACGGCCGCGAGATGCTCTACATCCTCACCTTCTACCTGCCGCGGTTCCTGGACCTTCCCTTCCGCGAGAAGCTAACCACGGTGTTGCACGAGCTTTGGCACATCGGGCCCAAGTTCGACGGCGATCTGCGTCGGCTGGGCGGCCGCTGCTACGCCCACGGCGCCTCGCAGAAGCAGTACGACGCCCATATCGAGGCCCTTTTCGACCGCTGGCTTTCGTTGGGTCCGCCGGAGTCGCTGTACGATTTCCTGCGTCAGAACTTCCACGAGCTTTCGTCCCGCCACGGCCGCGTTTGGGGCCGAAAAATCCCCAACCCCAAACTGGTGCCGCTGGATTAGGTCATGACCAAAATTAGTTTTCGTTGCGGAAAGTTGGGTGGGTCAAGCGAAGCGCAGCCCCGCCACGTTTTTCCCGCTGCGGGTGGGGCTTCGCTTGGCTTGACCCACCCTAGACGGGCTTTTCCGCAACAGAAACTGATTATTTGGATTGTTTCAATTGGGGGCTTCGGCGAAACTCTAGTAAATAGAAAGCCCCGAGCGGTCGAAATTAACAATGTTGGGATGTCCGAAGGCAGGCGGGCCAGCCCCTTTGCACCAATTCGGACATCAATTATCTCCAACGCGATGAAAGACTCCGGCCAATCGAGACCACTGGTATTGGTGGTCGATCACCAGCGGGAAGTTTTGGACGAGATGACGGCGGTGCTTGGGGGGGCGGATTTCGGCTGCCGTTGTTGCACCACCGCCGAGGAGGCGATCGCCGCCGCCGAGACGGACCCGCCCGACCTGATCGTCTGCGGCCTGAACCTCCACGGCGAGAACGGCCTGGATACTTGCCGACGGATCAAGCGTCAGCCGGGCATGGAGGACGTGCCGGTGATGCTCCTCTCGGGTGCCCAATTGCCCGACGTTATCCGCCGCAGCCACGACGACGGCTGCATCTACTGTCTCCGCAAACCGCCGGCCCCCAAGGTGCTCATCGAGTTGATCGATCAGGCCCTCGGTGTGCCGGTGGCAAGGTAGAGCCGTGTAGGGTGGGTCAAGCGAAGCGCTGCCCCACCGCTTCTTTCCCGCTGTTGGCAGGGCTGCGCTCTGCTTGACCCACCCTGCCTTCTTTTGCGCAATCGCTTCGCACGAGAGCCGATCTTCGGTAAAATATACTCCCCGGATATAAGGAAGCGCCTCGATCCGCGGGCCGGATTGACCGTGAAAAACCGCTTGCCCCGGGTGTATTCACCCGGGGCTAAATACGGATATTTCAATTTCAAAACACGTTCCGAGGATACTTCCATGCCGATCCACTTGCCCCCGATCGACCGGCGTCGTTTCCTGGCCGGCACTCTGGCCGCCGGGACCGGATTGCTGTTGCCGCGACAACTGCCGGCCCAAGAAGAGCCGCCGATCGATCCGAATCTATGGGTACTGCTGGCCGATATTCACATTGGCCATCCACACGATAAAAAACGGCGTGGTGTGCGGCCGGCGGAGAAACTGGAGCAGGCCGTCAGGGAAATCCTCGCCCTGTCGCCTCGGCCGGCGGGGGTGATCGTCGCCGGAGACTGCGCGTTTCTGCATGGCGAGTCGGGCGACTACGTCATGATCGGCAAACTGATCGGGCCGCTACGACGAGCCGGCGTGCCAATTCACTTTGCGCTGGGCAACCACGACAATCGCGAGCGGTTCCTGGCGGCGTTTCCCGAGGCAAAAAAGCAGGCCGCCATCGATCCCGGCAAGTTTGGCAAGTACGTCTCCGTATTGGAAACGCCGCACGCCAACTGGTTCCTGTTGGATTCGCTGGAGAAGACCGACTTCACGCCCGGCCTGATGGGCGAGGCGCAATTAGCGTGGCTTGCCAAGGCCCTCGATGCCCGGCCCGACAAGCCCGCGCTGGTCCTGGCCCACCACAACCCCAATATCAAAGGCAAGTTCCCCGCGGGGTTAAAGGATACCGAAGCCCTGTTAAAGGTATTGATGCCGCGGAAACAGGCAAAGGCGTATTTCTACGGCCACACACACTGCTGGAACATTGGCCGGCGAACAGACCTGCATCTGGTAAACATACCGGCCACTGCATGGTTGTTCAACAAATCCCAGCCGCGCGGTTTCATCACCGTTCAACTGCGGTCCGACGTCGCAACGTTCGAGCTGCACGCGCTCGACCGCAAACATGCCAAGCACGGGGAGAAGATCGATTTGAAATGGCGGACGTGATGGAAGGGGGCGAGGGACGGGGGGCGAGGGGAGAGGAGGGATGGAAGGGGGAGATGGGCGAGGGGAGAGGGCCGGCAAACCGCTTGCGGTTCCGCAACTTGTGTTTCCACAGTCTCCCGTAGGTCATAGGTGCATCATGCGGCCAGGCGTAAAGATAAAGGACATTGCGACCGGCTCAGGCGACGAGGCTGTCCGCGGGAAGACCGTCGTAGCCAACGTGCGATTGTTCCTGAACCATGGCACTGAACTGACTGGCGCCCTCATTGGTGGACCAAGGATGGTGATCGATCTCAAATGGAGGGACTGTATTGCCGGTTTGAGATACGGGATCGAGGGGATGCGCGTTGGTGGACAACGGGAACTGACCATCAGTCCCCATTTGGCCTACGGTGCAGACGGAGTTCCCGGCCACGTTCCACCGAACGCAGTCATCCGTGTTCAAGTCGAACTCCTCGATGTTCGGGAGCCAGGAGTCCGGAAACCGGAGGACTATCCACCCGGCAAACATCTCTACGTTTTCCACCCCGGAGAAGCCGCTCGGAATCAACCGCGTTGGCAGTTTGGTCTTGAGGAAGATGGAAGGTATGGGGTCATGATCACGCATCCAATTCCTGGGATGCCGTGGCGATACACGCGTCACGTCCATAGGGAGTCCACCTTGGATTCTGAGACAACGCGGTCACTGTTCGATAGCGCTTTTGAACTGCCGAACGCTTTTCCGAAGGACTGTTTTCGTCACGAGGAACTCTGGGCAGACATGACCGAGAGGGGCAATGCCATCACCAGGGACAGAGCAAGCAACACCCTCTGCCTCACGATCGGCGTGATGGAGCGTGGGCAATGGCTCTGCTACTTTTCCCTGGCAGAGACCAGTCAAGCCATGCTCGAACTGCCTTTGATGAAAGTTGTCAATGACTTGATAGAGAGCAAAGACAGTGAGGCTCCCAACAAACCGGCTGGAGGCGACGCTTAACTGCGGTGGGTGGCACACCATCGCACACCTTTTCGTCAGTGCCGCCCGCCGCTCTGCCCCCCAAACTCCCCCAGGACAGTATTCAGACTTTTCTGACTTCCGCGAGAGTCAGAAATGCAATCCATCGTGCTCGCGTTTCTTTCGTCCAGCCACAGGCCACCTTTTGTCGTACTTGAAAGCGACCTATTCCCACATAACAGTACAAGATAACCACTTCCTGGTTAGCGATGGTGGTTGCTCGCAAAATACTATCCTGCCTTGCTTTGCCGATACACCATCTCATGTTGTTCAGGGAATACCCTCTTTTGGTGTGTATCTTAGCTAATGGACGAAACACAGTAATTTGTCCATCGCCCGCACTTACGGTTGCTGCTCCGATCCGCGCCATCCAGGCACGGCCAGGAACCTGAATAGCGAAAGCAATTGCAACCAAACCGATTCCAAAAACAAGCCCAACAAAAAATCCCAACAAACCCGACTGTGCACCTACAATGCAAAAAATCGTTCCAAAGACACAAAACATCAAAAGAGCCAATCGCGTTTCACCAGTTCGAGCCAAAAGAACTTCTTTTGTAGGCGACTCCTTCAGATAAATGTGTTTGCGGGCATATTCGGCAAGACCTTTCATTTGGGACTCTAAGCACTGTTCACAATAGAGTCTGCCGTCCCAAAGTCGGATATCGTTGCCTAGAAGAAGGGGCGTTAAACAACAATTGCAATGTTGATTGTCAGACATAGTCAATCGGTACTGCCTGTACCATCGAATCTCAAACGTATAAGTCAAAAAACGTTGACGACAGACACTTCTAGGAAAGGAAGCGTGCCACTGGCAAAGCCAATGCTTGGTGGCCCTCGCAAAAATCCCGCATCGTCTTCCAATGAACCATTCGCCACTTCTACTCGTAACATGATGAACCGTCAACCCACCCACGGCACTGGCAAAGCCAGTGGCACACCATCGCACACCTTTTCGTCAATGCCACCAGCCGTTGCTCTGGGCTGGGCGAACCGTCGAACCTTTGGTCCGTGAAAAACTTGATAGAGTGACAGAGCCAGTCCCGTTTTTTACCTCGCCCTCACCCCCTGCCCCTCTCCCAAAGGGCGAGGGGAGATTTTCAAGACGCGCTCTCAGCGGCGCATCAGACAAGACCAAGCCGCGTGGTGTCGGTTCGGGTCCGAGCCTTCGAGGCGCGTCGGCCGCAGGTGGACGAACTCGAACAGCCGACCCAGCTCGTTGCGGATTTCGTCCTCACTGACTTGCGGCGGACCGTCGTCTTCCGTCTTGCTCGGCGCGCCGGACAAACATAAGAAATGGGAACCTGGTCGAGTTACCCGCCACAGCATGTCGAGGTACGGGGCCAACTGTGCCTCGCGGACTGAATGATACAAACCGGCGTCGTAGACGAGGTCGAACTGTCCGGTCTTGGGGGCGAACTCGAAGGCATCGGCCATCACGAAGTGCAGCAGGGTGTCGTGCTGTTCGGCCCGCAGCCGTGCCCGCTCCACCGCGATGGGCGAACAATCGATCGCCGTGACCTCGAAGCGGCGCTGGGCCAGCAGGATCGCGTCGGCCCCGGTGCCGCAGCCGATCTCCAACACCGTTTGCGGGCACAATTGGTATTCGTCGAGGACGCGGCTCAACTCTGCGTGGGGTTTGCCCGCGTCCCAGGGCGGCGTCCCCTTGCGGTAGGCCATGTCCCAATCGGCGATGGTCGAATACTTGGCTCTCAACTGCTGACTCATGGCGGACTCCTGCGAAGAAATATACAACCTCTAGTTTGAGGCTTTGCGACGTGCTTGGCAAGAGGCCCCGGAAGGAATGTAGAAGTATGAATTATGAATGATGAATTATTTCCGGCTCTACGCGGTCTTTCCGACGTTCATCATTCCTCATTCATAACTCATCATTCTTACTTCGCCACCGTCTCGCGGATGAACCTGACTTGCGGTTTTCCGCCGCCGCGTGTGGGCGTGCCGGTCAGATATTCCGCCATGTAGCGCTGGCGTTCGCGTCCCTTTTTCGGCGGGCGGAAATTGTCCCCTTTTTGCAACACCGGCCGGGTCTCGGTAATGCCGCCGAACTCGCGGGCGCCCGCCGCCTGACAGGGGAACCAATGCCCTTTCCCGCTCTCGTCGCAGAGATAGAACTCGGGATAGCAGTGGCCGGGGACCCAAACGGTTCGGGCGGGTATGCCGGCCGCGCGGCAGATGGCGATGAACAGCGAGGTCAATTCCTCGCAGTCGCCGGTGCCGTCCTTCAGCGCCGCCAACGCGCCCTTCAACGGCCCGTTCTGATACTTCACGTTCTCGCGGACCCAGTCGTAGATCGCCTCGACCTTTTTCCACGCCTGCTGCTGGTCGGCGCCGATTTCTTTCGCCAACTTGCGGATCTTCGGACTGCGGCTTTCGATCTTCGGGCTGGGTACAAGATAGAGGCGTATCTCCCGCGGCATTTTTTTTTCGTCGGGCAACACGTAGCGGTCGGTGTCCTCGGGCGGCAGCATCGTGCTGCGGCGGATCTCGACCGTCACCAGCGCCTTGGCCTCTTTGCCCGCGGCGAGCATCGGAATCCGCACGTTCATGATTTTCACCCCGCCGTCGATCATCTTGTAGCTGATCTTGGCCTCCGGCGATACCTCTTCCTCGAGGATTGTCACTTGCTGCTCGGGCCAGTCGGTGGGCACGGGCGCGTATCCGGTTATTCCGCGGCATGCCCCGCCGGTGGCCTTGACGATCATACCCGTCCGCCAGCAGGTCGTCTGCGAATCGCCCATTTGCGGTCCTTCGGCCTCGCCCTGCTTGAATTGGGCCGAGACCGGCGCAACCGAACTCAGCGACAGTATTACTACAACACAGAAAATCCCTATTCGCATAGGATGATCCTCGTCATGGCCTTGGTAAACTTCCCACTCCCTTTATTCTAGGCTAGAGGACTCCGTAAGGAAATTTAATTATCACCGCCTCTCCCCCGCCATCGCGGGGGGGTGTTCCAAAGGCGGATTCATATTGCTAGAACATCAATACTATCCACTCAACTGTTTTCGTTCCAAACCAATGCTCGACCATCGAATTGCCGACGAAATCCGCCGCAAGACCCAAGCCTATTGGGATAGTGAGGTCAGGAATCCTGAGTTTGTGGAGATTGCGAAGGGGAAAGAGATCGGGCACCGAATTGCAGATTTGGTGGACGACAAGACGACTGCCTTGCTGACTCTGAACTACATCACAAGACATCAGCACGATAGTCGGGGCAAACGATTGACTCGCTCAATGGGGGACGTGTGGCTCAAACACAACGGGATATACCATTCCATCAACGTCAAGACTGGGGTTTCGTCGACCAATGGACAGCCGAACATGGTTTCATTGAAGAAAGTGTTGGATGCTTTACTGCTCTTCAAGATCGACTCCTACTACTTGCTCATGGTCAAGCCGGAGATTGAAAAACCTATCCGATCCACCGTCTACTTTGTTGACATGCTCGACTATCTTGACTACGTGACCTTTGACTCCGGCCCCGGCCAGATCATGCTCAAGGCAAAAGCGTTTTTTGGGGCCATGGCAAATGGAGTAAAACCAGTGAAGCGAACAATAAGGCAGAAGGTGGATCGGCTGTTCAATGTTCTTGAGGATGGGGACCGCCGTTTGGCGAAGAACCGCAAGAAAACATTGGACGGATACAGGAAAAGAGTTCACGATTATGCCTCGCGATCCAAACATATCGTCACACCAGCTACCCAGGCGCCTCTGAATCTGCAATGAGCATTGCAAAAACCCAACGCGCGAAGAAACGACAACTTGGCCAATTTCTGACGCCAGATGGAATTGCGCGCCAATTGGTGGATAGTCTTGTATTCACGCGGAACGATCGAATACTAGAACCGAGCCTGGGCGACGGTGCTTTTGTGATTCCCGTCATCGAGAAGTTTTTGGAGTTGTATGACGGCACATTGCGTGAACGGTTGGATATGGTCCTAACCAGAAACGTATTTGGCGTGGAACTGGACGAAGACTTGTTCCGGGCATGCTTGTCCAAGATCGAGACACAATGGGGGTATTTGCCCAAAAAACACAACTTCATCCGAGATGATTTTTTTCGTTGCCGATTTTTCGCTGAATCAAACGGCAAAATGCCGAATTCGGTCGGCAACTACGCGCCGCTTCTGTTCACGCACGTAATCGGTAATCCGCCTTTCGGCGGCACCTTGGATCCATCCATCCAAGATGAACTGGACGCCGAGTATGGATTCCGAAATGGCGAGAAGATCAAGAAGGAAACCTACTCCTTTTTTATCGTCAAGAGTCTGGATTTGTTGGCGCAAGGCGGCCGGCTCCTCTTCATCTGTTCGGACACCTTCCTGACCATCAATACCATGCGTGGCTTGAGAAAGCTCCTGATGACTCAGGGAGAAGTGGACGTAACGGATTTGGACCGTTTTTCCGAAGAGACCGATCACCCAATGGTAGTGCTGCGTCTTACGAAAAACGGGTTTTCCAACAACATCACGGTTGACGGCAACCCCATTCAACGCGAAAAGATCGAGCTTACCGGCAATTTTTCCTGGCGAATCACCGAAGACCTAGTCAAATATTTCTCTGGCCCTCCGCTTGGGCAGTATATGATTGCCAGCAGCGGCATGACTGTAGGGAAAAACGAGTATTTTGTGCGCGAGATTGTCCATGGCAAGATCATCGAACCCTATGATTTCGAGTTCTTCGACGATCCTATCACGTTGGCCCGCGAAATCGAGCGCGCGCGGCTGGGTAAACTGTCTGCCAAGAGGATTGCCGCCATTCGTAGACAAGAAGCCGCCGGGGCAACCAGGCGCAACGTGCGAGTCATGAAGCGAAAAGCGCCCGTTGAAGTGCGGATTCCAGCCTCTGAGTATTGCTTCTACAACAAAGGCCGCAATGACATTGTCTATGCGCCTCCTTCTCACGCAATCTATTGGAAAGACGACGGTGACGCGGTTTTGACATTCAAGAAGAATGGCAGGTGGTATCTTCATGGAGTCGGCGGGCAGCCATTTTTCAAGCGCGAGGGGCTTACATGGCAACTGATCGCGCAAAGTTTGCACGCACGCTATTTGCCACCGGGGTATATCTTGGATAGCGGTGCTCCTTGTGCGTTCTTACGAGACGGAATCCCCAAGGATGAACTGCACTTTATTCTGGGGTGGGCACTCACGCCGCTTTGCACTCGCTTGCTCAAGGAGGTCATCAACCACACAAAGAATATCCAAAGCAAGGACTTTGAACGGCTGCCTTATCCTTTCTGGGTTTCTGAAAACCACAAGCGCGAAGTGATCGCGGGGGTAAAGCAGATGATCGAAAGTGCAATGCGTGGAAAGCAATTCACTCGCCATGACCCCGAGTTAAGTTGGCTTGCGGAGAAATTTGTTTTTGTTGAACATGCATCAGTGCGCCGCAAACCGAAACATGTGCAAACGACCCTGCCTCTCTGGGATCGCGCGGAAGGGGATAGGTCCATTTATCGGCCGACGTTTCTCTCGCAAAACACGTTTTCTCGCCAAAAAATGGACCAGTCCCCAACCGGTCCGTGAACGGTTACCCCATGTCGGACACACGACCGAATCGACAGCAGATACTGGAACTTGCCAATGGCTTTCGCCCGGCCTGCGTGATCGGGGCCGCCGCCGAACTGGATGTTTGGACCGTGCTGGCCGACCATTCCCTTTCGACCGAGGAGTTTGCCGAGCGGCTCGACTGCGACCTCCGCGCGACCGCCATGCTGTTGGACGCCGTCGCCGCGCTCGGGCTGTTGGATAAGCGCGACGGGCGATACGCCGTGCCGTCGGAGTTGCGCGATTGGCTGGTCGAGGACGGCGCCGATACGGTCCTGCCCATGTTGTGCCACGCGACGAACACGATGCGCGGCTGGTCGCAATTGGCGTGGACCGTCAAAGGGGGCATTCCCATGCCGCGGCCCTCTAGCATCCGCGGTCCCCGGGCGGACATCGACAGTTTCATCGCCGCCATGCACACCGTCTCCGGTCCCGTGGCCGACGAGGTTGTGCGTCAACTCGGTCCTCTGAAGTTCAAGCACGTGCTGGACGTTGGCGGGGCGTCGGGCACCTGGACGCTGGCCCTGCTCCGCGCCGCACCGGGCGCGACGGCCGTGATCTTCGACCTACCCGAGGCCATCGCGCAGGCCGGGCGACGGCTGGCCGGCTCGGAGTTCGCCGATCGGGTATCGCTGGTGTCCGGCGATTTCTACGCCGACGAGTTGCCCGGCGGGGCCGACTTCGCTTGGGTTAGCGCCATCTGCCACCAGCATTCGCGGCCGCAGAACCGCGAGTTGTTCGCCAAGGTGTTTCGCGCTATGGTGCCCGGCGGTCGGATCGCGATCCGCGACGTGGTGATGGACCCGTGCCGGACCAGTCCCCCTCAAGGCGCCCTGTTTGCCGTCAATATGCTGGTGAACACCGAAAGCGGCGGCACGTTCACCTTCGACGAATTCGCCGCCGACCTCCGCGCGGCCGGTTTCGAGAATCCGCGCTTGGCGCTGAAGCACGAGGCGATGAACTCGTTGGTAACGGCCCAGCGGCCGTAATGCACATGGCTTGGCGCTTCGGGTCGAAGGAAGTATACTCCCCGTGTTAGGGGCGGGAGTTTGCCTAAAGGCTTTTCCTGCCGAAGCGGACAATCCACCGCGGAGAGATCATGGCGCTCAATCTCGACAAACCTCATCTTTGGAAAGAAGACACCAAAACTTCCGTTGATTATTACAACAGGTGGTTTTTGAGGTTTGCGCCGAAAGCTTTTCGTAAAAACCCGCGAGCGAGTAACGGCCGAGGTTGAGAAAGCCATCATCGAAAGCAACTACTTTCTCGATCTTTCCGCCGAATTGCTTCAATCGAAACCTCACATGCTGCGGACGCTTCGCATGGCATGTTGTCCTCCGATTGCAGTGGACCGTTTGGTCGGTCTTGCGTATGTCGGCAGAAACCTGGTGAAAAATCTCGAGAACGGTCGTTCGCCGCCGCTGATGAAGCCGGATCGGCTTATGTCTCAGATGGAAGCTATTGTACGGGTTCTCCGCAAATTGCTGGACCCCGATTTGTTCGTATGGTTGCCACGGGGCAAAAAACCGACCAAAAGCGAGGTGTTTCGAGCATCCACCATCGTCGCTGATAGACTGACAGGCGCGGATGCTAATCCGATCATCAGAAACGAGCAGGAAAAACGACAGCTTTCGGCCATCAGGGCCTACCTGGCAAAGAGGGGATATCGGGAAAAGCGACATCCGCCGGGTACTCCGCTCGGTTCGATGGAACCGGGAACGTTCACATTCCATTACGGCGTTGCAACTGGACTAGCGGAGCATAAGGTAACTGTATCGGTTGATGCCATGATTCAACCACACAAGTTACGATCGAACGGATTACCGATCCTCGTCGAAGCAAAATCGGCGGGAGACTTCACCAACACGAATAAGCGTCGAAAGGAAGAAGCCAAAAAGATCAGCCGGCTCAAGGACACTTTGGGCAAGAATGTTTGCTACGTTGTGTTTTTGTGTGGTTATTTTGACGCCGGCTATTTGGGATACGAGGCCCAGGACGGAATCGATTGGGTCTGGGAGCATCGCATAGATGATTTTGAGCAATTGGGGATCTAGCCTATGAGTTCGATACTCGAATGCGAGTCCGCCCGATTGGCCCAACAATCTCGGTTGGACCAGTTGAAGACGGCCCGAGAACGGAATAAATGGGGGCAGTTCGCCACTCCGCCGGCGCTATCGCTCGAAATTGCGAAGTACGCTTGGAGCAAGCTGCGTCGCCGTGACGGCAAGTTCCGCTTTTTAGACCCCGCCGTTGGCACAGGCTCGTTTTTCGCTGCTTTTCGGCAAACCTTTCCCGCCAACCGAATTGACCTAGCCACGGGCATTGAACTAGACAGCGCTTTTGCCAAAGCTGCCGCGTCGATTTGGCGGCCCCACGGACTGCGGGTAATTCAAGGTGACTTTACCAAACAAGCCTTCGGCGCAAAATACAATGTGATTCTGACCAATCCGCCCTACGTTCGTCATCACCATATTACATCAGAGGACAAACAAAGACTGGGCGATCTGACTTATGAAGCGACTGGTCTGAAGCTAAGCGGTCTGGCTGGTTTGTACTGTTATTTCATGCTCATCGCCCATGAGTGGCTCGCCGAGAATGGTCTTGCCGTTTGGTTGATCCCCTCTGAGTTCATGGACGTGAATTACGGGGACACCGTAAAACGCTATCTCACCGAGCAGGTGTCGTTGATCCACGTGCATCGGTTTTGTCCTTCCGACGTTCAGTTTGACGACGCGCTCGTGTCGTCCGCCGTTGTTGTGTTTGCAAAACGCAAGCCAAGCCAGGGCCAATCCGCCATCTTTTCGTTCGGCGGCCAGCTGGCAAACCCGGCGGAATCGTTTCGAGTTCCGCTTGAGGTGCTGAAGGAGACGAAAAAATGGAGTGTGATTAATCGCGGAAATGGCAACGGGCGCAAAAAGCCCGGCGTGGTTCTCGGTGATCTGTTTGCCGTAAAACGCGGTATTGCCACTGGCAACAATGCTTTTTTTATTGTGCCAAGAGAACGGCTGCGGCAGATGGGAATTCCTCTTGCTTGCGTCAAGCCCATCTTGCCCAGCCCCAGATTTCTATGCGAGGAAATCATCGAACAAGACGAGGATGGGTGGCCGCTGATCGAGAAATCGTTGGCCTTGGTCGATTGCCGACTGTCGGAAGAACAGATCCAGCGCAAGTGGTCGAGGTTTTGGGATTATCTGGAAGACGGCATGCGACGGGAAGTTCACTCTGGATACTTGACCAGTCGCCGCTCGCCGTGGTATTCGCAGGAACAACGCGATCCTGCCCCCTTTCTGTGTACTTATATGGGACGATCCCGCGAAAGGCCGTTTAGATTTATCTGGAACAAGTCAACGGCAACGGCGGCCAATGTCTATCTTTTGCTGTATCCTCGAGGATTCGTTGCGAAAAAGCTGAAACAACGGGCCGCGCGGGTCTTTGAGGCATTGAGGTCCATAAGCCCACAAGACTTTTTCAGCGAAGGTCGCGTGTACGGAGGCGGTCTGCACAAAATGGAGCCAGCCGAACTCATGCGGTTGCCGGCCGATGGCCTGATGGAAATATTGGACTTGGAGCCGGAACGGCAACTCGCCTTTTTCCAGTAGTCTCATTGCCCAAAACCGGTTCCTTCAATATGTGGCAGTGCGGTCAGCCCCTTGACCGCGCCCCGATGCTCTTGATAAATTGATGTGTTTGGAAATCTCCGCCAATAACCCATCGAGGGCTTTACGGTGCCTGTTACTTGCGTGGTTGGTTTGCAGTGGGGCGACGAGGCGAAGGGGAAAATCGTCGACCTGCTGACCGAGCGACACGAAATCGTGGTCCGCTACCAGGGTGGGGCCAATGCCGGACACACGGTCGTCCGCGATGGCCGGTCCTATAAACTCTCGCTGATGCCCAGCGGCATTTTTCGCCCCGATGTGCGGTGCGTCATCGCCACCGGCGTGGTGCTGAACCCCGCCGCGCTGCTCGACGAAATCGACACGCTCACAAAACTCGGCGTGAAGGTGGCCGACAACCTGATCGTCAGCGATCGGGCACACGTGATCTTTCCCTGGCACTTCGAGGAGGATCGCCTGTTGGACCGGCAGTGCGGCGACGAAGCGATCGGCACCACGTTGCGCGGCATCGGTCCCTGCTACAGCGACAAGGTCGGCCGTTCGCTGGCCGTGCGCGTCGGCGACATGTATCGACCCGACTTCCGTGGGCGGATCGAACGGATCGTGCGGGCGAAGAACGAAGTGTTCGCCGCTCTTTCGGCCGACGTCCGGCTCGACGCCCAAGAGATATTCGACCAGTATTACGCCTACGCCGAGCGGTTGGCGCCACACGTTGCCGACACGACGGCCTTCCTGCTCGACGCGGTCGAGGCCGATCGCCGCGTGCTGTTCGAGGGCGCGCAGGGCGCACTGCTGGACATCGACCACGGCACGTTCCCCTTCGTCACCAGCAGCAACAGCTCGGGCGTTGGCGCGTCGGCCGGCTCGGGAGTGCCGGGGCGATACATCGACAAGGTGATCGGGATTATCAAGGCGTACAACACCCGGGTCGGCGGCGGACCGTTCCCCACCGAGCAGGACAACGCCACGGGCGAGAAAATACGCCGTCGCGGCAACGAATACGGCACCGTCACTAAACGACCGCGGCGTTGCGGCTGGTTCGACGCGGTGGCCGCGCGCTACACCGCCCGGCTCAGCGGCGCGGACTCGCTGGCTTTGATGTTGCTCGATGTGTTGAGCGGGATGTCGGAACTGAAAATCTGCACGGCCTACGAACTGGACGGTCGGCGGATCGTCGATTTTCCCAGCCACGTGGACGATCTGCGCCGCGTCGTGCCGGTCTACGAGACGCTGCCCGGCTGGCAAGAAGAAATCGACGGCGCGACGACGATCGACGATTTGCCGCCGACGGCGCGGAAGTACGTCGAGCGGATCGGTGAATTGCTCGGCCGTCCGGTGGAGGTCATCTCCGTCGGCCCCGACCGCCGGCAGACGATTTTTGTCCCGCGGTAGAACAGAATCGGATTTTGGTCTTTCAGCATCAATAGGTGACAATCCGGTCTAAACGCCCCCCAATCCCTAACCCCCAATCCCTTCCTTCATGCCCATCCACCGACTGTCCCAAGGCCTGGTGAACAAGATCGCCGCCGGCGAGGTGGTCGGGCGTCCGGCCAGCGTGGTCAAGGAGCTGATGGAAAACGCGATCGACGCCTCCGCCACGCGGATCGACGTGTCGGTCTCGCAAGGCGGCTTGGATTCGATCCGCGTGGTGGACAACGGCGGCGGAATCGCGGCCGACGAGTTGCCCCTGGCGGTGGCCAGCCACGCCACCAGCAAGATATCCGAGGCCGACGATCTGTTCCGCGTCGGCACGCTGGGCTTTCGCGGCGAGGCGTTGGCCTCGATCGCCGCGGTCGGCCGGATGACGCTCAGCAGCCGCACACCCGAGGGCCAAAGCGGCGCGGAGATCGAGTGCGTCGGCGGGCAGTTGAGCGAAATCGTTCCTTGCGGCGCGCCGGTGGGCACAATCGTCGAGGTCCGCGACCTGTTCTACAACACTCCGGTGCGGCGGAAGTTTTTGCGGACCTCGGCCACCGAGTTCGGCCATGTATCGGAGGCGTTCACGCGGATCGCCCTGCCCGCCACGCAAGTCCATTTTTCGCTGCGGCACAACGACAAACCGGTCTTCGATCTGCCGGTCGGCGGCGGCTGGCTCGAGCGGATCGCGCTCTGTTTCGGCCGCGAACTGGCCGAGAACCTGATCTGGGTGGAAAGCGTCGAGGACGATGTCTCGCTGTCCGGCTACGCCGCCCATCCCAGCCACAGCCGCAGTCATAACCGGATGCAATACTTTTTCCTCAACGGCCGGCACATCCGCGACCGGTCCTTGCAACACGCCTTGGGCGAGGCGTATCGCGGACTGCTGACGGTCGGCCGCCAGCCGATCGCGTTTATTACGATGAGGATGCCCCCGGAACTGGTCGACGTGAACGTCCATCCCACGAAGCTCGAGGTCCGCTTCCTCGACTCCGGCCGACTGTACAGCCAACTGCTGGCAATGCTCCGCGCCAAGTTTCTGACAACCGATTTGCACGCGCGGATACAATCGGGCGGCGAAGCGTCGAGCGACGACGCGACCACCGCACACGACTCGGCCCATGCCGACCAATTGCGCCAGCAACTCGTCGATTGGGCCAAGGGCAAGGTGGCGTCTTGGGACCAGGGGGCAGAGGTCGGAGGTCGGAGGTCAGAGGTCGGAGGTCAGAGGTCAGAGGTCGGAGGTCAGGTCCGCGGCAGTGATCCGTTGGATATCTGCCAACTCGATCGGCCGTGGATTCCTGATGACGATGCCGCTCGCTCATCTTCCACTGCCACCCAAGCCGGCAGCAGCGCCCGTGCCCTGCAAATCCACGATCGCTACCTCGTGACCGAGAGCGAGGAGGGTGTGACGATCATCGACCAGCACGCCCTGCACGAACGCATCTTGTACGAGCAACTAAAACAACGGGTATCGGCCGGAGCGGTCGAGACTCAGAACCTGTTGGTCCCCGAGCCGGTCGATCTAAGCCCCACCGAGGCGGCCGCCGCGCTGGAAAACCGCGATTTGTTGGCCCAGTTGGGCGTGCGGATCGAGTCGTTCGGCGGCGACACGGTATTGCTCTCCGGCTATCCGGCGATGTTGGCGAACATACCTCCGGTGGAAGTATTGCGCGCGGTGTTGGAACGGATCCTCGCCGAGGTAAAACAACTGGACCGCCGCGACCTGTTGGACGACCTGTTGCACACGATCGCCTGCAAGGCGGCGATCAAGGCGGGCGATCGGCTCGCGCCGGAGGAGATCACCGCCCTGTTGGAGCAACGTCATTTGGTCGATGACGCCCATCACTGTCCCCACGGCCGCCCCACCGCGCTGGTCTTCACGCGGGAAGAGTTGGACAAGCGATTTAAGAGAGTTTAGCCGCCGCGTCCACGCGGCGCAAAGATGTCGCCTGGGCAACGTACTTGTGTTACAATAGCGTTAAGTAAGTCTGCACCAGAAGAGCAATCCATGACTCCAAACTCGTACAACCCGCAAACTGAGTTAAGTGTGGTGCAAGAACCGGCGGACACAATGGATGATCTCGTGGCCGCGGCTCAATCTTCGTTGGATTTTTGGGACAACCCTTACGATGACCAGGATTGGAACAATGCCTAAGCAGGGCGACATCGTGCCCATTCATCGATCTCTCTTCCAGCAAGCGACGCCCTGTCATTGTTGTTTCCAACGACGTCTATCATCGCGCCACCCGCGACATAATCGTAGTGGCGATGACGTCGAATCCGGCTCCGGTCGACTACGGCTTCCGCCTGGATTCCCCCGATCTTGACAAGGGAACCCTCAACCATCCGGGGACGGTGCGCGTGGACAAGATATACACTTTGTCGCAAGCGTTGATCGTCAAGACTTTTGGAAAGGTTAATTCCGCCGTGTTGGAGCGGATTCGCGCGATCTTGCAGGAGTTGACGGCGTCATAAGGCAACGTCGGCCGGCGTACAGGTGGTCTCGTTGCCTAGCAGCCCGTTGAAAAAGTCGGATTTCGGGAGTTTGGGTGCCACTGCTGGCTTGTCCAGCAGTGTTTTTCCGGGAGTTTTCCCCTGCACTGCTGGACAAGCCAGCAGTGGCACCCTTTTTCAACGGGCTGCTAGCCGGCCGGTTCAGCGGCCAATCGCGCCCGACCGCGCGTCTTGATGTCTTCAAAGAACGCGTCCAGTTCTTCCTCGTTTTTCAGTTCGATTCCCTCGCCGCGATCGAGCCGATCCAGGGCCGGTTGGATTTCCCGCCGAAGTTCCTCGATCCGTTGCCGGCGCTGCTGAAGGAGCCGAAGCGCGTCGCCGACCACTTCGGACTCGGTCTGGTAACTGCCGCTGCCGATAACCTGATTGACGAATCGCTGAAATTCGGAAGGGATTTCGACGGTCATGACGCAAGTCCTCCACAAAAAAGCATACCACGATGCGGGGGTACGGTCAATTCGTTGCCACGTTGGCGATCTCGACGGCCGGGTTTGATTTTTCGGGATGGATTTGCCACAATGGGGGACGTGTGATCGCCCGCGCCGGCCACAAGTGGCCGGGGTATTGAGCATCAGTCCAACAATGTTACATAAACGCCCCGGGCCCCCGGGCGCGGGGGGGGGGGGCGGGGGGTTTTACCCCCCCCCCCCCCCCCCCGCCGGGGGGGGGGGGGGCCCAAACCCCCCCTCCCCCCCCCCCCCCCCGCCGCCCCGGGGCGTTTATGTAACATTGTTGGACTGATGCTCAATACCCCGGCCACTTGTGGCCGGCGCGGGC
>JAUWNG010000159.1 GCA_030612765.1 Planctomycetota bacterium
GCCAGGGGGTTATGGCATCATAATGCAAAGCCGCTGGGCGTGGGGCGCGCGGGGGGCTACCAACGCCAAGCGGCTTTATGATAATGAATCCCCACGTCCGCTTTGAGAATGTCACCGTGACCTATGGCCGGAAAACGGCCCTGGAAGACGTCTCGCTGGAAATTCCGAAGAAGCGGATCTTCGCCATTATCGGCCCGGCCAACTCCGGCAAAACGACGCTGCTGAAGTGCATCAACCGCACAATCGACTTCATTCCCCACGCCAAAGTCACCGGCCGCGTGCTGATCGCCAGGGGGGTAAAGGGGACAGGAAGGGGGACAGATCCGGTTTGCCGGAACGGCCCGAAGGGTGCTTCGCACAAACCGGACCTGTCCCCTTTTTCCCCCGATGATTACGAGGACGTTTTTCGCATCCGCAACGTCTATCAGTTGCGGCGTCGGGTGGGCATGGTCTTTCCGCTGCCGGTGGGGCTGCCGCTTTCGGTTTACGAGAACGTGGCCTACGCCCCACGCCGCGCCGGTATCCATCACCGCCACGAGCTGGATGAAATCGTCGAGACCTGCCTCCGCCAGGCAATGCTTTGGGACGAGGTGAAGGACCGCATGAACATGCTGGGCACCATGCTCTCCGGCGGACAGCAGCAGCGGCTCACATTGGCCAGGGCGCTCTCGCTACGGCCGGAAATACTCTGCCTCGACGAGTTTTCCATCGCCATCGACCCGGTCACCACCATGCGGATCGAGGACATCCTCCGCGAGTTGAAAAACGAGATGACGATCGTGCTGGTCACCAACCTCGTCCAGCAGGCCCGGCGGCTGGCGGACTACACCGCCTTCTTCAGCGCATCGCGGCTGATCGAGGTCGATGAAACCGAGACCATTTTCACCAACGCCGCCAACCAACTGACCGAGCGGTACGTGACGGGAGATTTCGGATAATATTCCGACAGCGGTTCGGGCGAGCGCACCCCCCCTTGAACCGGCGTGATTCCATGACGGCGGGGAAAATGGTATAATCCTGAATGGTGAAATGTAATTTTGGAGTTTAGGCCATGACCACTGCCCAGTTGCGAGAACGTGCCACGGAACGATTGAACAACTTGCCGCCGGACAAGATTCGCGTTGCCGTCGAATTCTTGGAATATCTTGATACCGCCGCCAGTCGGGACGCCACCGACGAGCTGCTCAAAGTTCCCGGCCTGGTTCAAGATGCGAAAGACGTCTCGAAGTGCGTCAAGAAGAGGCAATATAAAGACTGGCGAAAAGTCCGCAAGGATGCATGATGTATACGGTCGTTCTGTTGCCCAAGGCGGAAAGATTCTATGTCAAGGCCGACGCTCCGCTTGCCGCGAAATTGGCCAAGGCGTTTGAGTTGCTGGAACTCAATCCTCATCGGCACCCGAACATCAAACCGCTTCTTGGACCGCTCAAAGGGTTCTTTCGATTCAGGGCGGGAAATTATCGTCTCCTCTATCAAATCAACGACAAAAAGAAGCTTGTCTACGTCGTGCGAATTGCCCACCGCGGAGAAGCGTACGAATGACTTTTTCGCAGCCGGCTGAAACTGCAATGCCAATCGCCGCCTCAACGCCGACCTACACCATCCAGACCCGAGGCCTAAACCTCTGGTACGGCGATTTCCAGGCGATTAAGGACGTGACGATCAACGTCAAGCCGGGGATCATCACGGCGCTGATCGGCCCCTCGGGCTGTGGAAAAACCACCCTGCTCCGCTGCTTCAACCGCATCAACGAACGCTACGGAAACGTCACCACCACCGGCGAGGTCACGATCCTCGACAAGAACATCTACGACGCGGACGTTTCGCTGAGCACGTTGCGGAAATCGGTGGGCATGGTCTTTCAGCGTCCCAATCCGCTGCCGATCTCGATCTACGAAAACGTACTGTTCGGCGTCCGCTCGCACACGCCGCGCGGCGCGTACACCCGCCGACAGCGGAACGAGATGGTCGAATCGGCCCTGTGCGACGTGCAGCTTTGGGACGAGGTGAAGGACCGGCTGCGGCGTCGGGCCACTCACCTTACGCTCGAACAGCAGCAGAAGCTGTGCATCGCCCGGCTGCTGCCGCTCAAGCCGCGGATCATTCTCATGGACGAGCCGTGTTCGGCGCTCGATGCCGAGGGGATCGAGCGGATCGAGGCGTTGATCGACGGGCTACGGAAGAAATTCACGATCTTGATGGTCACGCACAACATGGCCCAGGCCCGCCGGGCCAGCCACGAGTGCATCTTCATGTTCATGGGCCGGATCGTCGAGCACGCCCCGACCCTCGAAATGTTCCTCACCCCCAAGCAGCCCGAAACCGAACTCTACGTCCGCGGCCGATACGGGTAGTTGAAAAAAAGCTTGTGTTTCCGTAATATTTACCAATTATGCGTGATGGTGTAGGCGTGTTCTATCGGACGGATTGTCGGACAGTATGACGACAAACATGCGTTCTATTATCGGAAATCGTTGGCCGTTGTTTTTATTCATTGCGTTGAGTGTTCTCCTTTTGGCCTACCCTGTTTCATGCTCAATCAGATTATATCGGGCGATGCACGAGTACCGTATGGCGTCAAAGCCTTTTGAGGAACTCGGCGGCTATGCGTCCGGCCCGGAAATGGGCCCGCTTGCCGGTGCCGCCGGCATTTCAAGAGTTCGGCTAGATAATGCCAATGTCACAGACGCTGACCTGAAAAGATTGCAGCCTTTGCTCGAATCGCTCCCGAATCTGGAACTACTTCAACTCAGTGAGTCTGCGGTCACCGACGAGGGACTGCGCCACCTCGTTGAATTGCAAAATCTCCGAGACTTATACCTCTGGAAAACCGCCGTAACGCCGGAAGGCGTCGCCGAATTGCAGCGGGCATTGCCTCAATGTGCCATTGAATTCGGACCCTATCCGAAGTAATCTAGCATGACGATTAAAAATCTGGGTGGCGGGGGTTCGCTTCGCTTAATGCAGATATATCTTCTTTTACCACAGCTACATTACAACCGATATGTCTCACGAGTTACTGGACATTCCCCCCGATCAACTCCCACGCCACGTCGCGGTAATCATGGACGGCAACGGACGCTGGGCCGAGAAACAGGGATTGCCGCGCATCGAGGGACACCGCGCCGGAGCGACCAGCGTCCGCCGGATCACCGAAGAGTGCGCCCGGCTGGGTATCGAACAGCTCACGCTCTTCTGCCTGTCGAGCGAAAACTGGAAACGTCCGACCGAGGAACTCGATTTCCTCATGCAACTGCTCCAACATTATCTGGCCGAGGAGCGACCGCGGATAATGAAACACAACATCCAGGTCCGCTGGATCGGCCGCCGCGAGGGTCTGCCGGACGACGCGGTGCGGGATTTGGACGAAATCGTCGCGTACAGCGCGGCCAACACCGGCCTGCGCGTCTGTCTGGCGATCAACTACGGCGGCCGGGCGGAACTGGTCGACGCCGCCCGACGCCTGGCCGAGGACGTCGTTCGGGGCGAGTTGGACGCGGACGCGATCGACGAGCAAGCCCTCGCCGCGCGGCTCTACACGGCTGGGCTGCCCGACCCCGATCTATTGATCCGCACGGCCGGCGAGATGCGAGTCAGCAATTTCCTCCTTTGGCAGATCAGCTACGCGGAAATC
Organism: Planctomycetota bacterium; assembly: GCA_030612765.1. Taxonomy (GTDB): domain Bacteria; phylum Planctomycetota; class Planctomycetia; order Pirellulales; family Thermoguttaceae; genus JAHIKV01. Next base: position 3,635 of record JAUWNG010000159.1, read on the forward strand.
TGGGTGACGGACGTCTGCTGGCCCGATTTCGACGAGGCCCAATTCCAGGCCGCGATGCAGAGCTACGCCTCCCGCCGCCGGCGGTTCGGGGGATTAACGACATAGTAGCACGTTGAAATTTGTAGTGGGCGTCTCCAGACGCCGATCGTGAAACGCTCCGCATACTACGGGAACAGCGAGTCAACCCACTCTCGCGTTCGCTTAACGCATTCCGCCGCCCAGCGCCGGTCGAACGGCTCCTCGGAGTCCAAGGAAATGTCTTCGTACCGAAACTCGGCGGCGTATGGGCCAAGTTGTCGGACCTCCGCAATGTCCGCGGGTATCGCCACCCCGGCAGCGGTCAGCAGATCGAGAAGCTCGGTAAGGTCATGCGTCCTGCGGAAGGCGATCCGTCGGTGACTGAGCAAGGCTTTCAGAAGTTTCTCGACTGCTTGCTGGGCGTGGAAGCCGACGACTTCATCGGGGACCGATGGCTTGCCCAACAGGGCGATCATTGCCTCCTCGTCGCCGGCTGCCTTGCGCCGCAACCGTTCGGCTTGCTCATCCCACTTCATGAAACGACCGTCCTTCATTCCATGCTTCAAACAGAACGTTGTTGGGCGTGTCGCGCCAGTCCTCAAACACTCCGCGGCTGGTGACCAACACGTCCACGGGAATCCGCAACGGACGCAACGCATCCCTCAACCGGACCATCTCGGCGCGTTTGGATTTCACCGTCGGTTCGACGACGAGGAAGTCCAAATCGCTATCCGGCCCCGCCTCCCCGCGCGCATGGGATCCGAATAAGATGACCTCGGACCCGGCTGGCGCGGCCTTCAGTAAGAGATTCACTGCCTCGGTGATGGCGGCTTGATCGATCATGCGTTTTGCCTTGCATCCTCTGGAAAAAGCATAGTCGCGCCGGAGCGTTGTGTCAACGAAGCCCATTGACCTCGCTCAGCCTTTTGCCTACCATCGGCAAGAGACTGTTCGGAAGCGAAACCACAGATGAATCTCACGCCCCCCGTCAGCCCGAAGCCAATGTCCGTCGCTGTTGGGCGTTCGTGGGTATTTTGCCGGCCGCGGCGGGCGCATTTGATAGGAATCGCCGGAAACGGAATGAGAGCGCTGGCCGACGTGCTTGTCGGTTGGGGATGGACCGTCAGCGGATCGGATTTAGACCCGTCACCGGCAAAACATCTCGTCGCCACCGGGGCAAGTCTGTTCCAAGGCCACGCCGCCGAACACCTGCCGCCGGACGCCGATCTTGTCGTCCACAGCGACGCCGTGCCGCCGGACAATACCGAGCTGCGGCTCGCCGCCGAACGAGGCCTCGAGGTGCTGAGCTATTTCCAGATGCTCGGACGGCTTGGCGTTGGGCGAAACGTGTCGGCCATCGCGGGTACGCACGGAAAATCGACCGTCACCGCCATGACCGCCCATCTGTTGATCCAAGCGGGCCTCGATCCGACGGTCGTCTATGGGGCCACGCCGCTGGGCGCCGCGTCAGGCGGGCGGGCCGGATCGAGCAACATGATGTTGGTCGAGGCCTGCGAGTACCACGCCAACTTCCTCCGCCTGCGGCCACAGCAGGCCGTCATCCTGGGCATCGAACCCGACCATTTCGATTGCTACGGATCGTTGGACGAACTCGAAGCGGCTTTCGGCCGATTCGCCGCTTCCGTGCCGGCCGACGGCCTGTTGCTGGCCAGCCACGACTGTTCGTCCACACGTCGGGTGGCGGCCCAAGCGGGGTGCCGGGTCGAGACGTTCGGCCTTTCGCCGGATGCCGACTGGTCGGCCTCAAACATAAAGCCGCCCCCGTTGGTCGCGTCGCCGTCGGTCGCGTCGCCGTCGGTTGCGCCTCTATCGCAGGTTGGGGAGGCAGTTCAACTGTCACCCCAGCATACGTCACTCCAGCAAACCGGCGCGACCGACGGTCGCGGCTTTATGGGGCGGTTCCAATTCGAGATCCACCGATTCGGACGCCGGTTTTGCGAGGTGCGGCTGCAAGTGCCGGGCCGGCACAACGTCGTAAATGCCCTGGCCGCGGCCGCGTTGGCCTGCGAGAACGGACTGTCGGCGAGCCGGATCGCCGCCGGATTGGGTAATTTCCCCGGCCTGCACCGCCGGATGGAACTGCTCGGCGAGCGCCGGGGCGTCGCGCTTCTCGACGACTACGCCCACCATCCCACCGAAGTGAGGGCGGCGCTGTCGGCCGCGCGGATGATGTTCCCCGGCCGACGGCTGTGGTGCGTTTTTCAGCCCCATCAGGCGTCTCGAACCGAACGGCTCCTGGACGAATTGGCCGAAAGTCTGCAAAATGCCGACAAGGTGCTGGTAGCCGACATATTTCGTGCCCGTGAGGGATATGCCCGATCAGGGGGGGTAACGTCCGACGATCTGGCCCGAAAGGCAGCCGCCGGCGGCGTGGAAGTCTTGCCCGGACATACAAACCGTGAGATAACCGTGACGTTGGAAACCCAACTCTCCCCGGGCGACGTATTGATTACTCTGGGGGCGGGCGAGATGGGCGGGTTGCGGCCGTGGATCGGGGACGAGGTGATGGGGGGCAAGGGTGGCATTGGCGTCTCGCCAGTTTAGGTAGGCCGGGTCGCGACCCGGCAAGGTTGGACGGTGGCGACGGATGATAACGAATGATAGCCGGGTTGCAACCCGGCCTACTTTTTGGTTGGCAAAATGCACGTGCCACCCCGACTAAACGAATAGAGGTAACATCAATGGGTTTATTGAGTGGGTTCAAGAAAATCGTGCGGCAACAAGAGCCGCTGGCCATGCATACTTGGTTCCAGTTGGGCGGGCCGGCCGAGTATTTCGCCGAGCCGGAGACGGTCGAAGAGTTGACCGCTCTGGTCCGTCGCTGTCACGAGGAAGGTGTGCCGACGCGGCTTCTTGGGCAAGGGTCGAACATCCTGGTCCGCGACGAAGGCGTGCCCGGCATGGTGCTCCGCCTCTCCGCGCCCGCTTTCTGTGGAATCCGCGTCGAGGGGCACACGCTCATCGCGGCCGGCGGGGCGTTGCTCGGCCGCGTGGTGACCACCGCCGTGCATCGCGGTCTGGCGGGGCTGGAAACCTTGATCGGCATCCCCGGCACCGTCGGCGGCGCCTTGCACGGAAACGCCGGCGCGCACGGCGAGAGCATCGGCCAGTGGACCCTTCAGGCCACGGTCGTCACCACCAGCGGCGAGATTTGCCGCCGCGGCAGCGAGGAATTGTCGTTCGGCTATCGGCAGAGCAATCTGGACGACCTGGTAATCTTGGAGACCCACTGCGAGTTGCAGGAGGACGACCCTCGCGAACTTGCCCAGCGGATGCAAAAACATTGGATCGTCAGAAAGGCGTCTCAACCGCTGGGACATCAGTGCGCCGGCTGCGCGTTTAAGAATCCGCGCGGCATGAGCGCCGGCGAGATTATCGACGACGCCGGACTGAAAGGAACCCGCATCGGCGGCGCCGTGGTCAGCGACCGGCACGCGAACTTCATCGTCGCCGAGCCTGAATGCAGTAGCCAGGACGTGCTCAGATTGATCGAGTTGATCCGCGGGCAGATTCACGATCGGATGGGAATCGAACTCGAACTAGAGTTGGAAATCTGGTAGCCGGGGACTGGTCCATTTTTCGGCGAAAAAACGCATTTTTGCCGACGAACCGTTGGCCGAAAACATGGACCTGTCCCCTTCGCGCGGCGCCAGGGGGACAGTCACATTTTTGCGGCGGTCAAGTCAAATTCGCCCGGCAACGTCCCTCGCGCCGCGAAAATTGGGACAGTCCCCTGTGAACGATTACTAGGAAACGGTGCGTTTCACGCCCCCGGCAAAGATTTTTCGGGCCTTATTTTCACCAAGTAAGCCAACACCAGGAAGTCGTATAGGCCGTGTACGATTACCGGAACCAGCAGGTTGTCCGTCGCCATCCACAGCCAGCCAAGATATAGACCAATCAGACCGGCCAGCAGGGCATAAGCGGGTGTAATAGCATGTAGCAGCCCGAAGAGAACCGCGGCCGTCAACAGGCCGATCCACGGGCCGCACGGGCCGGCAATCCACTCTTGGACCACGCCGCGAAAGAGCATCTCCTCGCCCAATCCGGCCAACGCCGCGATGACCGCCAACTGCGCCGGCCGGCAGTCTCGAAACAACGGCACGAGCATCTCGTCCATGATCCGGACAATCTCTTTCAGTGGTCCCAGTGGGAACTTAATACAGAACCAGAACAGGGCCAACGGAGGCGCCGTCGCCCCGATCGCCAGCAGTACGTCGTACGGATCATAATGAAACGTCTCCAGCGGACTCGTCCTCAGCAGCCACCCCAGGGCGATCGCCAGCGCCACCAGACTCCCCTCGAATGCCGCCGCTATCAGGGGGAAGTGTTTCATGGAAGAGATAAGGGCATTTTTACATCAACCAATAGCGGACCCATCTTGACAGCCATTCATGATACATCAATGGCAAGGCCCCCCGCTACTCCATCGTGAAAAAAGCCTTTATTATCCCACCGCCGCTTGACATCATCCGCGTAAGATGGTATCTTACATTGTTATGAAAACGTTGATTTCCACCAAAGGGCAGGTAGTTTTGCCGGCCGAATTTCGTCGCCAGGATCACATTCGACCCGGCGAACAATTCGAGATCGAGCGTTTGGGTTCCGGACAGTATCTGCTCACGAAGCAAACGGCTTCGGGCAAATCCGGCGTTGCTGATTGGCTGCTCTCCTGTCCCGAAAGAGGTTGGTTTCGTCCCCTCTCTTCCGAATCGACAAACGAAATCTGAACTCTCGAAAAACTTCCGGCCGTGAACTATCTCGTCGACGCCAACGTGCTGAGCGAGGCAACCAAGCCGACCCCGACCTCGTCCGTCGTGGATTGGCTGCGGGCAAACGACCGACGTCTGATCGTCAATCCGATCATTTTGGGCGAATTGGAATACGGGATATTGCTCCTCCCCGCCGGGCGGAAACGAACGCGGCTCGAAAAATGGTTTGCCGATGGTGCGAAACGGTTGCGAGTTCTGGACCTGGACGTTGATACGGCTAGGGTTTGGGCGACCCTCTTGGCCGAGTTGAAACGGAAGGGCCGCGCTATGCCGCTAAAGGATAGCCTCATCGCCGCCACGGCACGCCAATATCGGTTGACAATCGCCACCAGAAACTTGGACGACTATCGTCACGCGGGCGTCACGCTGGTGAATCCATTTGAGCCGGTTGGCGGCAAGCCTTGATTTGAAAACAGCGTCCGACGCCCCCTCTCGCTCCCGGCATTTACCGCCCTAAACGGTGTGCGGCCAGATTTTCTGGCAGTTATGCCATTTTTGTCATTCTGAGCGCAGCGAAGAATCTCGCTTTTCCGGCAGCGTCGGCAAGATTCTTCGCTGCGCTCAGAATGACCGAACCTGCCAGA
>JAUWNG010000102.1 GCA_030612765.1 Planctomycetota bacterium
TCGCAAATTGCGCCCACATCCGATTCGCATCGTTCCATTTGGTCACAAATTGGGACCACCTACAAAACGCAGCTCGTTGTACTTGACCGGCATGTTTAGTATACTCCCCGGCGGGGACGCCGGGGCTAAACGATTGTTCCCACGCCCCCCGTCCCTCGTCCCTTAATATGAGACTCCCCCCCGAAGGCGCTCGATGGTTGGTTTCGCTGCGTTGGGTGGCGTGTGGAGCGGTGTTCGCCGCCACCTGGATCGCCTCTTCGGTGCTGCGGATACTGGCCGATCCAACGCCGCTCTACGCAGTCGCCTCGGCGATGGTCCTCTACAACCTGATCTTCTATCTGGTCCAACGAGACACCTCGGCGGGGCCACGGAACGTCGACCGGATCATCTTTCTGCAAATCCTGTTCGATCTGGTCGCCCTGACGCTGCTGCTGTACTTCTCCGACATGCCGCGCAACCCGTTTCTGTTCTACTTCGTGTTTCACATGATAATCGCGGGCATGTATCTTCGCGGCCGGGCGCCGTACTTTTTCGCCGGCTTGTCCACGGCGATGGTCGGCAGCGTGCTGTTGCTGCTGTATCTGCGCTGGATACCGCTGTACCCTTTGCGGTTCCCTTCCAACATGCCGCGGCCGTCGTTGCCCGACGGACTCGATCTGCTGGGCATTTTCGTGGCCTTCTCGAGCACGTTGTGGATGGTTGTCTATTTCACCACTTCGATCCGCCGCTACGTGGACCGGGCACACGCCGAACTCCGCCAGAAGGAGAAGATGCTGGGCATCGGCCAGTTGGTGGCGGGCATCGCCCATCAGATCGCCAACCCACTGGACGGCGTGCAGAACTGCCTGACGCGGATCGGCCAACGCGTCAAGGACGAGCCGCATCTGACCGAATACGTCGAAATGATGACCGAGGCGTTGGAGCGGATCGAGCGGACGGCCAAACGGGTGCAGGCCTTCGCCCGGCCGAAAGGCATCACCTTGCAAAGCACCGACGTGAATCAGGCGGTCGAAGGGACGTTGGAGGTGCTCGGCCCCAGCGGTGGACAAAACGTCCGCATAAAGAAGGAGCTGGGCAACGTCGCGGCGGTCCAAGGCGATCCGTACACCTTGCAGGAAGTGCTCTTCAACCTCTGCACAAACGCGCTCGCCGCAATGCCCGACGGCGGAACGCTGACTATGCGGACCTACTCGCTGGGCAACATGGACGAGGACCAAATGGGGTCAGTGGCGATCGACGTCGGCGACACCGGGGTGGGCATCCCACGCGTCGATCTCGAGCGGATTTTCGAGCCGTTCTACACTACCCGCGCAGAGAGCGGCGGCACCGGCTTGGGATTGGGGCTGTGCAGGATGTTGATCTCCGAGATGGGCGGACGGATCGAGGTCCGCAGCGCACTGGGACAGGGAACCACCTTCACCGTGATGCTGAATCGGACCAACGGCGGCCGAGGGGAAGAGAGAAGAGGGAAGAGGGAAGAGAGATAAAAAGCAGCGGTTCTTTCAGCAAGTCTCTCATCCCTCATCCCTCATCCCTCATCCTTCATCCTTCATCCTTCATCCTTCATCCCTCCTCCTTCCTCACCGATTACCGCAACTTACTGCCCGCGGCGGGAAACCGACTTGGCGGCGCGACGAGCGGCGCGTTTGCGATTGAAAACTCCGATCCGGTCTTCCTCCGGCTCGGCGCCGTAGTCGACCAATTCCAGGGTGCTGCGTCGGACGACCCGCCCCGACTTGTCGACCTCCTTGGAACTGTGGCTGAACACGCCGCCGGGTACGTCCGGCAAAACCACCGCCAACGTCGTCACCGTTCCGTTAACGTTTTTTTGGATGGTCTTGACGTAGATGGCGGCGCGGGTCTCGCCGCGCAGCCTGACCGGCATCTCCACGGCGATCACCTCAAAGCTCGTCGTGTTCAACACACGCTTGCTTTCCGCGTCGCGGGTGACGCTCACCCGCTTGAGGATGTACGGCGCGACGGTCGTCGAATAGTAAAGGCTGATGGCCGTCTTTTCGTTTGGGGCAACGATCTCAATCTGCTGTACCTTGCAGGCAATCTTTCGGTCCTCGATCACAACCCGACCATCGGCCGTCTCCTTTAGAGTCAAGTCCATCGCGGCCGATTCGCCGTTGAACCCCTGTTTGATGGTCTGCGGCTCGGCCTGAAAACTTTTTCCCGCCACTTCCATGCACACCTGTACCTCCAACATTACGCCGTCGTCGTTGATTTTCATCAGCGTGGTTTTGGTGTCGGTAGTGCTGGTGCTGACCACCTGGCCTTTTTCGTCGAGCGTTTCGGTTACGACCCGGACCAGTTTCCAGGCCCCGGACTCGAACCGTCCCCACGGATGCAGATCGGCCGTGATGCCGGACTGTTGGGCCATGCACGTCGCGCAAACCGCCGCATAGCTGAAGGCCAGCACGAAGGCGCGAAAAATCATACATGGCATTATGTGTTCCCTCCCAGGGGCCAATTCGAGGTGTCGGGCAATCGTCGTCCCACAAATCGTAGGACAGGTTGGCAACCTGTCCTTCGTAGGCAACCTGTCCCACACCACGAATGTAGCTTGCCGCGGCGCCGCAAAACGACCGTGGCGACGCATACGCCGACTATTAGGATCCTACCAAATTCCAACCGCCATTATAGCCGATCCGATCAAAGCAATCAGCCCTTGCAGGCAAGGAAAGAACGCACTTCCAGGTGGTTATGCCCCCCGGTAGGGTATAACGTTTTACGGCTGTGCATGTTGGGCAACTTGATCCGCGCGCGACGAACCTCGCCCATTTGTAACCGTTCACGGGACGATCGTCATCTTGAGCGCAGCGAAGGATCTCGTCCGCCGCGTGCCTTCATCCGAGATCCTTCGCTGCGCTCAGGATGACAGGTTCCCTACCGGCCTGTGAACGGTTGCGCAAATTCTTCGGCGAACCATCAGGCACATGGATTAAGTATCACGTGCAGGATGCTTTGATTGCCGCGGAAGAATTCGATGAGCTTCTCGGAGGGCTGTTGGTCGAGCAACATCGAGCAGCAGCCGGCCTCGGCCCCGTCGAAAATCGTGTTCTCGATCTCCTCGACGTTGATGCCTTCCTCGCGGAGTCCGTCGAGGACGAAGGCCAACACGCCGACGCGGTTCAAATGCCGCATCACCAACCGATAGGCCGCCGAGGAGCGGGCGCAGAGATTAACGGTGCCGGCCGGATGGCCCGTCTTGAGAAACAGATCGACGATCCGCACCACCTCGGCGGCAACGGCATCGGCGGCCTGGTCGGTCGAGGCGCCGATGTGCGGCGTGCAAGTCACCATTGAAGCCAGTTCCGTGTCGGGAAACTCTTTGTCGCCCGCGGCCGGCTCGCCTTCATACACGTCGAGTCCCACGCGGAGTTTCTTCTCGACGATGGCCGTCCGCAACGCCTCGGTATCGACCAGCGGCCCGCGCGAGGTGTTGACCAGGATCGCGCCGGGCTTCATGGCATCGAGGAATTTTTTGCCCACGACGTGCTTCGTTTCGGCGTTCGAGGCCATGTGGATTGTCACCGCGTCGGCCTCCGCGGCAAGCTCCTCGGGCGTATTGCAGTAGCCGATTCCTTGGGCCTCGGCCTGCTCGGGCGTGAGGTCCAGCGGCGACCAGGTGATGATCTTCATTTCCAGACCGCGTGCGCGCCCAGCCACCGCCCGACCGATCGCCCCGAAGCCGAGAACTCCCAACGTGCGGCCTGCCAGTCCGCGCGAATTGCCATACTCCTTCTTCATCCACTTTCCTTCGCGCATCGACGTGGAGGCATTGACGATCCTCCGGTCGGCGGCCACCATCAGGCCGATGGCCAGTTCGGCGACCGCGGCGGTGTTTTTGCCGGGGCAGTTGGCGACGTAGATGCCCCGCGAGCTGGCGGCGGCCAGGTCGATGGTGTCGTAGCCCGCCCCGGCGCGGATGATCAGCGAAAGCTGCGGCGCCGCCTGGATGGCCGCGGCCGTCACCTTGGTGGAGCGGACGACGAGGATGCCCACGTCGGCCATTGCGCCGGGAAGGGTATCCGCCTTCAATTCGCTGCGCACCTCGACCTCCAAATTCAATTTTTCGAGCGAGGTTACGGCTTCACTGGACAGCTTGTCCGCGATTAATACTTTCATGGCTAAATCCTTCTGTTCTGTTGAGCGGCAACAAACCGGCAAGATAACAGAAAACCGCGGGGTTGCCTAGCAGCCCCTGGATGTGCGTAATGCATACTTGTTCCCATGCTCCGTATAGGAACAAGGTTTGAAATCGGATGTTGCTTCCAAAGACGCCGGGGGCCACTGCTGGCTTGCTCGATCCTCCGCAACGGAAAGCCGGATCAACGACGACTGGAATCATCGCACTTCAGGTCGCCGCCGGCATATTGTACGCCGTCCAACAGAAACCGCAAAAGCGTCGCGCTTTCATAGCTTTCGGGAAAATGGCTGGGCGAGCAGAAAAACACCCGCCCCTGGCCGTAGGGCTTGATCCAAGCGACGTAACGGACCATTTCGCCGACCTCGCCCCGCTTATCCTTGAGTGTATCGGTATCCATTACGAGCAACGGGCGAAAATCCAGCTTTTCGTAAGGACCATTGAAAAGATAAGGTTCGTCGCGGTGAACGAACGGCCCCTTGCCGTGGAACGCCGCCGTCAGCGGATGGTCGGAGTCCACGGTGCGAAGAGTCACTTCCTGGTTCGCCGGATGATAGCTGAACGCCGCGCCGATCATTTCGGTGAATTCTTTTGACTTGTTCAGCATCGTCGGAGCGCCGTGAATTGCGACCAACCCCTTTCCGCCGGAAACGAAGTCGAGTATCGACCGTTCTAATTCCTTCGCTTTCGTTTGTCGTTCGTTTTCCGTTAAGCCCTCGTATTTCTTGTTTCGTTCCAACTCATCGAGAAACAGATTTCGCCGCTTACCTTCCGAGCAATTGTTGTTGAGAACAAGCACGTCGAACGCGGCCAGTTTTTCGGGCGTCAGCGACTCGATGTCCGTCGTGACGACGGCGTCGAACGCGCCCGATTTCTCGCCGATGATCTCGAAAACACAATCGACGTGCGGAATGACCAGATGGTTATAGCCCGTGAAAAGCGAAAACACGAGTATTTTCCGTTTGGACGCTTTGATGGTCGGCTCGACCGGGGCCAGTTCTTTGATTTTGGCCCGCCACTGGGACGTAGGCGGCGTGATTTTCGATTTTGCATAAGGAATCTTTTCGGCGCGAGCCGTGCAGACCGAGAGTGCCGCCAGCAGAAGACCGAACGCTAAGCGATGGCGATTAAACATGGGTGTCTCCAAAAAATAGGGTAGAACCAATTGGCATGGGTTTACAGGGCCCCCTTGCGCCGCCGTGCGAGATCGCGGTGCAGGCGAGATTCTTCGCTTCGCTCAGAGACGGGTGCCCCGTGAACAGTTACGAATGTAACCCATGTCGTTGCATTGCACAACAAGCCGGCAGTGGCACCCAAACTCCCGAAATCCGACTTTTCCAACAGGCTGTTAGCCGCCGGCTATTGCTCCAATACATTATTATAACCGCTCCGACGAGAAGAAAGTCCTCCACCCCCCGGCGGGGTGCATTGCAGGGAAATATCCCGCGCGGTAAATTACTGGATTCTTTGCGTCCGAAGAGGGTGGGGCAAGCGAAGCGTAGCCCCACCGCGTTTTCCCCGCTGCTGGTGGGGCTACGCTTCGCTTGACCCACCCTACACGGCCGCGATGCCGGAATGAGAGCAGCAAGTTCTATCTTGAATCGAGGAGATCAACCGTGGAAAACAGACGCTTTGTGACCGTCGACGGCAATGAAGCGACGGCCAACGTCGCCCACATGTGCAACGAAGTGATGGCGATATACCCGATCACCCCGTCGTCGGGGTTGGGCGAGATGCCCGACGCCTGGGCAGCCGCCGGGCGAAAAAATATCTTCGGCACGGTGCCGCACGTGGTCGAGATGCAGAGCGAGGCCGGGGCCGCCGGCGCGGTCCACGGCGCCTTGCAGGCCGGGGCGCTGACGACCACCTTTACGGCTTCGCAGGGCTTGCTGTTGATGATCCCCAACATGTTCAAGATTGCTGGTGAACTGACGCCGACCGTCTTCCACGTGACCGCGCGAACGATCGCCACGCACGCCCTGTCGATTTTCGGCGACCACAGCGACGTGATGGCCTGCCGATCGACCGGTTGGGCGATGCTCGCTTCGGCCTCGGTTCAAGAGTCGCAGGACATGGCGTTGATTTCGCAGGCCGCCACGCTCGAAACCCGCGTCCCGTTCATCCACTTCTACGAGGGTTTCCGCATCTCGCATGAAGTGAACAAGATCGAGCAGCTTACCGAGGACGACGCCCGGGCGATGATCGACATGGACCTGGTCGCCGCCCATCGCGAGCGTGCCCTTTCGCCCGAGCGGCCGAAACTCCGCGGCACGGCCCAGAACCCGGACACGTTTTTCCAGGCCCGCGAGGCGTGCAACAAGTTTTACGAGGTTTGCCCCGCGATCGTGCAGAAGCAGATGGACAAGTTCGCCAAGCTGACCGGTCGGCAGTATCATCTGTTCGACTACGTCGGCGCCCCGGACGCCGATCGGGTAATCGTAATCATGGGCTCCGGCGACGGAGTGGTCGAGGAAACGATCGAGTACCTGATGGCCCAGGGCGAGAAGGTCGGCGTGTTGAAGGTCCGATTGTACCGTCCGTGGGACAGTCGGGCGTTCATGGCGGCGCTGCCGAAGTCGGTCGAGAAGATCGCCGTGCTCGATCGCACGAAGGAACCGGGTGCGGTCGGCGAACCGCTCTATCAGGACGTGGTCACCGTGTTGTCGGAGCTTGGTGCAAACAACTCCCCTCTCCCTCTGGGAGAGGGGCAGGGGGTGAGGGCAGCGTCGCCTGAGCCGCTTCGCCCTCACCCTAGCCCTCTCCCAGAGGGAGAGGGGACCGGGCGTTCGATGCCCTACGTCGTCGGCGGGCGATACGGACTCTCGTCGAAGGAATTTACGCCCGCGATGGTCGCCGGCGTGTACGACGAGTTGAAGAAGCCGCAACCCAAGCGGCAGTTTACCGTCGGCATCAACGACGACGTGACGAAAATCAGCTTGGACTACGATCACGACTTCTCGACCGAACGGGACGACGTGGTCCGGGCGGTGTTCTTCGGCCTGGGTAGCGACGGCACGGTAAGCGCCAACCGCAACTCGGTGAAGATCATCGGTGAAAACACACCCTTGCACGCACAGGGTTATTTCGTCTACGACTCGCGCAAGGCCGGCTCGGTCACCACCTCTCACGTCCGATTCAGCCCTCGGCCGATCAAGGGTTCGTATCTGGTCCACAAGGCCAATTTCGTGGCCTGTCATCAGTTCCACTTCCTCGAACGGATCGATGTCCTTTCGATGGCCATTCCGGGCGCTACGTTCCTGTTGACCAGCCCCTATCCGGCCGACCAGGTCTGGGACCATCTGCCCGCCGAGGTGCAGAAGCAGATCATCGACAAGAAGCTGAAGTTGTTCGTGATCGATGCGATCAAGGTTGCCCGCGAGACGGAGATGGGCGTGCGGATCAATACGATCATGCAGACCTGCTTCTTCAAGTTGGCCAATGTGATTCCGGCCGACGAGGCCATCGCGCAAATCAAGGAGGCCATCAAGCGGACCTACGGCAAGAAGGGTGGCGGCAAGATCGTCGAGCGGAACAACGCGGCGGTCGATGCCTCGCTGGCCGCCTTGCACGAAGTGAAATACCCGGCCGAGGTCACTTCCAAACTGCACATGACTCCGCCGGTTCCCGACCATGCTCCGGCGTTCGTCAAGGACGTGTTGGGGACGATGATCGCCAACCGGGGCGACGACCTGCCGGTAAGCGCCTTCCCTTGCGACGGCACGTTTCCCACCGCCACCACGCAATACGAAAAGCGGAGCGTCGCCTATAACATCCCTATCTGGGATCCGAATATCTGTACGCAGTGCGGACTATGTTCGTTGGTGTGTCCCCACGCCGCGATCCGCATGAAGGCGTTCGACCCGGCCTTGATGGCCAAGGCCCCGGAGGGATTCAAGGCGGCCGATTTCAAGGGGAAGGAGTTCCCCGGCTGGAAGTTCGTCGTCCAGGTGGCCCCCGACGATTGCACCGGCTGCGGGCTATGCACGGGAATCTGTCCGGCCAAGGACAAGGAGCGGGTCAAGCACAAGGCGATCGACCTGGAGCCGAAACTCGACCACCTGGAGCGGGAGCAGGCCAACTGGGACTACTTCCTTTCGATTCCCGACGTGGACCGCTCCCTGGTCAAGCCGGCGACAATCAAGGGTTCGCAATTGTTGGTGCCGCTGTTCGAGTTCTCCGGGGCCTGCGCCGGCTGCGGCGAAACGCCCTACGTCAAGCTGTTGACGCAGTTCTTCGGCGACCGGATGTTGATTGCCAACGCCACGGGCTGCTCGTCGATCTACGGCGGCAACCTACCCTGCACGCCCTACTGCCAAAACAGCGAGGGCCGAGGCCCATCCTGGTCGAACTCGCTGTTCGAGGATTCGGCCGAGTTCGGCTTCGGGTTCCGCTTGGCGGCCGATCAGCAGGTCGAATACGCCCACGAGTTGTTGCGCCGACTGGCGTCCGATTTGGGCGACGAGTTGGTCACGGCGCTTATCGACTGCAAGCAGGAGGCCGAGGAGGAGATTTTCGCCCAGCGGGAGCGGGTGGCCGAGCTGCGCAAGCGGCTGGCGAAGATCGACTCGCCGGAGGCGAAAAACCTGCTGGCCTCGTCCGATTACCTGATCCGCAAAAGCGTGTGGAGCTTCGGTGGCGACGGTTGGGCATACGACATCGGCTTCGGCGGGGTGGACCACGTAGTGGCCTCCGGCCGCGACATTAACATCCTGGTGCTGGATACCGAGATCTACTCGAACACGGGCGGACAGGCGTCGAAGGCCACCTTCCGCGGGGCGGTGGCGAAGTTCGCCGCCGCCGGCAAACCCGGCTGTAAGAAGGACCTCGGCCTGATCGCCATGTCCTACGGCAACGTGTTCGTCGGCTCGATATCGCTGGGGGCCAACCCGATGCACGCGATCCGCACGATCCTCGCGGCGGAGTCGTATCGCGGCCCCTCGCTGCTGATCGCCTTCTCGCACTGCATCGGCTGGGGTATCGACATGTCGCAGGGCCTGAACATCCAGAAGGAGGCGGTGGCTTGCGGCTATTGGCCGCTGTGGAGTTTCGATCCGCGCAACGAATCGCATCCGTTCCAGTTGACCAGCAAGCAACCGTCGAGCACTTTCAAGGATTTCGCCATGAAGGAAGCCCGCTTCGCCATGCTGGCCCGCTCCAGGCCCGAGGACTCGGCCCGCCTGCTGGCCCTTGGACAACAGGACATCGACAGACGGTTTCATTTTTACGAGCAGTTGGCCGGCGTGGACCGGGTGGTGGCCGTCGCGGCCGCGGCAGAGGACGGCGGCAACGGCGAAACAATAGCCAAGGACGCAAAGGAGGTGGAAGCATGAGCACGGAACTGAATACGACCTATCTGGGACTGAAGCTGAAAAATCCGCTGGTCGTTTCCGCCTGCCCTTTGACGGCGGAGATCGACCAGCTTAAACGGCTCGAACAGGCAGGCGCGGCCGCGGCCGTCCTGCCGTCGTTGTTCGAGGAGCAGATCGAACACGACTCGATGCAAATGGCCGAGGCTCAGGAGTTCGGCACGGAAAGCTTCGCCGAGGCGTTGACCTACTTCCCCCAGCAGGACGAATTCCGCACCGAGCCGGAAGAGTATCTCGAGACGATCGCCAAGGCGAAGAAAGCGGTGGCCATTCCGGTCATCGCCAGCCTGAACGGCACGAGCAAGGGGGGCTGGGTCCGCTACGCCAAGATGATGCAAGAGGCCGGAACCGACGCCCTGGAGTTGAACATTTACTTCGTGCCCGGCGAGTTGGAAATGACCGGCCCCGACGTGGAGGACCGCTATCTCGAACTGGTCGCCGCGGTGAGGGAGTCGATCTCGATCCCGTTGGCGGTCAAGATCGGGCCGTATTTCAGTTCGTTGGGCAACATGGCCCAGCGGCTGGTCGAGTCCGGCGCCGACGGACTGGTGCTGTTCAACCGCTTCTTCCATCCCGACATCGACCTGGAGAAGTTGGAGGCCCATCCGCAACTGCACCTGAGCACGTCGGCCGAGTTGTCGGTGCCGCTGCGTTGGATCGCCCTGCTTCACGGCCGAGTGAAGGCCTCGTTGGCCGCCACCAGCGGCATCCACGACGCGCCCGGCCTGTTGAAGGCCCTCCTGGCAGGCGCCGACGTCGGCATGATCGCCTCGGTCCTTTACCAGAAGGGAATCGCCGAAGTGAGCGAAATCCTCGCCGGATTGAGCAAGTGGATGGAAGAGAAGGAATACTCCTCGGTCGAGCAACTCAAGGGGAGCATGAGCCGCGAGAACTGTCCCGACCCGTCCGCCTTTCAGCGCGGCAACTACATGAAGACACTGACCTCGTTCGTCGGCGAGGCGATTTAGTGGGTGGTGGGTAGTGGATAGTGGGTAGTGGGTAGTAGCCGGCGGCGTAACCGTTCACAGACCAGTAGGGTCTCTGTCATCCTGATCGCAGCGTCTGTCATCCTGAGCGCAGCGAAAGATCTCGGATGAAGGTGCGCTGCGGACGATATCCTTCGCTGCGCTCAGGATGACGATCGTCCCGTGAACGGTTACGGGTTTCAAGACGTGGTATAATTGAGACATACTATCCGATAGTGGAGTCTTGCCATGTCGTATCGAGGTCATGTGAAAAATGGCGCCGTTGTTCTCGACAATGCGGTTGTTCTTCCAGAAGGCGCATCCGTGCAAGTCGATCTTTTGCGAGATCAGAACCAAGTTGCAACGGAAGAGACGGGAGCCTCGCTTTACGAACGGCTGAAGCCGGTGATCGGTACGGCTCAAGGACTTCCGTCCGACGCGGCCCTGAATGTTGACCACTATCTTTACGGGCATCCCAAACGATGACTCGCGTCTTTGCCGACACTTCGTTCTACGTGGCTGCCGTGAATCCGCGCGACTCGCTACACTCCCTCGCCACGGATAAGTCTCGGAACTTGCGCGGCGACATCATAACCACGGAACATGTGCTGATCGAAGTGGGCAATTGGCTGGCGCGTTCCGGCGACAGGAAAGTTTTCCTTGAACTGATGAAAAATATCGGAGCCGACCGCCGCACAAAAAGTGGTTCCCGGCGGTTCCATTCTATTTGAACGAGGACTTGATCTCTACGCACATCGCCCCGATAAGGATTGGTCGCTTACCGACTGCATTTCGTTCGTTGTGATGCGTGAGCATGGCTTGATCGACGCCTTGACCGCCGATCACCATTTCGAGCAAGCTGGATTCACCGTTCTGTTGAAATAGAGATAATAAGTTGCCGAAATCGTAGTCGGCTCACTCCGTGTGCCGGCTACATTGCGATTCGGTAGATTATTCTTTTTCAGAACCTTACCCATGGCGCCCGCTACAGGGCGACAGCGGATGCGACGAGAGAAAAAGTCAAGAACCAGGGCATCCGGCCGTTCAAATCGGCACCAGAAACTCTTCTTCCGAAAGCTTGTAGTCGGCGATGAGTTTTTTCGGTAGATTCACGAAGCGTCTCAGTTCCTTGAAAAACTCTCTCCAGCGTACCGGCTTGGAGAGGAACCCCGCCGCATCGAGCGAGATTAGCTTCCGCCGCACGCCCGCGTTTGCCTCGACGGTCAGGATGACGACCGGGATGTCCTTTGTAAGTGGATGGTTCTTGAACTTGCTCAACAAGTAGTGACCGTCGCCCTCCGGCATTTGCAGATCGAGAAGAATCAGGTCGGGCCTCTCGCGCAGCCCCAAGTAGAAGCCTTGCGTGCCGTTGGCGGCCTCTTTCAGTTCTATCCCGTAAGGCTGGACCCGCAACGCTATTGATTTCGCGATGACCGGATCGTCGTCGATGCAGAGGATTTTCAGCCGTCTGGGGGAATCGTCGGACCGCGAAGGTTCGCTGTGGGACAGGTTGGCAACCTGTCCTACGACTCGGTAGTCGTCTTGGCCGAGGCGCCCGGCAATGGGCGGCACTTCCTCGAGCAAATCGGGATTGTCCGCGTCGCCGATCGGAATGATCTTTTCCAACTCGCGCCACAGGCCGGTCCAGCCAACGGATGACTCAAGTATTTTCAAGCTCTTCGTTTCCGGCAGTCCTTCGGTCAGTTCCGCCGTCTGGACACCCTTGCTCTTAATCAGCAGTATGGGTAGGTTGCGCGTTACGGGGTGTTGCGTGAAACGATAGAGGGCCGCTTGGACCTCGGGCAACGGAGCGTCGGCGTGAATCACCACGACGTGCGGTTTTTCCGAAAAACACGTCCAAAAACCTTCCTCCAAATCGTTCGACTCCAAGACCTCCACCCCGAGCGCCGCAAGGTGTTGTTCGATCGGCGCCAATTCTCCCTTATCGCCGTCGATGCAAAGCACCCGCGGGTGTCCGCAAACCGGCGAAAGGAGTTGTGGATAGACCTCGGGCGGCGACTGCTCGAGCGCCGTCTCCGCGCCGCCGAGCAGGTCGGTCACTAGCGACTGTATCTTTTTCCACGACTTGGACGACTTTTCCACGTATTTGGCGTCGAGCCGCCGGCAGCGCTCCTTAGTGGCCTCGTCGTTGCGCGACGTGTGGACGATCACCGGAATCGCGGCGTTTTGCGGATCGGTTGCCATCATCTCGCACACCGCCAAACCGTTGCCGCCGGGCATGTTCACGTCGAGGACAATCAGGTCGGGGTTGGTTTTCATCGCCCCCAGGAGCGCGTGGGCCGAGTCGGGCGAGCGAAGCACGTCGTAGCCCAGCCGCTGCAAACGCTTCTTCAACGCGAAGGCGATCACCGGATCGTCGTCGGCGATGAGGATGGTCTTCGACGGCTTGGCAACGGGAGCGACGAGGCCTTCCGGGGATTGTTTTTCGGGGATCATCGCGGCGTTTTCGGCTTCGGCTTCCACCTCGGGACTTGGCTCGCGGGGACGGTGCATGACCCCTTCCCGTTCGCGCCTGGCCGCGCGCTCGCGGAGTATGTGCATCACTGTTGCGGACACGCCGACCACAACAATAAACGCAATCGCGGCAAGGATCCCGCCCGACATCCAGTTAAAGATTTCCGTTAACATGATTGCCCCATCATGCAATTGATCACTATCCCCGTAAATTATACGTCGATCGGGAGCGGGAATCGGCAAACCGCATGGTAAAAAAAATCGCATGTCCGGCCGGTGCATGGAAACGATTGCATAGATTATACCGGGCGCTGGCCGGCTCTCTTCGCGTTGTAGTACTAACCGCTGTGACCAATGCGTTTTCCTCGTTCCCACGCGGAGAGGTTGTGAATTTTTGCAGGGTGCGTGAAACGCACCACAACCGGTAGTACATGGTGCGTTTCACGCACCCTACGGGTTGTGGTCGTGATGGCGCCAATTTGAAAAATTCACAACTTCAGAACGTGCTTTCATCATTTCGATTTCGACATTCGTCGTTCCCTCCGGCTCCTTCCAGCTCGAAGACAACCCGATATGCCCGATAACCCGCGGCCAATTGCTCGGGATAGAGCCGGGCGATCTCCTCGCGCAATTGCCGGGCGCTCTGGAAACCGTCGGGCCGTGCGTCGGCGTCGGTCAGCCGGTCGAGTTCCACCGGTTCGACGGTTGTAACGCGGATGTGGCCGACGCCGGGTATATAGCTCCGCTGTCCGGCGCGCATGCGGCGATGTTTCCATAGGCGGATGGTTTGCGTCTTCTCGCCCGAGCGGATGGCCGGTAGAAATTTCTTCTTAAACAGCAGCATTTTGCCAACGTAACGGGGGAGGCGTTGATTGGTCAGGAATTATCTACTTGATACAGGGTAGCTGACTGCTGCCGACTCTCTTGCTATAGTGGTGATGACTTACACCTCTAATAGCAGGAGAATAGCGATGTCTTTTGTTGCTAAGTCGAAGAAAATAACAGTGGTTGTCATGATTATTGTGGGTATGGTTGGTACTATATTGGGAATTATTGTGGACGCACCACAAGCAATATCGAAGTTGTCTGAATATTTTCCTGATTGGGTTCGTAATCCTGATTTGTGGTGGGTTGTGATTATAGCAATCATTTCCGGGTTGTTGGTTTGGTGGGTTTGGAGTCGCCCGAGTGAGGATGTTGGTCATATTGGACGGAGAGTAGCTGATAAGGCACAACGCGTTAAGTACACAAGAAGTCTTTTGGAACGTAGAATAAAATCCATTCCACAGGGTAAATATGAAGCGTTATTGTGGATATTAGAAACTGGAGCTTTACTGGAAGGGCTTTTTGGTGAAAAAGCAAGCAAAGAGTTCTATGCGTTGTTTCCTGATTTATCAAGGTCAAATAACACTCATATCACTGTCTCATTAAGATTAGCTAGGGGTTATTTGGAAAGCAGATTGGCCCGTTTGCATGAGGGCGAGATTCGCACTGTTTAGATGACGAGGGGGTAGCTGATTGCTGCCGACTCTCCTGCTATGATAGGGGCCGAGCAGACCCTTGAATAGTGGGAGGGAGTTATGGACGATCTAAACAACGATGAGGGCTTTGATTGTTATCTTGAAAGCTAAGACTTGTTAATCAACTTTTTGTACTCCAAATTATCCGACCGAATCATGCATATAACCGTATCCCTGAACAGTTTGGAATTGTTTCGATTGCCGTACCTCCATTCCAATTGGTCAAGTAGGTTAACAGCCCGTTGAAAAAGTCGGTTTCCGAGAGTTCGGGTGCCACTGCTGGCTTGTCCAGCAGTGTTTTCCCGGGTGTTTCTCCCCGCACTGCTGGGCAAGCCAGCAGTGGCACCCTTTTTCAATGGGCGGTTAAGGCCGTGCCGA
>JAUWNG010000209.1 GCA_030612765.1 Planctomycetota bacterium
AAAAACGTCGGGTGCGACACGCGCCGCGCGGACCCACCATGTTTGCGCCCGGCTCTGGGGGGGACCGCGCTGCGCTTGTCCCACCCTACTTTTTATCATGAACGTCGCAGCAGATTTTGCACTCCCAGCGAGAAAATGATCCTCAGCGCCGCCAGGGCCTCGCCGGAGTCGATCTTCGAGACGCCGAGTTGACGATCGACGAAGACGATGGGCGTCTCGCCGAACCGCGCCCCGAGCCGCTTCAACCGCCAGAGTATCTCCTCCTGGAAGGAGTATCCCCGGCTGCGGATCGAATCGAAATCGAGCCGGGCCAGCATCTCGGTGCGATAGCAGCGAAAGGCGCCGCTGCAATCTTTCGGCCGCAGGCCGAGCAGCCATCGGGCGTAAAGGTTCACGCCGCGGCTCATCAACCGGCGGTGCAGGGGCCAGCCCTCGACGCCTCCGCCGGGTGTGTAGCGCGAGCCGATCATCACGTCCACGGCCGGTCCGCCCGGCGGGTCCATGCCGGCCAACAGCGCCGGCAAATACTCCGGCTTGTGGCTGAAGTCGGCGTCCATGTTCAACTGATAGCGATAGCCGTTTTCGACGGCGTATTTCATTCCGGCGATGGTTGCCGTACCCAGTCCGAGTTTGCCGGGTCGATGGAGGCAGTGCAACTTGGGTTTTTCGGCCCGCTGCCGGTCGCACCACTGTCCGGTTCCGTCGGGCGAGTTGTCGTCGATCACCAGCACGTCCGCCTCTGGAACGTAGTGGAAAATCTCCTCGACCAATCGAGGCAGGTTTTCCATCTCGTTGAAAGTGGCCACCGTCACCAGGGTTTTATTGGTTTGGGACATGATGCAACGGCTCGCGGAAAAAATCCTTATCGAAGTCGCGGTCGAGATGCTGAGTTTAGCCGCTGCGTCCACGCGGCGGATCGGTCGCGTCAATGTTTAGCCGCCGCGTCCACGCGGCGCGGGTTAGCCCGCCCCCGGCGTGGACGCCGGGGCTAAACCGAGGCCCCAAGATCGGATTACGAGCATCCCATGCTGCTGCCGCAGTTGTAGCAGAGGTAGCAGTTTCCGCTGCGAACGGTGATCGAGCCGCAGTTGTCGCAGGCCGGGGCGTCGGTCTGAAACGAGGCGAACTGCTCGCTGTGCGACGCCTGCCCGACCGCTGCCTCGGCCAAGACCGTCACGGCCAGGCGGTCCATCGCCACTGCGGCGGCCGATGAGCCGTTCCGCTTCTGAGCGTGTTTTGGGCCGTGTTGGCCGTTGCCCGAGGTGGATGGCGATCCGTTGGGCGACTGGGCGGTCTTGGCCGGTCCTTGGGCCGCGTTTGGCCCGCCGGCCGTCGTGGCGGCGGGCCGCTGCTCCGAGTCCGGCTCTCCCGGCTCCGACGCGGAAGAATCGGCCGACGCCGGCGCCATCTTGTTCGCCTCCCGGTAGCCCGGCAGGAACGTGATCCCCAGCCAGCGGAAAATGTAATCGACGATGCTCTTGGCGATGCGGATGTCGGGGTTCTTCGTGAAACCCATCGGCTCGAAGCGAGTGTGCGAGAACTTGTTCACGTACACTTCCAGCGGCACCCCGTATTGCATGCTCATTGATATGGCGGTGCCGAAACAGTCCATCATCCCGCCGACCGTGCTCCCTTCCTTGGCCATGGTGATGAACAGTTCCCCGGGGCGGCCGTCGGGATAAAGCCCCACGGTGATGTAGCCCTCGTGGCCGGAGACGCTGAACTTGTGGGTGATCGACTGTCTGGTGTCGGGCAACCGCTCGCGGCGCGGGGCGGCCAACAGCTTTTCCGCCGCCTTGTCCGCCTTGGCCTTGGTCGATAGCGGCTGCATCTCTTTCGAGCCGTCGCGGTAGATAGCCAAGGCCTTCAGACCCAGCCGCCAGCCTTCCATGTAAGCGTCGGCCACGTCCTCCGGCGCGCTCTCCTTGGGCATGTTTACCGTCTTCGAGATCGCTCCGGAGACGAACGGCTGGGCCGCGGCCATCATGCCGACGTGCGCCCGCCAGGAGATCGACCGCTTGCCGTTCCGCGGCGGAAACGCGCAATCGAATATCGGCAGGTGATCGGGATCCAACTCCGGCGCGCCCTCGATCGTGTCGTGCTGGTCGACGTGGGCCAAAATCGCCTCGATCTGGGCGTCGGTGTAGCCGAGGCTCCGCAGCACGGGCGACACGGTCCGATTGACGATCTTCAACGTCCCGCCGCCGGCCAACTGCTTGTACTTCACCAACGCGATGTCCGGCTCGATGCCCGTCGTGTCGCAGTCCATCATAAAGCTGATCGTGCCGGTGGGGGCCAACACCGTGGCCTGCGCGTTGCGGAACCCGAAACGCTTGCCGTGGGCCACTACCTTGTCCCACAAGTCGCGGGCCGCATCCTGGAGATACTTTGGGCAGGAGGAAATCTCGTCCACCTTTTCCCAGTGCATCTCCATCACCCGCAACATCGGATCGCGGTTCTTTTCGTACTCCTCGAACGGTCCGATGGCCTCGGCCAACTCGGTGCTGGTCAGATAGGCGGCCCCGTGCAACAGGGCGGTGATCGTTCCGCACAGGCCGTGGGCCTCGTCCGAATCGTAGGGCAATCCGGCCGACATTATCAGACTACCCAGGTTCGAGTAGCCCAGCCCTATCGGACGGAAGCGGTGGCTGTTCAGTGCGATCCGTCTGGTCGGGTAATTGGCGTGATCGACGAGAATCTCCTGCGCGATGAACACCACGCGGCAGGCCGCCTGGAACCGCTCGGCGTCGAACGTGCCGTCGCCGTCGCGGAACTTCATCAGATTGATGCTCGCCAGGTTGCAGGCCGAGTTGTCGAGGAACATATATTCCGAACACGGGTTGCTGGCGTTGATCCGGCCGGAGCTTGGGCAGGTGTGCCAGCGGTTGATCGTCGTGTCGTACTGTACGCCCGGATCGCCGCAACACCACGTCGAGGCGGCGATCTTGTTGAACATCTCCCGCGCCTGATAGCTCGGCCCGGATTTGCTCGAATCGGTTACCCAGTGGGTGGCCCACGGCTTGTCGGTTTCGACCGCGTGCATGAAGTCGTCGCTCAACCGGACGGAAAAATTGGAGTTCTGGAACAACACCGTGTCGTAGGCCTCTTGCGGATCGTAGCCCTCATCGACCAGTGTGCGGACCTTCCGCTCCTCGCGGCTCTTGCACTCGATGAACTCCATCACGTCGGGGTGCCAGTCCTTGATCGACTGCATTTTGGCGGCCCGGCGGGTCTTGCCGCCGCTCTTAACCACCGCCGCGATCTGGTCGTAGACCCGCATGAACGACAGCGGACCGGAAGGCTTCCCGCCGCCAGAAAGCTTCTCGCGGTGAGAGCGCAAGGTGGAAATGTCGGTGCCCGTGCCGGAGCCGAACTTGAAAAGCATCGCCTCGCTGCGTGCCAACTCCATGATGTCTTCCATGTTGTCTTGCACGCTCTGGATAAAACAGGCCGAGGCCTGGGGATATTCGTAAGGGTTCTCGGGCTGGACCACCTCGCCGGTCTTACGGTCCCAGCGCCAGTTGCACTTTGTCCCCTTCACGCCGTACTGATGAAATAGGCCCACGTTGAACCAGACGGGCGAATTGAACGCGGCGTGCTGGTGAACGCACAGCCACGTCAAATCGCGGTAGAACCGCTCGCCGTCGGCCGGCGTGGCGAAGTAGCCGTCCTCGATGCCCCAGTCGGCAATCGTGCGGCAGACCCGATGGATCAGTTGGCGAACGCCCTTCTCCCGCTCGTCGGTGCCTAACTCGCCGTAGAGATACTTGTTTGCCACGACATTGGTTGCCAACTGGCTCCAGGAGGTGGGAACCTCGCAGTCGTGCTGCTCGAAAATGACCTCGCCTCCCTCGCCCTTGATGGCCGCGGTCCGCAGCTCCCACTCCACTGTGGCGAACGGATCGGTCTGATCTTCGGGGCAGAACGACGAGGGAATATGCAGTCCTTTGATGGCCGTTTTCATAGTCTTAGGCGCCGGGTGGTCGGCCGTCTTGACAGACTCCCCAACAGTCTCGCGTGTCAGTTGGTCCATGACGAGATTCCTTATTCCGTTAGGAGTAGATACGGGGATCCTTCCTACTATATATTGTATCCCACGCCAGAGCGGCCACAACATACAGTCGAGATCGGTCAAGTTTAACGATTTCTTTACCTTGGTCAACCGTCCCTTTTCGAGTTTCCATAAGGCCCTGAGCAGAGCGGAGTTGCGCGACCTGCCACCCGTTGGTGTTACTCCCGCCATCGCCGGGTAGAAGGCGCGAAAGGGCCTTGTTTTTTCGAGGTTTGGGGATTCTTGGACACTTGCCGGGCTAAACTCTCACATAACGGTTCTTTTCCAATGGATATTGCCGAATACGCTTATGGAGCATTTCTGAGCAAGGAGTTACGGCAGTTCAATAGCCCGAAGGGCTTGAATAAGATAGCCCATCCCTGAAAGAGTCCATTGTGTCAAGTGTCTCCTGGCGGGATTTTTGACGCACGGTCAGCGCAAAAGTCCCTTGCGGGCTTTTCTCCTGTTTTTTCCTCGTTTTTCCTCGTTTTGTGGCCTTGACGCCAATG
>JAUWNG010000040.1 GCA_030612765.1 Planctomycetota bacterium
CGGAAGCGGAAGTAATTGTAGGCCGCACACCCCGTGTGCGTAAACGTGGGGGGGGCAGTTTACCTGCCACCCCAACAGTATGATTTGTGATTTGGCGATCTCCAGCGTCGTCACGAAATGTTTTGTTGACGACGCTCGGAGCGCTGGCCATTTCCGGAAGCACAAGAACTTACGCTAAAGCGCAAAGAGAACGAACTCTTTGTTTAAGTTGCCTAACACACGCTGAGAAGCTTTGTCCAACCCCAAAAAAAGAGGTAATCAATCGTGCAAAAGCAGGTAAACGTGCTCGCTCTCGGTATTCTGTTGGTTCTTCCGGTCTTCGTAAACTCATCGGCTCTTGGTGCGGAGGAAGCACCGTTCGATTACTTCGCCAATTCGTGGAACGTCGTGGGGCTACGGGACTATTGCTACGGTGCCCGAGTGAAGCCGACGAACGAGGTGCTGCTGGCGAACAACGGCGCGTTGAGTTTTCGCTTTGGACAAAACCTCACGCCGCTTTCGCGGCAACAGACGAAGACGGCCCTGGAGGGCTGGATGCCCGTAATGCTGTTATCGGCCAAGGATGGTCCGGTGCGTTACGACTTCAAGTATTGGGCCACGCCGCTGCCGAGCGTCAAGGATTGGCGGAAGGCGTTTAATTGGCCCACCGAAGGTGAAAATTTTCTGGTGTGGGCGGAGGTCACGGCGACCAACACCGGCCCACTGCCGGCCGAGGCGAAACTCCAGGCCAAACGGTCCGGCCCCGGCGCGCAGACCCAAAACTTCTCATGGACGCTCGCGCCGGGGACCAGCGCCGCGGCCGTGGTCCGGGCGCCGTTCGTGGCCCTGAAGAACCCGGCGGCCTTCGACCAAGAAGCCCCCGACGTCTGGCTCCAGCGGACCACCGATTACTGGAATAACCTGATGGCCGGCGCCGCACGGATCAAGGTTCCCTGCCAGAAGGCGACCGAGACGCTGTTGGCCGCGCGTGTCTGCCAACTGATCGCCAGCGACCGCGGCGAGTTGCACGCCGGCGAGGGCTTTTACGACCGCTTCTACATTCGTGACGGGGCCTACCAAGTCATGGGACTGGAAGAGGCTGGCCTGTCGGACGCCGCCGCCAAGGCCATTGAGGCATTCCTCCGCCACCAACGGCCGGACGGGCGGTTCGAGAGCCAAACCAAACAGTACGATGCCAACGGCCAAGCAGTATGGGCACTCTGGCAATACTGGAAGATTACCGGCGACCGGGCATGGCTGGTAAAAGTCTACCCGCAGATGCGCAGGGCGGCGGATTGGACCATGAAGGCACGGCGTCTGGCCCCGGAGGATTCGCCGTATGCCGGCCTGTTGCCCGCCGCCAGGGCCGACGGCGAATGCCTCTGGGACGGCAAACACCACATCCCTGGGTACGACTTCTGGAACCTCCGTGGCCTGCTATGCACGGTCGACGCCGCCGAGGCATTGGGTAAGACCGGCGAGGCAGAGGAACTGCTCGAGGAAGCAAGACTCTACCGCGAGGCGATCAATGCCGCCTGGAAAAAACTTAGAGTGCCTCACTTTCCGCCGAGTTGGGAGAAAGCGGGGACGCACTGGGGGAACACCGAGACGCTCTGGCCCACGCCGATCTTCGCGGCGGACGATCCGCGCGTCGCCGCCTCGATCGAGGAAGTCCGCCAACGCTACTGCGGTGGCTACGTCGAAGGGACGATCCGCTGGGTGGGGCATGACTTTCCCGTAGCGATCCATCCCTACATGGGGGTATACACCACGATGGCCGACTCGGTCAGCGGCAATGACGAGCAGGTCGTAGAGGACTTTTATTGGTACTTGCTCCATTCGACGGCAGCCAACGCTTTTCCGGAAGGGATTCTTTTCGAGACGCGGACCGCGTGGTTGGATACGATCCCGCACGCCTTGGGGGCGTCGAACTTTGCCCAAATGCTCCGCCACATGCTCCTCCACGAGACGGGCGACGAGTTGCACTTGCTCAGCGCCGTGCCCGACTGGTGGTTGGCCGAGGGCCAAGAGATACGCATCGAACGCGCGCCGACGCATTTCGGCGAAATGAACCTGCTGGTGCGAGGCACGAAGCAGGGGGTGGAAATCAAGTTCGATCCGCCGAAGCGCCGACCACCCAAGAAGATCGTCTTGCACCTGCCGCTATCAAGGCCGCTGATCGGCGCGCTGGAAGGGGTCGAGGTGGTTCAGCGGCCGGAGCAAAAGAAACATTGGGACTTCCCCGCGGTTGTGAACCTCTACTTTTCCATTCAACCATGAGATGAACGATGTGCCAAAACAATCAGAAATCAGAAATCAGAAATCAGAAATCCACCGCCTTTACTTTAGTGGAGCTTTTGGTCGTGATCACGATCATCGGGATTTTGATCGCGTTGTTGCTGCCGGCGGTGCAAGCGGCGCGGGAAGCGGCAAGGCGGTTGCAGTGCTGCAACAACCTCAAACAGCTCTCGCTAGCGGCCCTCAACCACGAGGAGATCCACGGTTTCCTGCCCGGCGGCGGCTGGGGATACCGTTGGACCGGCGACCCAGACCGCGGCACTGGCAAGGACCAGCCGGGCGCATGGGTATTCAGCATCTTGCCGTACCTCGAACAGCAGGCCGTGCATGGCCTCGGCAGCGACGGCGATCGCAACACGATCACGGCGGCACAACGCAGCGGCGCGTTCAGCCGCGACCAGACGCCCCTGACAATGTTCATTTGCCCTACGCGGCGCAAGGCGGTCGTCTATCCGCGGTCGCTCGACCGCTGGTACTACAATGCCGACAATACATCGAGTGCAGCGTCCATTGATTACGCAGCCAACGGTGGCACCAACGTCGCAATAGTCCCGTCAAGCTTCATCCAGCCGTCAACCATCGCCGAAGCCGATTCGTTCCAGTATCCCTGTCAAGACGCCACCGGCGTGGTGTTTCCCCGTAGCGAGGTGACAATGGCGTCCATATCTGACGGCGTCAGCTATACCTACTTGATAGGCGAAAAATATCTCTGTCCCGACTATTATGAAAACGGGCTGGACCCACACGACGACCACGGAATGTACGAGGGCTGGAGTCCCGACAACATCCGCTTTTGCAACTACGACCCCCCCGGCATCGTACTGACTCCGCAGCCCGACACGCCGGGCAGCGTAATTTGGGGAGCGTTTGGCAGCGCCCATGCCATCGGCTCCCACATGGCCCTCTGCGATGGCTCGGTCCAGTTCATAAATTATTCGATTGACCCCGAGACCCACCGACGCTTGGGCAACCGCAAAGACGGCATGACGATCGACGGGAAGGCGTTCTGACCGACTTTGCAAGGAGATTCGCCATGAAGTGTCGTGATTGCGTGGTGTTGGCCGCTCGGATGGCGATGGTTTTCGCCGCGGTTCTGTTGATGGGCCGGTACGCCCCGGCCGACGGCCCGATCGAGCCGTTTAACGGCAGAGACCTGACCGGGTGGAAATTCCAGGGCAGCGACGATCGCAGCAAATGGGTCGTCGGGACCGCGAAACTGAGCAAGGGGAATCCCTCGGAGATCGAAGTCACACCGGGCGGAAAGGAACTGATCAACACCGCCCGTTCACTGAATATCTACACCGAGGCCAAGTTCGGCGATTGCCGCGTCGAACTGGAAGTCATGGTGCCGAAGGGAGCGAACTCGGGTATTTATCTGATGGGCAACTACGAGGTCCAGATCCTCGACAGCTTCGGCAAGAAGAACGTGGACACGGGCGACATGGGCGCCGTCTACGGCAACACCGCGCCGAAGGTCAACGCCTCGAAGGCCCCCGGCCGGTGGCAGAAGTTCGTCATTGACTTCCGTGCCCCGAAGTTCGACAATGATGGCAGGAAAATCGCCAACGCCAAGCTGGTCAAGTGTACGCTCAATGGCCGGATTATCCACGAGAACGTGGAGATCGAGGGCCGCACCGGCGGCGCAATGAGCAAGAACGAAGTCCCCGTCGGACCGCTCATGTTCCAGGGCGACCACGAACCGATCGCCTACCGCAACATCAAAATCAAACCACTATAGTCCGACATCGTCATCCTTCGCTGCGCTCAGGATGACAGATACCCTACTGACCTGTGAACGGTTATCCGGTCCCTTCCTCCCCTTTCCTCGACGAGCAGAAAAATGGATTCCAAAAAACATTCCGCAACGCGTCGCGAGTTTCTGAAGAACACCGGCCGGATCGCCGCCGCCTCGGCTTTGACGGGCATCGCCGTTCCGCGCGTCCACGCCGCCGAGAACAACACGATCCGCGTGGCCCTGATCGGCTGCGGCGGCCGGGGCGCCGGCGCGGCCGTCGATGCCCTGTCCGTCCAAAATGGTCCGATCGAGCTGGTGGCAATGGCCGATATCTTCCCGCACCGGCTGGTGGGCCGCCTCAAAGCTCTCAAAAAGAGGTGCGGCGGCAAGGTCGACGTGCCCCAGGACCGCCAGTTCATCGGCTTCGACGCCTACCAAAAGGCGATGGATTGTCTGGCGCCCGGCGACGTGGCGATCTTCGCCACACCGCCGGCATTCCGCTGGGCCCACTTCGGCTACGCCATCCAGAAGGGCCTGAACGTTTTCATGGAGAAGCCGACCACCGTCGATGGTCCCACCACCCGCAAGATGCTGGCGCTGGCCGAGGAATCCACGAAGCAGGGACTCAAAGTGGGCGTGGGACTCATGTTTCGCCACTGTAAGGCCCGCGCGGAGCTTCATGAGCGGATTCAGGCGGATGAGATCGGCGAGATCATCGCCATGAGGACATACCGAATGCACGGGCCTATTGCCTCCTTCGCGTCCAATCCAAAGCCGCAGGGCATCACCGAGCTGCTTTACCAGATCCGCCGGTTCCACAGCTTCCTTTGGGCCAGCGGCGGCTGCTACAGCGACTTCTACATCCACAGCGTCGATGAGTGCTGTTGGATGAAGAACGCCTGGCCGGTCCAGGCCCAAGCCAGCGGCGGCCGCCACTATCGCGGCAACTCCGTCGATCAAAACTTCGACAACTATTCCGTCGAGTACACGTTTGCCGACGGCACGAAACTCTTTCTCAATGGCCGATGCATCCTTGGATGCCACGAGCAGACCGCCAGTCATGTTCATGGAACCAAGGGCCTCGCGTCCATCTGCGACAGCCGTATCTTCAAGGGGCAGAACCCCAACCGCGCCGATATCGCGTGGAAATCCTCGCAGCCCACGAAATTTTACCAGTACGAGTGGGACCACCTGATCGACGCCATCCGCCGGGACAAGCCCTTCAACGAGGCGCGGCGAGGCGCCGAAGTCAGCCTGGTCTCCTCGATGGGACGGATGGCCGCCCACACCGGCCAGGTCGTTACGTACGACCAAATTCTCAACCACGAGCACGAGTTCGCTCCCGCCGTGGATAAGCTGACGATGGATTCTCCCTCGCCCCTGCCGGCCGGGCCCGACGGCAAGTATCCCGTGCCCCAACCGGGCATCATCACGAAGCGAGAGTATTGACGCTTCCATCAGCCCGTTGAAAAAGTTGGTTTTCGAGAGTTCGGGTGCCACTGCTGGCTTGTCCAGCAGTGTTTTTCCGGGTGTTTTCCCCTGCACTGCTGGGCAAGCCAGCAGTGGCGCCCTTTTTCAACGGGCTGTTAGCCCGCATTTTCTCACCATACGGGGATAATCCGGCACGAAGTGCGCAACACTAGCCCGACGCGCAAGCGAGGGCAACCCGTTGTCCATCCCTCGCTTGCGCTTCGGGCTAGTGTTCGACTAATGAGAAATGCGGGCTAGGCTTTTCGCACCGCTTCGTTTAGCCGGCGCGCAAGCACGCCGGCTAAACAACAACGGCAAACAACACTGCGTTTCGGAAGTGAAACGAGACTTTCAAGAAAACATCCGCCGTGATAGAATCGGATGGCGATGAAAAAGAAGGTGCCACACTCCCGAACCACGCGTCCTTCGGCCGGAACGGGGCCGGGGGAATACCACGCCCTGTCTCAACGGATACTACAATCGGCGAACAGCGATATTTCCCACGTCGATTTTTTGCGGGAAATCACCGGTATGTTGCTGGACTTCTCCAAATGCAACGCGGTCGAGCTGCGCGTGGAAAGAGGACTCCAGAGCTTCCGTTGCGAGGCATTTCGCGACAGGGCCGAATCCGCCGACGTGGAATTCCGCTGTTGCCTGCGCCGAGATAGCGACGGGCTCCTAGCGCGCGCGGTGGAAAATGACCGGGCGGATGAACAACCTAACAGCCCGTTGAAAAAGTCGATTTCCGAAAGTTCGGGTGCCACTGCTGGCTTGTCCAGCAGTGTTTCCCCGGGTGTTTCTCCCCGCACTGCTGGCCAAGCCAGCAGTGGCACCCTTTTTCAACGGCCTGCTAAACCACGAAAAAACGAGGAGTTTCCGTCGCTGATCGCCATTCCGCTGATTGTCGCGGAAGAAACGATCGGCCTGTTGCAATTTAAGGCTCGCGGCAAGGACTTTTTTCGGGCGGCGGATACGGGATACTACGAAAACGTCGCGCAAACGCTTGGGTTGGCGCTGATTAGCCAGCACGTGCAGGCCTCGTTGCGGG
This sequence comes from Planctomycetota bacterium, assembly GCA_030612765.1. Taxonomy (GTDB): domain Bacteria; phylum Planctomycetota; class Planctomycetia; order Pirellulales; family Thermoguttaceae; genus JAHIKV01. The sequence goes on from JAUWNG010000040.1 coordinate 6,531, forward strand.
AGCGGGTCAAGGAGTTGACCTGCCTCTACCGCATGGCGCAACTAATGGAGCGGCCCGCCATCCGGCTCGAAGAAGTCCTTCAGAGCATCGCGGCCCTGTTGCCACCCGCCTGGCAGTATCCCGAGGCGGCGGCGGCGCGGATCGTGCTCGACGGCGAGTGCTTCTCGACGGAGGGTTTCAGCGAGTGCGTCTCCAGGCAAACCGCCCCGCTGGCGATAAAGGACCAGACGCGCGGCTGTATCGAAGTGGGCTACTCGGAAGAGAAACCGGAATTCGACGAAGGGCCGTTTCTCGAAGAGGAACGCAACCTGCTCGACATTGTCGCCCGGCAGGTGTCCTCGCTGATCGAACGGCGCCAGGCGGCCGAGGACCGCAAACGCCTGCAAGTCCAACTCCGCCACGCCGACCGGCTGGCCACGATCGGGCAACTATCGGCGGGCGTGGCGCACGAACTGAACGAACCGCTGGGCAACATCCTGGCGTTTGCCCAACTCGCCCGCAAAGAGCCGGACCTACCACGGCAGACCGCCCGCGACCTCGACAAAATCGTGACCACTTCGCTGCACGCCCGCGAGGTCATCAAGAAACTGATGCTCTTTGCCCGGCAGATGCCGCCGCGAAAAACGCGGGTCAGTCTCAACGCTTTGGTCGAGGAGGGGCTGTACTTCCTCGAATCGCGCTGCGTGAAGGACGGCGTGGCCATCCAGCGGCATCTCTCCCCGCGGCTCCCCGACATCGTCGCCGATCCCTCGCAGTTGAACCAGGTGTTGGTGAACCTGGTGGTCAACGCCATCCAAGCGATGCCGGGCGGAGGCGTACTGAAAATCTCCACGCGCGAACTGGACGATCGGGTGGTCCTCTGCGTCGAGGACAACGGCGTCGGAATGTCTTCCCGCGTGTTGAAGCGGATATTCGTCCCCTTTTTCACCACGAAGGACATACACGAAGGGACGGGACTCGGGCTGCCGGTGGTCCACGGAATCGTGACTTCCCACGGCGGCACGATCGAGGTCGAAAGCGTACCGGGTCGCGGCTCCAAATTCGAGGTCCGATTGCCCCTGGCTGACGCGGAAGAGAAAACATAAGATCTAGTAGGCATCTCCAGACGCCGATGGCTGGGTGGCGCCCGGCGAATCGTACGCCATGTACTGGCGAGACGCCAGTGCTACTCGTACGCCGCAGAGCACGTGCCGCCAGGGCGTTACGCCGCACCCCACGGCAGCGTTACGTCTGCGGGGATTTCCCGGAAAACCCCACCTAACCGCAGCTTTTAGGATTTTTCCTCTTGCAAAAAAAAATATACAGCCGATAATTACAGTGCGTCTGGGATGAGTCGCTAAGCGTCTCGTCTTGGGGCGAATCGCCCCAAAAGCCCAGTCGCTTTTTTTGTGCGCGCTAGCGCCGGCGGGAGGCACGATGTACCTCTGCTACATGGACGAATCCGGGACTTCCAACATTCCGGGAAACACGTCTCACTTCATTCTGGCGGGAATCTCTGTTCCGATTTGGCATTGGAACGACTGCGATCGGGAAGTCAGACGCATCAAGGAACGCTATGGTTTGGGCGATGCAGAGCTTCATACCGCTTGGCTGCTGCGAAAATACCTTGAGCAAAACCGTGTTCCGGATTTTGCCGAGTTAAACCGCAATCAGCGCCGAAGCGAGGTGGAACGGCTGCGCAAAGCGGAGTTGCTTCGCGTACAGGCCCAGCCGAATAAGAAGCTTCATAAGCAGACGAAGAAGAACTACAAGCATACGGCCGACTACATCCACTTGACTTACGATGAACGGAAGCAGTTTGTCTTGGATATTGCCGACTGCATGTCGCGCTGGGGTTTCGCAAGACTGTTTGCGGAGTGCATCGACAAAGTTCATTTCGACCCGACGCGCGCCGAACGGTCGGTCGACGAGCAGGCGTTTGAGCAAGTCATTTCACGGTATCAACAGAACGGAAAAAGGTGTCAGAACTATTTTCGGTGGGTGAGCGTTGCTGCAACGGCCAATTTTTCAGAAAAATAGTTCTGACACCTTTTCCCACCTGAAATGGGGACGTAGCTAGTTTTCACATCCGGGCTTGCCAATACGAGTTGCGTTCCAGTTTCGGAATCCCCCTAAAGGAGCATGTCAGACACATGGCTTCATACCTAATTTCTCTTTGGCGAAAAAGATTGACTCGCATTTTCGACGAGCAGTTGCGGGATTTGGTCATCAATCGACACATTATGCGGCAGGCCAACGACGTGTGGAAACGGCACAAAGGCGGCAATGGTGGTGGCCGTCTCGCACAATGGATGGTGCAAAATTATTTGGCTTTTGCGACGACAACCATTCGCAGGCTATCAGAGCCACCCCCCGAACAACCGCGTAAGAGCCAGACTAGTCTATCGCTCGTGATATTGCTTGAAGATATGGCTGCCAATCACAAACTCCTTTCTCGCCGTTGGTACACCGGCATGTATCCAAAGCGGATCTTTAATCGCGATTTTCGCGCTAATCGCGATTTCAATAACCTTTGCGGCAATGCAAAGGCTCAGTTCATGCCAGAACGCCGAATACGAGTAGACATAGCCGCCATTAAACGTGCTGTTCGACCAATCAAGCGGTTGGTTGATAAAGTGGTGGCGCATACCGAAGAGGACAGACGGAAGAAGGGGCGGCCGAAGTGGGGGCAGATCAATAAAGCAATTGACCTGCTGGTAATAATCTACAAGCGATACCATGTTTTATTAACTGCAACGGCAATGGATCCCTTCGATGTTGAACGTCTCGTCAATGTCACGAACGACCTGGAGAGAGTTTGGCCCCGTGTGAAAAAGTGTGAAAAAGGTGGGGTGTGAAAAGGGGATGATAAGGTGAAAAAGGTGTCAGGTGAAAAAGGTGTCAGAACTATTTACGGCGGGTGAGCGTTGCTCGGACAGCCATTTTTCAGAAAAATAGTTCTGACACCTTTTTCGCGGGCGGCCTGACGCCGGAGGAAATCGAACTGGTGGGACGGAAAAAGGTGTCAGAACTATTTTCGGTGGGTGAGCGTTGCTGCAACGGCCAATTTTTCAGAAAAATAGTTCTGACACCTTTTTTCTGTTCTCGCGAAGAATGAGAGGAACCCATGATTAACGAACACGAACGAATCGTGCTGAATGTGGCGGTGCCCGCCGAAGGACTTGAAGCCGGCGACGTGGGCACGGTGGTGCATGTTTACCGCGACGGCCTGGCCTACGAAGTGGAGTTCACCACCCTGGACGGGAAGACCGCCGCCGTGGTGACTTTGGAATCCGCCCAAGTGCGCCCCGTCGGCAAGCGCGAAATCACCCACGCTCGCGAACTGGTTGTCAAGTGATCATCGAATCCTTGCCGGCAAAGCAACGCGACGCCGGGGCGGACGTGAGCGAGTTGGAGTGGGAGATAGGCGAGTTGGTGTATACGCTCCACGGCGTGACGTTGGAGGAAATCAAACTCGTGGAAGGCGCAGCCAAATGAGCACGCGCTCTCAGAACGAAAAGAAGTTCGGCCAGTGGGAAGAATTGCACGGCGGCGGACGACGCTACCGGCTGGATGTGACAGGCCGGCTTGGCTGGGTGGCGCGGTATTTCAAGGAAGTGGACGCGAACGAAACGACCCTGCGTTTTTGGCAGGAGGTCTACGACGACCAGGGCAAACTGGTCGAGACGCATGAGAAATTCCCGGTGGACAAAGGCCACCAGAAAATGTAGAATACAGCCATACAGTCATGATAATCAACAAAGTAAACTCATGATAATCACAAAGCAAACTGTCGCTGAAAAAATCGCCGCGTATCTTCACCACGAAATCACGCCGGCGCAGTTGGTGGACTGGGCCGAGAACGCCATAATGGACGGCGAGCTTGCCGAGCGTGATGCCGAGACGCTTTCGTCCGTCCTCGCCCGTCTCGGTGTTGCCGACGTGCGGGCCTTCGGTCTCGCATGGGAAGACTGCGAAGAACTTCTTCACAAACTTGGCTTTTCTCCCCGCGTGGAAGTGGTCGCGGTTTGAGGTCACGGCCTATCTGACCGCAAGAAAAAAGGTGTCAGAACTATTTTTGGCGGGTGAGCGTTGTCCCAATAGCCATTTCCCGGAAAAATAGTTCTGACACCTTTTTCAGGAAAGAAAGGCCGATGAGCGAGAAAGCTAAGAAAGATACTATCCTGGTCGTGGACGACGTGCCCGACACGGTTGAAGTTCTACAGCGGAATCTGGCTTCGGTCGGTTACTCGGTCTACACCGCGCCGGGTGTGGCCGAGGCGCTGGCGATCATCGAGACCACGCCCGTCGATCTGGTCGTCACCGATTTCAAGATGCCGAAGATCAGCGGCATGGACCTTGTGCGTCACATCCGCGAGAACCACAAGGACATGGAAGTGATTATGATTACCGGCTACCCGTCGGTGGCCGGGGCCGTGACGGCGGTCAAGACCGGGGCGGAAGAGTATCTGGCGAAACCGTTCACCGACGCCGAGCTGTTCGCGGCGGTCCGCCAGGCGTTGGACAAGCTGCGCCGGCGTCGGCTGGGCAGGGCACAGCCGCCTGGTATTCCGCCCGCCGCGCACGGCCGGATCGGCCAGTCGGAGCCGATGCGCAAGGTGCTCAAGTCGATCGGCAAGGTGGCCTCCAGTTCGGCCACCGTGTTGATCTTCGGCGAGAGCGGCACGGGCAAGGAACTGGTCGCCCGCGCCATACATTATTGCAGTCCTCGGGCCGCGGCGCCGCTGGTGCCGATCAACTGCGGCGGAATACCCGAAAGCCTGTTGGAAAGCGAACTGTTCGGTTACGTGAAGGGGGCCTTCACCGGCGCCACCGAGTCGCGGGCGGGATTCTTCCAAACCGCCGACGGAGGGACCATCTTCCTCGACGAAATCAGCGAAACCAGCCTCAACATGCAGGTCAAACTGCTGCGGGTGCTGCAAGACCGCGAGGTCTACATGGTCGGTTCGACCCGCAAGCGAAAGGTCGACGTGCGGGTATTGGCCTCGACCAACAAAGCCCTTCCGCGGCTGGTCGAGAAGGGGCAGTTCCGCGAAGACCTCTATTTTCGCCTGAACGTGGTGAGCATCGAGCTTCCGCCGCTGCGAGACCGCGGCGACGACATCGTGCTGTTGGTCAACCACTTCAGCCGAAAATACTCACGGGAGTTGGACAAGCCGCAGCCGCAATTCACCGACGAAGCCCTGCAAGTGCTGAAGAGCGGCTACTCTTGGCCGGGCAACGTCCGCGAGTTGGAGAACGTCGTCCACCGTCTGTTGGTGATGTCGGAGGGTGAGCGGATCGACGTTCCCGACCTGCCCGCCCTGATGCGATTCTCCATCTCTCGCCAAGGAGATCTGACCCGTACCCTGGCCGAGGTCGAGGCGGAGTACATCCGCAACGTGCTTTCGAGCGTGGGCGGGAACCGTACCCGCGCGGCGGAAATTCTCGCCATGGACCGTAAAACGCTCCGCGAGAAGCTGAAGAAGATGGGGAAATAGGGAGGTCGTCCTGGTTCCCATGCTCCGCGTGGGAACCCGCGTCTGCCGACGCTCTGAGGCTGTGAACTTTTGTAGGGTGCGTGAAACGCACCACAACCGGTAGTGCATGGTGCGTTTCACGCACCCTACGGATTGTGGTCTTAACGACGCCAAATCGAAAAATTCACATCCTCTCTGCGTCGATGGGAAGCGTGGGGGCGTAAGATTTTTCCGCCCGCCAGGCGAACGCGAAGCGTTCGGACAGTGCGTTCCCACGCGGAGCGTGGGAACGAGGGGGAAACCGGGGATTTTTTCCCCGCCGGGGCGTATCTCCCCATAATGACAGCCATCGTTGTCATGTCCGTGCCATCGTGGATCGCAGTGGCAATCTGACCCCGACACCGGCATTTCCCCGCGTTTTCACGTCTCGCCGTCGGTCCTTCGCCGGATTATTTTGCCACGTGCTTCCATTGGCACGCAAGCTGCATCTCCTCGCGGCGGGGAACAACTGATTCCCCAAAAACCTCGATTGGGAGCGCGTTCACCGGGGGGGAGGCGTCTCGGACAGACGAGACGTCCGCGCACTCGATCCGGCAACCAATGGAGAACGACATGGTGGGAGAATTCCTGGACCTCTGCAACATCTGCGTACATGAAGACGGCTGCATGAACCGTGGTACGCTCGATCGGCCGAAGCTCTTCTGCGAACAGTTCGAGTTGGAAGTGGTGGAGGCGGCAGCGAGGGAAGACGACGCCTTGTGCGACGGCCCCGACAATGCCGTCGAAGAAGGCAAGTTCCGCGGCTTGTGCTGCAATTGCGAAAACCGTCATACCTGCAAAATCATGAAGCCGGAAGGAGACATCTGGCACTGCGAGGAGTACTGCTGACATGTCAATTTGCGAAGCTACCAATAGAGCCGATTCTTCCGAGGCCGTGCCGCTTTCCGGCGAGCAAGACCAAGACGAAATATGCCGGGATATTCCGGCCATTTTGGCGAAGCATCGGGGCGAGCGCGCCGAGATAATCGCCGTCTTGGAAGACATCCAGGCAAGGTTCGGCTATCTCCCGGAAAAAGCGTTGCGAATGGTCGGCGAGCGGACCGGACGTTCTCTGGTGGACATCTACGGCATAGCCACGTTTTACCGCCTGTTCAGCCTCAAACCTCGTGGGAAGCACCTGATTTGCGCGTGCATGGGGACGGCGTGCCACGTCCGCGGGGCGGCCGGCGTGGTCGACGAGCTTGAGAAACAACTGGGTATCGCGGCCGGCGATACGACCTCCGACGGCCAATTCAGCCTGGAGACCGCCAATTGCCTTGGCGCATGCGCCTTGGGGCCGGTCGTGGTGATCGACGGCCGCTATTTCCCGAAAGTACGCCGTCGCAAGGTCCGAGCGCTGCTCGATTCGGTCGAACAGGGATTCCTGCCGACCGAAGTGGAACGGGCGCTGTTCCCCGTCCAGGTAAGTTGTCCGCACTGCAACCACAGCCTAATGGACTCGAAGTATGACATCGATAACCGCCCGTCGATCCGCGTCAGCGTGCTGGCCGACGGCCAGCAGGGGCGGCTGCGGCTATCCTCGCTGTTCGGCAGTTATCGGGTCGTTTCCGATTGGGAGATTCACCGCCAGAGCGTCGCGCGGTTCTTTTGCCCCCACTGCCACAAGGAACTTATCAACCGAATGTTGTGCCCGTTGTGTGAGGCGCCGTTGGTTTCGTTGATTGTGCTGGGGGGCGGAACCATTCAGTTTTGTTCGCGCCGCGGATGTGAAAAACACCTATTGGACTTGGTTTGATCCGCATGTTTAGCAGCCGCCGGTACGGCGGCTTGCGGCAGAACACGGGCCGCCGTGCCGGCGACTGCTAAACGAAAGAGTGCCACCCAAGGTCAGCGACTGCTAAACGAAAGAGTGCCACCCAATGCCGGCGGCCGCTAAACAAGAAGAAACAACCCACCCGAGAGTAATGAGATGACGCGTCTGTCTTCCTGCGTTGAGTTAAGGCAATTGGGGAACATGCTCCGGGCCGACGTAGACCCCAACACGCTACGGATCGTGATCTGCGCCGGCACCGCCTGTCGCGCGAGCCGCGCGGCCGACATCATCCAAGTCGCACAGGGATATATCCTCGAAAACGGGCTGGTCGGCAAGGTCGCCCTGAAAACCACCGGATGCCACGGCTTCTGCGAAATGGGGCCGTTCCTGCTGACCGAGCCGCAGCAGGCGTTCTACGCACAGGTGAAGGTCGAGCACATCCCGCGGATCATCCGCGCCGCGCTCGAGGGCCGTTACGTCGAGGAACTGCTTTACCGCGACCCGCGCACCGGCGAAGTCTACCGGAACCGGGACGACGTCCCGTTCTTCAAAAATCAGCATCGCACGATCCTGGCGATGAACCAGAAGATCGACCCGACGCGGATCCACGATTACATCGTCGAGGGGGGATACCAGGCCATTGAAAAAGCCCTCTCATCGCTTGGTCCGACGGGCGTGGTGGAGCAGGTCAAACAGTCGGGGCTTCGCGGACGCGGCGGCGGCGGTTTTCCCACCGGTCTGAAATGGGAAATGCTCGCCAAGCAGCCCGGCCCGCGCGGAAAAGTCCTCGTCTGCAACGCCGACGAAGGCGACCCCGGCGCGTACATGGACCGCTGCATCCTGGAAGGCAATCCACACAGCATTATCGAGGGCATGGTCATCGGAGCTTACGGCGGGGGCGCCAACGAAGGCATCGTCTACGTCCGCCACGAATATCCGCTGGCGATCGAGAATCTCAACTTCGCCTTGCATCAGGCCCGCGAGTACGGGCTGCTGGGAAACAACATCCTCGGCGAAGATTTCTCGTTCGACATCCACGTGGTCCGCGGCGCCGGGGCGTTCGTCTGCGGCGAGGAAACGGCCCTGATCCGGTCGATCGAAGGGAAGCGCGGCGAGCCTCGCCAGCGGCCGCCCTATCCCGTGCAAAAGGGCGTCGATGGCAAACCCACTATAATCAACAACGTCGAAACCTGGGCCAACATCCCCATCATCATCCACCAAGGCGCCGAAGAGTTCGCCAAGGTGGGAACGAAAAACAACTCCGGCACCAAAATCTTCAGCCTCGTCGGCAAAATCCAAAACACCGGCCTGGTCGAAGTCCCGATGGGAATCACCATCCGGGAAATCGTTTATGACATCGGCGGCGGGCCGGCCGGAGACTCGCCCATCAAGGCCGTACAGACCGGCGGTCCCTCGGGCGGTTGCATCCCCGTCGAGATGTTCGACCTCGCCGTCGATTACGACAGCCTGGCAGCCGCGGGGTCCATCATGGGCTCCGGCGGGATGATCGTCATGGACGAGAACACCTGCATGGTCGACGTGGCAAAGTATTTTATGAACTTCCTCCAGGAGGAATCCTGCGGAAAATGCTTTACCTGCCGCAAGGGAACGCAGCGGATGTACGAGTTGCTCGACGACATTACCAAAGGTCGCGGAACCCTCGAACACCTCGATCTGCTCGAGGAATTGGCCCAGGTGGTCAAAGACACTACCCTCTGCGGACTCGGCCAGACTGCCGGCAACCCGGTGCTCAGCACACTCCGTTACTTCCGAAAAGAGTACGAGCGGCACGTGATCGACAAGCGGTGCGACGCCTTCGTCTGCGGCGATCTGGTCGGCGCGGCCTGCCAGACCGCATGCCCCCTGGACACCGAGGCCTGGCGATACGTGGCCCTGCTGGAAAAGGGACAATACGAGGAAGCCTATCAGGTAGTACGCGAAGCGAATCCCTTTCCCTCGATCTGTGCGCGGGTCTGCGACCACAGGTGCGAACACCGCTGTCAGCTCGGCCAAAGCGGGGGCGAACCAATCGCAATCCGAGCGCTCAAGCGATTCATCACCGACCGGGTCGATCCCGGCGTCTACAAGCCGCCGCGTATCGAGCGACCGGCGAAAAATCTCCCCTCTCCCACTGAGAGAGGAGCAGGGGGTGAGGGCCTTAGCAGCCCGTTGAAAAAGTCGGTTTCCGAGAGTTCGGGTGCCACTGCTGGCTTGTCCAGCAGTGTTTCCCCGGGAGTTTCTCCCCGCACTGCTGGGCAAGCCAGCAGTGGCACCCTTTTTCAACAGGCTGTTAACCTCTCCCAAAGGGAGAGGGGGCCGAGGCCCGTGGCCGTCGTCGGCGGCGGACCGGCCGGAATCTCCGCCGCTCATTACCTCTCGCTTCAAGGTTACAAGGTCACGCTGTTCGAGGCCGAGGACGCGCCGGGCGGAATGCTCACCGGCGGAATACCCGCCTACCGCTTGCCCCGCGACCTGATAGAAAAGGAAATCGCCTCGCTGTTGGGAGATGTCGCGGTCCGCTGCGGCGTCAGGTTTGGGCAAGACATCGCCCTCGACTCGTTGACGGCCGACGGATTCCACGCGGTTTTTCTGGCCATCGGCGCCCATGAGAGCCGGCCGCTGGGTCTGGAGAGCGAAGACCTCGACGGGGTATATCCGTCCATGCGGTTCCTCAAGGCGTTCAACCTCCGGGGAGAAGAGTTGGCCCGCGGACACGTGGGCGTGATCGGCGGGGGCAACTCGGCCGTCGACGCGGCCCGGGTGGCCATCCGGCAGAAAGACGTGGAAAGCGTCACGCTATTCTACCGCCGCACGGAGCGGGAAATGCCCGCCTACGAGGAGGAAATCGAGGCCGCACGCGAGGAAGGCGTGAAAATCGAGGTCCTCGTCTCGCCGCAAAAACTCTTCGCCAAGGACGGACGGTTGGACGGCATGGAATGTATCCGCAACCGGCTGGGGAAGCTGGACGCCAGCGGCCGGCCGAGGCCGGCGCCAGAGCAGGGTACCGAGTTCGCCGTACACCTGGACACCTTGATCGTCGCCATCGGCGAGCAACCGGCCGGCGAAATACTCGCCGCCGCCGGGTTGGAATTGAACAAAAACGGCTCGATCAAAATCGATCCCAAGACCTTCCGCACCAGCCGCGACGGGGTCTTCGCCGGCGGCGACGTCGCCACCGGACCGGCCACCGTGGTCGACGCCATCGCCACCGGCAAGAGGGCCGCGGAGGTGATCGGCCGCTATCTCCGCGGCGAGAGTCTGGAGATTCCACCCGAGGTCAAACTGCCTCGGGTATTTATCGAGCCGGCGGTGGTCGACGAGGAACAGCAGGAAACCGCCCGCCGAGTGAAGGTCCGCTCGATTCCGCCGGAGGCGCGTCGGAAAAACTTCGCCGCGGTGGAAAAAACCCTCTCGGAGGAAGAAGCCGTCGCCGAGGCGCAACGCTGCCTGCGATGCGACTTGCAGTTTACCTGCGACGAAAACGGCGTGCCGTTTGAATCCGTTGCCACAGAAGAGAAATCCGCATGATTAACTTGACCATCAACGGCCTGAACGTCTCCGTGGAAAAAGGGACTACCCTTTTGGAGGCGGCCCAGTATCTAGGCTTCCCTATTCCCACGCTTTGCCACATGGAGGGGCTTTCGCCCTACGGCGCGTGCCGACTGTGCGTGGTGGAAATCGGCACGGAACCGAAGTCGAAACTGGTTTCCTCCTGCACGTATCCGGCCGAAGAAGGGCTGAAAGTCCGCACCGCCTCCAAGCGCGTGCTGCGGGCGAGGAAGATGATTATCGAACTGCTGCTGGCATCGTGTCCGCAGTCGAAGACGATCCAAGACCTGGCCTCGGCGCACGGCGTGCGCCGGCCGCGGTTCCGGCAGGAATACGAGAACTGTATCCTCTGTGGCCGCTGCGTGCGGATGTGCGAGGAGCAGATGATGGCCAAGGCCATCGGTTTCACCTACCGCGGCACGAAGCGGGCGATCGGAACCCCCTTTGACGTTAAGTCGGACGTCTGCCGGCAGTGCGGCGGCTGCCTCTACGTCTGTCCGGTCTGCGAGTTGCGCTGCACGTACAACGAGCCGGAGAAGGCCATTTGCGGCGGCTGCGCCAACCTGACGCCGCCTTGTGTGGAGAAACAAGATTTCAACGATATGATGTGTTACATGGACCCCTGCGTTGCGTGCGAAATCCAAGACCGCAACCACAAGTGAACGAGAGTAGGGTGGGTCAAGCGAAGCGAAGCCCCACCAACGGAAAACATGGTGGGGCCGCGCTTCGCTTGACCCACCCTACGTCGGATTTTTCCGCGACCGCAACCATTAGTGAACGAATTTCAGGAGCAAAACGAACATGATTTCCACGTATTCCAGGATCAACTCCTCGGCGGCGACGTTGACGAAGAACCGGACGGAAGACTCGGTAGTGCCCGCCTCGGGCATGTGCGTGACTTGCGTCGATGGCTGCATCGGCATGTGCGAGATCGGCAAATCGGCCTACCGCGGCCACGAAGTGATCTATCCGCAGCCGTTCGGAGTCATCACCACCGCGGCCGAAAAGAGCTATCCGGTCGATTATTCACACTTCAACATCATGGGCACGGCGGTCGGCGCCCACGGCATCGAGGCCGACAGCGACAAGGCGATCTTCCCGGCGGTCAGCCTCGAGGTCCGCTTCGGCCACGACCAGGGGCTGAAGTTCCACCGTCCGTGGATCATACCCGGCATCGGCTCGACCAACATCGCCAAGAACAACTGGGAGGGGCTGGCCATCGGCTCGGCCCTGGCCGGCACCGGCCTGACGATCGGCGAAAACGTCGCCGGCATGGACTCCGAGGCGGTCTTCAAGGACGGCCGGGTGGTAGATACCGTCGATCTGAAGCGCCGCGTGAAACTCTTCAAGGACCATCAGCGCGACGGCTACGGCGCGATCATCGTGCAAGCGAACATCGAGGACACCCGGCTCGGCGTGCAGGAATACGCCATCGAGAAGCTGGGCGTCGAGTGCGTCGAGATGAAATGGGGGCAAGGGGCCAAGAACATCGGCGGCGAGGTGAAGATCCGCGACCTGGCCAAGGCCCAGATGTTGCACAAGCGCGGCTACCTGGTGTTGCCCGACCCGACCGCGCCCGAGATCATCGAGGCTTTCAATCGCGGCATGTTCAAGGAGTTCGAGCGGCACTCGCGCGTCGGCATGGTATCCGAGGAATCGTTCGCCCAGCGCGCCGAAGAGCTGCGCAAGGCGGGCGCGAAATACGTGTTTCTCAAAACCGGCGCATTTCGGCCGGCGGACCTGGCCCGGGCGGTGTTGTTCGCCTCCCGCTACAAGATCGACCTGCTGACGGTCGACGGGGCCGGCGGCGGGACCGGCATGAGCCCCTGGCGGATGATGAACGAATGGGGCGTCCCGCCGGTGCATCTCCACTCGCTCTTGTACCGCTACGCCAAACAGTTTGCCGACCGGGGCGAACACGTGCCCGCGATTGCCGTCGCCGGCGGGTTCACCTTCGAGGATCAGATATTCAAGGGGCTTGCGCTCGGCGCGCCGTTTGTCAAACTGGTCGGCATGGCCCGGGCGCCGATCGCCGCCGCAATGGTCGGCAAGACGATCGGCAAAACGATCGACGAGCAGCAGGTGCCGGTCTACGTCGAGCGGTTCGGAGTGACGAAGGACGAGATTTTCGTCACCGCCGGCGCGTTGCGGAAGGAGCTTGGCGACGCGGCCTTCGAGCAGCTCCCCACCGGCGCGTTGGGTCTATACACTTACTACGAGCGTCTGGACCAGGGTCTGCGTCAGTTGATGGCCGGCAGCCGAAAGTTCGCCTTGCCGCATCTATCGCGCGACGATCTAGCCAGCTTGACCCGCGAGGCCGCGGAAATCAGCGGCATCCCCTACATCATGGACGTGGACCACGCGGAAGTCGAGCGGATTCTGGCCGGGTAATACATCGCCCCCCATTGACGTTTGTCGTTCGGCCGATTATTCAATAGAGCATGGCCGAACCGATGTTGACATCCCTGTTTTACTCGCAACACGTGCAGGCGATAGCCGACCGCTTGGAGCACGCCAATTGGGATTATCTCCAGTCGAAGGTGTTTAGGAGAGGGTTGAAGGATATCGAACGGAAGCGTCTGACGGGCGAGGCGAATACCCGCGAGAAGGTCATCGAACCCATTCTTTACGAGGTATTGGGGTTCGATCGCAACGAGAACGACGCCGAACACGCCGTAAAACACGCCGGGGCGGGTGGAGAGACCGGCGCGGTCGAATACTACTTCCGCGTATCGGACAATCCCGTTCCCCTTGAAGCGAAGAGTTGGGGCAAGTCGCTTGACGAAAAAGAATCGTCCGGTCGTTCGGCGGTGCGGCAAGGATTCGAGTATGCGGCCCTTTCCAGTTCGCGATGGTTCATCGTAACCAACGGGGCGGAATGGCGGCTCTACAAGACCCAATTGAAAGGGAGCCAAAGCCCGCTCGGCGCTTGCGAGCGATACCGGTTGAAAGACCTCCTGGAAAACCGCAGGATGTTTCTGCGGTTCTACGCAACGTTCAGCCGCGGCGCCTTTTTGCTCAATCGAGACGGTGTAAGCCGTTTGGATGAGTTGCGGCGGCAGAACGAACAGTGGCAGCAGGAGATCGGCGACAGCCTGTACCAAAAACTCGTCGACGCGCGGTTGCTGCTCTACCGCGAGATACAGCCGCAGGTCGGGGCTCTGCCCCAGGAGGACGTCAACGACGCGGTGGTGAAATTGCTGTTCCGCGTGATGTTTATTCTGTTCGCGGAACACACCCCCTTGCTGCCCAGGGATTTTCTGGCCCGCGAGGTAATGCAGCGGTTCGAGAACGATCGCAAGTGGGGGTTGCCCGCCAGTTTGTACGGCTACGTGCAGCAGTATTTTTCCTGGCTGGACGGACGCGCGAAGACGCAGTTCGATATTTATCCTTACGACGGCGCGTTGTTCGATCCCGACCCGATTTTGGACGAATCGACGCTGAAGATCGGCGACGCGATGTTTTGCGGTCTTCTGAAAAGGCTTTCCCGCGATTCGATTGGGCGGACCATCGACTATTCGCAGATCAATCCCCGCATCCTGGGCAATATCTACGAGCAGTTTTTGGGCTACGTCATCGAGATCAAGCAGGGTCGGCTCGATCCGCAAGCCGGCCGCGACACACGGCGCAAACAGGGGAGTTTCTACACTCCCGAGTCCGTTACGAAGTTCCTCGTCGAGGAGAGCGTCGCGCAGGCGTTGAAGCTACAACCCAACCGCAAGCCGTGGGAACTGCGCTGTCTCGATCCGGCTTGCGGCAGCGGGCATTTCCTGGTCGAGTACGTCAACCACGTGGCTCGGCTCTGCCAGGAGCTTGACGACAGCCGCTCATACCCCGCCTGGAAGCGCTACCTTACCGAACATTGCGTGTTCGGCGTCGACCGGGACCGCACGGCCACGATGCTCACCAAGCTCAGCCTGTGGATCAACTCGGCGATGAAGGACGAGCCGTTCGCCACCATCGACACTCACGTCAAATGCGGCGATTCGCTCCTTTGCGGCTCGCCGGCGGGTTTCCGGCTGGCCGCCTATGAGAAAAAAACATTTCCCGCAAAATATCGGGAGCTGACGAAGCTGCGCAAGGAGTTGGCGCGACTCGAGAACCGCGCCACCGAAAAACGGTCGTTGATCGGGGTCGCCGAGGCGTTGGAATTGCACCATGAGGTGCGCCGCGCGCTGGCGCGGCTCGAGGAAGCCAAGACGCCGATCCTCCGGGAGTTCTCCGAGCAATTGAAGCAACGCCGGGCGGACCTTCCTACGCAAAGGGCGTTTCATTGGGAAGTGGAGTTCGCCGAGGTCTTCGAGGACCGCGGCGGATTCGACGTCGTCGTGGGCAACCCCCCCTGGGGCGCAGACCTCTCCGGCATCCGCGATTACCTGGAGGACGGCGCGTTTCAGTTGGCCCGGGGCCAATACGACAGCTACGAGTTGTTCGTCGAGCTTGGCCGCCGCCTCTTGCACGACCGCGGGGTGTTCGGCTTCATCGTGCCCGACAGCATCACGCTCCCCGAGCACGAGCCGTTGCGGCGGATGTTGCTGGAGAACACGACGCTGACGCAACTCGTTCGGGCCGGCGAGGGGTTGTTTCCCGGCGTGTTTCGGGCGGCCTTTTTCCTCTGTTTCGTGAATCGCCCCGTCGACGCCGCTCACCGCGTGCGCCTCGCCACGCTGCGGAAGGACCATCGAAAGCAACTCGAAGCCGACAGCCTCTTCGACCCCATGAAAACGGTCGTCGACGTCGTCGAGGAAATCGGCCACGAACGGCCGCAAGCGGAATTCGCCGAAAATCCGCATGGCGAATTTAGCATTCTCTCAAAAAAAACTGACCGACGACTACTCGATACAATCGACCGAAAACCTCTCGATTGGTCTGCAATTACGACCACGGGGCGGGGCGTGGAACTCGGCAAAAAGGGAAAAGTGCTACAGTGCCCCTATTGCTACAGGTGGGACACAATGCCCGCTAAGTACAAGGGCGGCTTTCGACCGAAGAAGTGCGTTCATTGCGGTAGAGAATTCGATCTCGCTTCGGCTGCGAAACAAGACGTTATTATCGTCGGCAAGAGAAGAGACACGGGCATCTGGCGCCGGATGTTGGTCGGAGAGTCGATCAATCGCTATTTCACCTCAAAGCGGCTGTGGATCGACGTGAGCAAGGATGGCATCAACTACAAAAACGGGGATTTCTATCGCGGAAAAAGACTCCTTGTGCGGAAAACAGGCATCGGAATAATGGCAACCATAGATGAATCCGCCGCCTACACAAATCAGGTCGTGTTTACCTGGAAGCTCCGAGATGATCTTGAAAATCCATTGGCGAATTATCGGCTTGAGTATATTCTCGGCGTTCTCAATTCGCGATTGATGCTCTACCGCTTCTACAACACTACCGGCGATACGGAATGGCGCAGCTTTCCATATTTGACACAAAAGACGATTCAGAGGCTTCCCATCCGAACCGTTGATTTTTCCAACCGTCGGCAGGCGAAACTGCACGACGAGATCGCCGACCGCGTGGCGGCGGTGCTGACTACCGGCAAACCACCCACCGACCACGAAGACTACGAAATCGAAAAACGTGTGATGCAGGTTTACGGCATTACGCGGTCCATGTGCCGGCGAATCTTCGATGTCCTTCACCAGGTGCAGAAACTACGGGTCATCCGCGAAATGAACATCGCGGAGCCGGACATGCTGCTGGACGCCTTGCCGGAATAAGCGGAGGGTGAAAAGAGGGTGGGGTGAAAAGGGGACGTAGCTAGTTTCCCAGCAGTCAGGTTGCCCTAAATTGCCAATACTAGCTGCGTCCCCGTAAACGAAAGTTAATCCATCTCCGCTAATCGTTTACGTTCTTCGAGAAATTCCTGACGTTCCTCGGGTATGGTCCAATTTACAACGCTACCACTATCTGAAAGCAGTAAAACCGAGTTGTTGACGATTTCATCTTGCAGTTCCCTTGGGGAAGCGTGAACTAACGCAATTCCTTGGGTGTGGTCATTGTAGGCCCGGATGTCGTCAAACATTTTTGCAACATAGCCAGCATGATATTTTGCCGGGCCTTTGCGCGGAGTAGAAAAATTGATTGTTTCCATCACATAGGGGCGACCATTGTGCTGATAAAACTCTGGAACATGAGATATTCGTTTTCCTGAAACGTGCATCTTGCGGAAAATAGGATGCCGTACTGATGGTGACTGGTATGAACCGGACATAATGCCACGATTTCTAAACTCTCCCAAAACTCTTCCTTCTAACTCCCGCGAAGATATTTCCCACTCTGATTCTTCAACACTGCTCGCGGGTGGTGAAGTCACTTCGGAGGATACAAGAAAAGAAAACAAATTATCACATATCGTCTCTGGTGAATCCTGCCCATAATCGGTAACATAGCCTCCGCGAATAACATCATAGTTATCCCCATTGGTTTTTGTCATTCGCTCAAATAGGTCGTTGCCCGCTTTTTCCAATTGTTCACGCCAATACTTTACCCACTTGCGATACACACTTGGATAAGCGGCCCATCTCGTTGATCGTCCATCCACTTCGCTGGTGCTATTGATTTCTCCTGCAAACTTCGCCGCCCTACGGTTTCCTAGACTGACAACCACGCCAATGTTTCGTGGCTCTTTGCGCATTGGATCGCGCAAATACTGCACAATTAGGTATTCGGCTGACTCGGCCATCCTAGTATTCCTTAATTTAATCCTTCGCCGTAATGCTGGAAAACGGATCGAGTAATCCTTCATCCAGATTTGGAAAGGCTTCTTTTCGGTGTGATGCAAAAATTGTTGGCAGCCGTGATCGGCGATCAAGAAGAAATTGTACGCAGAAACTTGCTTCATCTTCTGGAAGCCCTACTGCGACTGCCAAATCTACGCTATCCTTTATATAAGATTCAGGAATCCCCATAATATTTTTGTGCCACTCCTCGAACGCGCACAAAGTCTTAACCCGCTCGGCCAAACAATGTCCTTCTCCAATACCTAATTGATCTTTTTGTTTTTCCAAAAAGGCATGGCCAGCACGGTCCATGAAAGCATTACCGTGGTCGATCAAAAATATCTGGCGAGTTTCTTCTATATAACTAATGTTTCCATGATGTCGATCTTCATTGAGAATCCAACTGTCAAACATTACGATTCCGCAGGTCAGAGATTCATTGGCTGCAATTGCATCCAGGTCTTCTTCCGTAGCGGGCGGAAGTTTTTCTCCGGCAACTGCTACATGAAGAGAGGCGTAGTAAACCTTCCGGTCACGTTCAAGAATCACGCCGAGCGGTATAGGCAATCCCAGAGCAAGGCCGAGCCGTAAGCAAAGCAATTCATTGGCCACTTCATATTGATTGATTTTGCTTCGTTTTGCCTTGGTTAAAATGGCAACATTGTATTGGTCACTCGAACCATCCCCTGTTGGTTCAAGCCATCTCCAAATCTTGTAGCGCGTGGTATCCATACGGGATAGTTCTCCATGCGCGCTTCTACTATAATGATAGCGCGCCACCAATTCGCGCGCAAGCCCCCCGTATTGGTGGTGCGGATATGCGCGTAATAAATACCAAGTCCAGGGTGCTGGAGCAAGATCAAAATGGCAAGAAATAGTTCTAGGCGGTCACCTCCAATGCGACTTCCGTTGTCCTTTGAGAAGGCGGTGGATGGGCTGCTGGCGGTCAAGCCGAAAAAACAACTGGCCAAACCCGCGAAGAAGCCGAAGAAGTCCGCCAATAAGTGATCGGCGGCAGCGGCGTCCTGTCTGGGTGTCTCGAACTTGGGTTTGCTAAGTATATCGTTCCGAAAACTACTTTCCATAAGCCCGGCCGCTGAGGCCGTCCAGCCGTGCCCAGAATGGATGTTGGCGGTCGCCGCGGGTGCGGACGTCTTCCAACAACACGCGCAGGTTCGGGCGGATTATCTGGTCCGTGCTGTTGAAGCGGCGGCCGTTTACCGTCACGATCGACCGCCGGTCGAAATCGACCATCTCGGGCGAAAGCCACACGGTCACTTGGTTTGCGCCCGCGCGGACGTTGATGCCGTTGGTTTTGTTGAGCGTGGCCTTTATCTGGACCGGCTGCGAGCCGGCCGGTGGGGGCCAGTTGACCGGATCGACCTCCGAGCGCGGCGGCAGTCCCCGAATCTCGACCCACCAGAAAAAATTGTCCCAGGAACGCATCGACACGCAGGCGAACTTGTGGGGGAAGAAATCGCGACGGAAGCGGCCCATCCAATCGAAGATACGCAGAATCTCGTCGGAAAAATCCTCGTGTCCCCGGCCGCGATACTCGACCACCGTGGCGTCGAAGCCGCGGCGGAGGTATCGGTCCAGGTCTCGGGCGTTGTCGATCAGCTTCCGGCCGTCCAGTTCTCCGGCCACCACGTAGAATGGCACGTATCGGGCGTTCTCCCAATACAAGTTGCAGTATTTCGCGGATTGGGCCACGATGGGGATCACGCCCGCCCAAAGGTCCGGGTGGGCCAGACCGATGTCCCAGGCCGCGTCGCCGCCCATCGAGTGGCCGGATAGATATACCCGGTCGGTGTCGATCGAGAACCGCCGGCAGGCGTCGCGGAGCGGATTGAGCACGGCGGCGTGCTCACGGGCCGAGTATCCATACTTCTTCTGATGTTCGACGGTCCATGCCGGCGCGATGACGATGTATCCGTAGCGGCTGGCCTGACCGGTGCGCATGCCGCCCTTACCCCAATCGCCGGCCCACCAGTCGATCTGCTGTTGGGCGGTCGTGCCGTCGCCGTCGAGAGTGACGATCGTCGGATAGTGCCGATATGGATCGTACTGCGGCGGCAGTTGCACGTAGTACGTCACCGGCGGCTCGTTGGTCAGCCCCGGCGCTTCCAGTTTGTAGTAGCCCGGCCTGTTGGCGGTCGGCTCGGGCATGGGGACGGGCGGCTTCATGTGCGACAGCAGCCTGGCCACCGTGGCCGGAGTGCCGGCCGGCTCCTGCTTGATGTAGCCGAACGTCCGCTCGCGCTCGGGCGAGGACGTCTCGTTCAGATAGTCGCGGATCAGGTTGCGAACCTTGTAGGCGGAGATCGCCTCGGGCAGCTCTTCCGTGGCGCCGTCGGTCCCCAACAGCCACCCGCTGATGGCCAACGCGATCTTCTCGGTGTCGGGCATTTTCGGGTCGTCGGCGTTCTGCATGAAGGCCGCCATCCGGTCCAGCGTGTCCGCGCTAAGCTCGGCGGCGATCTCGTCGAGGATCGGCCTGAGGTTCTCCTTCGCAATGGTGTCCTTCAATCGCGCCGTAAGGGCCCCCAGTTGTTTGACGATATCCTCGTATCGGGCCAGGCGGGCCTCGTAGTCCTGGATCATCTCGCGGATGGATTGCAGGATTTCGCCGCCCACGCCCTCGGACGGGAACTTATTGAGCAATGCCCAAACGAAGCGGTGCTGGCCGGCGTCGCGTCGCAGGCGGAGTTCCCGCGCCAGCCGCGTGGCCGAAAGCTGCACGATCGCCCGCATCGATGGGGCCAACTGCTCCTCCAGGTCTTTCCGGTCGGGGAACGCCGCCAACAAGTCGTCCAGCGCCTGCTTGGCCTCTTTGTATCGCTCGCACTGGAGATAGAACCGGGCGATCTTCTTGTAGTGTTCGACTTTTTTCGGGTCGATCTGCTTGAGCAGAATTTTGTGCAGCGTGTCGCGGGGTATGCTGGTGGTGGCGATCCGCATGTCCCAGACGTGCGAGATACCCTCGACCTTCGTCCAGTGGGGCGTCAACACGGTGATGCCCTGGATAATGTGTATCGGGCCTCGGCGGGTGTTCATCGTGAATATCCGCCGGCCGTACTCGTCGAAGGGCTGGATTCGCATCGGCGAGCCGAGGGTGCGGATGGCCTGGCCGCCGCGGAGCACCCGCTGACGGACGTTGAACTTCTCCTCGACCTGCCGGTCCTCTTCCTGAACGACCTCGCGGACCAGCCGATCGGAGACGAAAGTCCGCCGCAGGTTGTCGTCCAAGAGGATGATGTTTTGGATCGGGGCGCCGCTGTCCGCCTGGATTGGTTTCGGCAATTCGGCCAGTCCGGCGACTCGTCCCAGTTTACCCCGCAGCGCGCGGCCGTCCTTCAATATTATCTCGGTGGCACGACCCGCGCCGATCGGGCCGGCGGTCCAGGCCCCGGCCAACACGATTCCGACCCAGACCCACGGGAGCTTCCGGCCGACGGCTTGCATGAGCGTTTTCTTCCCCTGTTCGAGACTCGGCAATCATACCACATTGTCGTCGAATGCGTGGGGAAGTCAAGTTTGCAAGGAGGCGGGAGGCTGGAGGCGGGGGGCGGGCGACACCCCACCCCCCCCCGCCGACCCGGCCAAAACCCTGCCCCCCCCACAATTGGTGAGTCACCCCCCGCC
>JAUWNG010000212.1 GCA_030612765.1 Planctomycetota bacterium
GGGAGTTTCCCTCATGCACTGCTGGACAAGCCAGCAGTGGCACCCTTTTTC
The DNA here is from genome assembly GCA_030612765.1 of Planctomycetota bacterium. GTDB lineage: Bacteria > Planctomycetota > Planctomycetia > Pirellulales > Thermoguttaceae > JAHIKV01. The sequence goes on from JAUWNG010000212.1 coordinate 52, forward strand.
AACGGTCTGATAGGTCCCATGTTTTCGGCCAACCGTTTGCCCGCGAACTGCGTTTTTCGGCCGAAAAATGGACCAGTCCCCAGCCAACCCGCGAACGCTTACTTATGGTCGGCGTCGCTTGAAACCAGTTGCGGGCGATGACACAGACGTTGCGCCGATCAAATTCCGCGCGACGCAACTATCGTCCCGATAAGCGGTTGCGACACGTCCTGTCCCGCTGCGAATGATATTCAACGTGTAAATTTCCAACGAGCGGGTGTATGTAAGTAGTATGGAAGGGAGAACCTCCTTTTCTTGATCGGACTTCTCGATACCGTCGTCTGAAGCAGCGCGAGGATCATAGGTATGGCCAATCTTGGCGATGGCCGAGCGGATGAATTCGCACAGTTGCTGACGCTGCACGAGCCGCGGCTGTTCGGCTATATCTACGCGCTGGTGCCGAACATAGCCGACGCCGAGGACATCTACCAAGACACGGCGCTGGCGTTGTGGCGGAAGTTCGAGGAGTATCGACCGGGCACGAACTTCGCCGCCTGGGCCAGGGCTACCGCCCGATTCGAGGTGCAGCACTTCTTTCGGGGCAAAAGCCGGCGCCGCCTGTGCTTCAACGAGTCCCTCTTGGACGAACTGACCGAAACGCAATCGTCGATCGATCTCGCCTCCGACTCGGTGCAGGAGTTGTACGCCGAAGCGCTGCGACGATGCAAGGATCTGTTGCCGGGAAACGATCAGCGACTGATCGAGCTTTGTTACGCGGCAACCGCCAGCATCAATCAAACCGCCGTCCGGCTCGGCCGCTCTCCGCAGAGCGTCTGCAATTCGCTGAGCCGTATCCGACGCGTGTTGTTCGACTGCATTCGGCAGTCAATGGAGGCGAAGGACCGATGAGTTTACCGGAACCATCCTTCGAGCGCGTTTGGCCGTTGATCGAGGCCGCCTGCCTCGGAACGATTTCCGACCGGCAGATGCAGAAGTTGCAGGACCTTCTGCGGGGCGATGCCGAACTGCAACGGGCTTATCTCGAATACTGCCGGATGCACGCCGAGTTGCGGTATCTGTGTCGCGCTCAGGCGACAAACGAAGCCGTCCTGGCCAGAATCGCGTCCGAGGAGCGAGGGATGGCCGGTTTACCGACCATTGATGCCTCTGTTGGCACGGCAGTTGAACTGCCGCACCAACTCGATCCCGAACCTCAAATCCCTGAACCCCCGCTTCCATCACCATCCACTACCCACTACCCACTACCCACTTCTGACTTCGTCGGCAGTTGGGCGTTCTCCTGCATGGTCTCCGCAGTGATCGTATGCGTGATGCTGCTGGTGTTCTGGGCGATGAAAGTCACCCACCACCAACATATCGCCGAGGCGCCGTCACAATCGGTTCCGTCGGATGTCGGGTCGGAGATGGTGTTCGTCGGCCGGATCACCGGCATGGTCGATGTGAAATGGTCCGACGATCCCCGCTATCTGCCGCCGATGGGGTTCGCTTATGTTCCCTTAGGCAGAAAATACATCCTCGACTCCGGGCTGATGCAGATCACCTACAACTCCGGCGCGAAGGTCATTCTCCAGGGGCCTTGCACCTACGAGGTGGAATCGACCGCCGGCGGCTATCTCGCGCTGGGAAAACTGACGGCGCGAATAGGGGAGAGGGGAGAGGGGAGAGGGGAGAGTGCTAAACCGCAAGCGGCAAATCAGAAATCAGAAATCAGAAATCAGAAATCTCCTTCATCCTTCATCCTTCATCCTTCATCCTTATTCTCTGTCCGCACTCCCACCGCCCTCATCACCGCCCTGGGCACCGAGTTCGGCGTGGAAGTAGACAATGAAGGGGATACCATCTCACATGTGTTCCGCGGTTCGGTGAAAGTTCAGATTGTCGGCAATGGTTCGCAAAAGGACGTTGTGTTGCGAGCCAACGAGTCGGCGCGGGTGAAGAAGGGCCAGGACGGACCGCGGTTCGTGCTGGATAGCAAGACCGCCACTGCGCCGAAGTTCGTCCGGCGGCTGGTCCGGCCGCCCAAGCTGCTCGATCTGTTGGACATCGTGGCCGGCGGCAACGGCCTGGGCTGGCACCGCGAGCGCGGCATCGACCGGGGCACCGGCATGGAAGACCCGCTGTACGTCGCGGCTCATGGCCGGGGCGACGGCCGATTCCGGCCCGTCGCCTTCCGCGGCGGACTGATCGACGGGGTCTTTGCGCCCGACGGTCGCGACGGGCCGGTGCAGCTCGACTCCGCCGGTCATGCCTTCGACGGGTTCCCGCCCACCGACGGCAAGTTTTATGGCTCGATTTGGGCTCGGGCGGCGGACGTCGCGCCGGAACGTCTAGAGCGGCAGTGGCCGCGGTGGATGTACATCATTGGCCGTTGCGAGCAATTCATGCCCGAGAGCCGCGGACTGCTCTGTCTGAACACCAACGGGGGTATCACGTTTGACCTCGAGGCCATGCGGAAGATGTACCACGGCGAGCGACCGGCACGGTTCCGGGCAATCGCCGGACTGGGCACCGATGTCCGCCCGGGAAGTGTAGGACGGGGCATGGCCGACTTATGGGTCTTCGTCGACGGCCGATTGAAAATGAAACGCATACAGCTTCGCCCGAGGGACGGTGTGGTCGCCGTGGACGTGGAACTAGGTCCGAGCGACCGGTTTCTTACACTCGTTTCGACCGACGGAGGCGATGGATATCACTACGACTGGGTCGTATTCGGCGACCCCGTGCTGGAAATGGTTTCAACCAAGTTGGAAGAGTCGGCAAATACACCCCAGAACCGAAAGGAGGGTGCTGCCATGAATGGTCCGTAGCGGATGCACGGATCGTAGGGTGGGACAAGTGAAGCGATGTCCCACCAAAACGGTTCCGCGATTTTTGATGGTGGGACGTCGCTTTGCTTGCCCCACCCTACTGTTGTTTTTGTTCCCACGCGGAGCGTAGGAATCAGGAAAGTTCCTGAGAGTTAAAAGGAGGCGCGGAAGCGTTCGGGTTGATTCGTCCAGAGTGTTTCTGGTGCCCGTACACGCTTCAAAACGTGTTTGTTCATCTTAAAGGAGAGCGAAAATGTCTCGCAAGTTTCATTACTTTGGTTTTTTGGTCGTCGTGGCTGCGGTTGTGATGGTCGGGCTGACAAGCGTGTCGCGGGCCGACTTCATCAGTACCTCGCAAATCACGGGGGACAGCGACTGCGGGGTCGATAGCAGTTATGCCTACACCTGCGCGATTAACAGCCGCGGGGATCCCACGGTCGATGTCAATGGCGTGACTTTCGAGGGGGTATTGATTTCAGGCGAGACCACATCTGGTACTAACTGGAGTGCATCCGCCCCCGGCGCGGCGTTGTATGGAGATGATGGAGTTGACACCAGTGGTATCACTGGCAACATAGAGAAAGTGATAGACTACCTCGTCTTCCCGAGCACCCATAGTCATGTCGTAGTAGCATTTACCGGCCTGACTCCGGGCGCGGAGTACGTGGCGAGCTTCTTCGGCCAGGCATGGAGGGATGGCCGCAACTTTACGCAAGACCTCACCACCACCACCTACGCTGGGGCGTTTCGTTTTGACGAGGGCGAGTTCGGCAACGGGACCGGTCATTTGGTCACCGTCAAGTATACCGCCCCAGTAGATGGCGTCTGGGCGGCCACTTTTACGAGGGTCGATGGGGTGGCGCATGTGAATGGCGGGTATGGGATGAGCGGTTTCGCCAATCATTTGGTTCCCGAGCCGTCCACGCTGGCGCTGCTGGCCACGGGCCTGATCGGGCTGCTCTGCTACGCGTGGAGAAAGCGGAAGTAAGTGTAATCCGCACACTCCGTGTGCGGTATCGTTGGGGCGGCCCTTGAACAGCCCCCCCAACAACAATTATGATGTTTGATTTTTGATTTTAATGGCGCACAACCGCCGCGGCACCAATAGGTTGACGGCCGCCCCGCGGCGACCC
>JAUWNG010000033.1 GCA_030612765.1 Planctomycetota bacterium
TGTTGTTTTGGCGACCATCTGAAAAACCGTGCAATTCCAAACCAACAAACTGAAACGCGGCTACGAAGTAAAATCCTCAACAAATTCACTCGCCTCGGACTCCCCGAGTTCGAGTGGAATTAGTCAACAAGGCCACTGAAAACTAAAAACTAAAAACTAACAACTAAAAACTTCTCACGGAGCCAATCTTCATGGAAGAGCAAGCGACGCTCGTCGCCGAGGCATCGACCGAATACGTCGGCCGTTGGAACCAATTGGTAAGCACCACGAACTGGCAAAAGGGCCAGATCATCCGCCAGTGGCGCGAGGCGCTCGAAGAGGCCGGTACGCCGCCGGAAGAATACACCGACGAGGCCTGGAGCCGGCGGGTCGGCGGGGTCAGCCCGCAACACGTCGGCCGCCTGCGGCGCGTGAATGAGCGGTTCGGCGACGTTTTCGAGCAGTACTCCGGCTTGTACTGGAGCCATTTCCATGCGGCGCTCGACTGGCCAGACGCCGAGATGTATCTCGAAGGCGCCGTGCAAAACGACTGGTCGGTCCCCAAGATGCGCGATCAGCGGCGGGAGGCCGCCGGCGCCGTCGAAGCGGATTTGGAGCAGGGCGATTCGGCCCTCGTCATTTCCAAGCCGGAAGTAGACGTCTCCGACGGCGACGATGAGCAACTGCCGAAGACGATCTCCGAGACGGTGGGCGAGGTCCGCGGCGCGGGCCAATCCGAGGACGAGGACGCGGAGTTCGCTCCGCACGGATCCGGACTGCCCGAGGCGTCCTGCGCCGCGGCCGAAGCGCCGCCGGTGCGTCCGTTCGAGTCGTTGCCTCCGTTGCCGCCGGACGTAAACGAGGCGTTCGAGTTGATGAAGCTGGCGATACTCGCGCACAAGGTATCCGGCTGGCGGGACATCGCCCGCGACGACGTGTTGTCCGTTCTCGACGCGCTCCGTCAATTGGCCCTGGCCCCGGCGGAATAAGGAAGCGGGGATTCGGGGTTCGGGACTGGGGGGTTCGGGGGTCAGGAGAGTTTTGTAGGATGGGTCAAGCGAAGCGCAGCCCCACCAAGGGTGAGAAAAACATGGTGGGGCTACGCTTCGCTTGACCCACCCTACTTTTTCGCGAGCCGTTTGTGGAGCAGAACGGCGCCGGTGACGGCCGTGGTTAGAAACACGGCGTTGATGATGGGCACGAAGGCCAGGACCGCCACGGAAGTGCCCAGCCCGAGCGTGTATGGGCGCCGGCGGCGGGCGAAGGCCAGCTTTTCGGATCGTCGCAGCCCGCGCAACGATAACGGATAGTCGAAAAACTCGAAACCGAGCGTCGAGCAGGTGAAGTAATAGCTGCCGCAAAGACCCAGCGCCGAGCCGACCACGGGAATCAATTGCACGGCGATGCAGCCCGCGTTGGCCAGCAGCAGGAACCCCACCACCCGCAACGTATCGACCGCCTGGATCACAAACGGCGCGTCCTTCAACTCGTCGGGATTCGTGCCCAACCGTAGTTCGACCTGCCGGGCGAGTCGGTCGTAGAACCAGCCGCAGAGGACCGCTTGCAGCACGATCCAGGCCACGACCAGCAGCACGAGGGCCGCGACCACCGCCGCGACGGCGACAAACGCCTCGACGATCCGCCACAAAAAGCCGCCGTCGAAATAGGCATGGACCGCCGGAAAGAAATATGCGCCGCCGCCGATCAGCAGCACCAGCAGCAGGCCGGTAATCAGCAGGTTCACGGCGACCGGCAGAATGCCGTAACGCCACAGCTTGGGATTGTCGGACATGTAGCGGAGTCCGACCCAGGGCGCGGCCAGCCCGGCGAGAAAAGCACGTGGAAAAAACATGTCCGACTTAATCGTGAACCTCTTTCCAATTGCGGAACACCAATTTACCGTCTTCGAGCGTCACAACACCGCAGGCACCCCACCCACTGGCTCTGATAAAGTATACGTCTTTTCCGTCCTCGACCATTTTTCGCACCTCATCCTCCGTGACGTCGCCCGGCTGCAGGGGCTCGATCGTACTTTCCGGAACTGAGATCAACAGAATCGCGTCCGGATTCTCCTCTATCGGTCCTTTGGGTCGCCCCGTTTGCGCATCCCAAGCCGAGTCTGCTCCTCGCAACGCCATAACATACGTGTAAACCGGATAGCGAGTAGGATCTTTTCCGGAGGCATCCCTGGCAAAAATGCCCCAATCACTGGGCGGAATACGTTCGAGGACTTTACGGTTGTGGGGGCTGTTCCAAGGCTCGGTACGATCAATGTCTTTCCAGTATTCAGAGTATCGCCAGCTAATATACGAGAGAACCGACAATCGCCAACTTAGGAGTGGATTTCCCTTGTCGTCGTTGTATGTCAGTTGCGGGAGGGTTCCATACTCCTCGGTGTAATTTCGGAGCGCCAACCTTATCTGATACAAATGACCGTAAGCAGATATACGGTTTGCCGCGTGACGCGCTTGCCGCGCGCCAATTACAACCACCACCACTAAAGAGCCCACGACAACGATCAGAATAGCAGCTTTAATCCACCGCGCCTTCGATGATACACCAGCTTCGGGCATTGCAAGTTGCCTATTACGAGAGTCTACAGCGGTTTTAATCCACTGAGCCTTCGATGACTCATCGTCTTTGGACATCGCAAGCTCCCTATTGCGAGAGTTTTTTGACCGCAGGAATCGGCGATTGTTACTGCGGCGGCGATTGCTCGGGCGACTCTGCGGCGGCGTCCGACGTTTCCGCCGGCGGATCGGACGGCGGCGATTCGGGCTTTTCCTCCGCCGGCGTTTCTTGCTCGACGGTCGGCGGAATCGCCTCATTCTCAACCGGCGGTGTTGCTTTCTCGACGGTCGTCGTCGCCTCTTTCTCGACCGGCGACGTTTCTTGATCGACGGCCGCGGAGTCAACCATCTCCGCGATGGGTTGTTTGACGGCCGGCGAAGCTTTCTCCTCTACCGCTTTCACCGCCGGCACGTCTTCCTTGACCGGCGGTTGTCCGTCGTCGGCCGGTTTCTGCTGATAGAATTGCATCAGGTCGCCGAACGTGCGCATCGGCGTCTTGCCCGATTTCATCTCTTCGGTGATGGGGTCCAGCGGCTTTGGCGCGGGCCGCGGGCGATACTGGGGATGACGCTGCCCGGGTCTATGTTGGCCTCGACCGTGCGGGGCGCGACCGCCGGAGGCGGCTTTATGCCGTGGGGCGCGACCACCGGTCGCGGCTTTATGCTGGGGAGGGCGACCGCCGGTCGCGGCGTTATGCCGTGGGCCGCGGCCCCTGTCGCGCGCGGAAGTCTCGTCGCCCGACGGCTTGTCGCCGCGACGCGGGTGCTTGGGCCGCTCCGTGCCGGGCTGGACCAGCGTCAGCGACACCCGTTGCCGCTCCTTGTCGATCCCCAGCACCCAAACCTTGACGATGTCGCCGACGGCCACCACGTCGTGCGGATCGCGGATGAACTTGTCGGCCAGCCGGCTGACGTGGACCAAGCCGCTGTGGTGCATGCCGATGTCGACAAAGCAGCCGAAATCGACGACGTTCAGCACGGTGCCGGTCAGTTCCATGTCCGGCGCGAGGTCTTCGAGTTTGAGCACGCCGCGTTTGAAGATCGGGGCGGGCAAGTCCTCGCGCGGATCGCGGCCGGGTCGGACCAGTTGTGCCAGAATATCCTTCAGCGTCAACACGCCGACCTCCAACTCCTTGGCCAGCGATTCGAGGTCCACCTCGGCGATCGGCTCGGCCAGGGCGGCGACGGTTTCCTTGTTGCCCAGGTCGGCTTCGGCGCCGAACAGCCGCTGCAAGGCCCGATTGGCCCTCTCGTAGCTTTCCGGATGGATCCAGGTGGCGTCCAGGGGGTTTTCGCCGCGGGAAATTTTCAGGAACCCCGCCGCCTGAACGAAAGTCGCCTCGCCAAATCCGGGCACTTCGCGCAACTGCTGCCGGGAGCGGAACGGTCCGTGTTCGCGGCGGTATTCGCAGAGCCGGCGGGCGGTCAGTTGGTTCAGGCCGGAGACGTATCGCAGCAGCGCCGGGCTGGCCGTGTTGGCGTCCACTCCCACGTAGTTCACGCACGATTCGACCACCTCGTCCAGCGAGGTCCGCAGGTGCTTGGCCTTCACGTCGTGCTGATACAGCCCGACGCCGATGTTGGCCGGGTCGATCTTGACCAGTTCGCTCAACGGGTCCTGCAAGCGACGGCCGATGGAGATGGCGCCGCGCAGCACGGCGTCGCAGTCGGGGAACTCTTCGCGGCCGACGCGGCTGGTCGAATAGACGCTGGCGCCCGCCTCGTTGACGATGACGTAGGCCACGCCCTTGTCATTCAGTTCGCTCTCGATCAACTCGGCGAAAAAATCCTCGGTCTGGCGGCAGGCCGTTCCGTTGCCGATGACCGCGACGGTGAGTTGATGCCGCTGGATCAGATCGAGCACCATTTTTTTGGCTTCGTCGCGTCGGTCGGGCTTGCTCACCAGGTGGATCACACCGTGGTCCAGCAGATTGCCGAATTGGTCGAGCACGGCCAGCTTGCAGCCGCTGCGGAACCCGGGATCGACGGCCAACACGCGGAGGTCGTGGATCGGCGGCTGCAACAGAAGGTTGCGGAGATTTTTGGCGAAGACGCTTACCGCGTGCGTCTCGGCCCTGTCGGTCAGTTCGCGGCGGATCTCCCGTTCGAGGCTGGGTAAGATCAGGCGGCTGAGTGCGTCGCGGGCACAACCCCGGAGGTAATCGGCGTGCGGATGACCGGGCGGCACGACCGCTTCTTCCACGATGTTCATCATGGTTTGCAGGTCGGACTCGATCCGTACCCGCAACACCCTCGCCCTTTCGCCGCGGTTGATGGCCAGCACGCGGTGCGGGGGAATTCTACGGATGCTCTCGCGGTAGTCGAAGTAGTCGCTGAAGGCCTTGATCCGTTTTTCTTCCTGCTTCTTCTTGAACTGCTCCCGCTTCTTCTTTGCCGCTTCCTTGGCCTGTTTCCTGGCGAGATTGCGTTGTGCGGCCGTGGGGGGCCGTGGGGTATCGCTCTGCGAAGCCGCGGGCGGCACGCCGTCGGCTTGCGGCGCAGCGGCCGAGTCGCTCGGCGGTGTTTGTTCCACCGGTTTCTCGGTCGATGGCTGCTCGACGTCAACGGACGACCGATCGGAAGCAGAGGTCGCTTCGACCGGCGGCGATTGTTCCGTCGGCGCTTCGGCAGGCGTTTCTAATGTTGGGGTGGCAGTTGAACTGCCATCCCGAGTTCGCTGGTGCGGCAGTTCAACTGCCGCACCAACAGGAGCGGCCGGTTTTCCCTCGACCGGAATTCCGCTGCTCACGAGCACGCCGGATCGCTGCAAAACTTCGCGGAGTTTTTGCCGCAACTCGGCCCGTTCGCTGATCTGTTCGGAGAGGACGTGTCCGGCTCCCAACAGCGCGTCGGCGGCGGTGGGCACCTGGCGGTCGGTGCTGACGAAGTCGGCGGCCCGTGCATCCAAATCGGCGCAGGTCGGAGCGGCCTCGAAGATTTCACCGGCCAACTCTTCCAGGCCGCGGGAACGAGCCAACGTGGCCAGCGACATCTTCTTCGGCTTGTAGGGCAGATACAGGTCTTCGAGCCGCTTGGGAGTGGTGGCCGCCAGAATTCGCTTGGCCAGCTCTTCGGTCAGTTTGCCTTGCGACTCGATCGAACGGAGGATGGTCTGCTTGCGGTCGGCCAGCAGTCGCATCTTGGTCAGCCGCCCCTGAATTTCCCGGATTTGCTCCTCGTCGAGGCCGCCGGTTTGGTCCTTGCGGTAGCGCGTGATGAAGGGGACGGTGTTCCCCTCGTCGAGTAGTTCGACGGTGGCCTGGATTTGGCGCAGGGGGGTGTCCAAGCCGCGCCCGACTTGACGCAGGTCGATCGTTACAGCAGTGTCCGAAATATCCATGAATGACCCATATTACCCGAAGAAGCCACATTTTCCTCGAAAAACATCAAACCCGCAAGGCACCCGCAGCCGATACAATAGGAGACAGAACGGATAGGGTGGGCGCATCAAGGAAGGAAGCCCCCATGCAGGCCAACCATTTGCGGGTATATTACGGCCCTCAAGACGAATCCGCCGGTGTTGGCGTCGTCGAAAACCAGCGCGAGACGGTAACCGTTCCGCTGATGGAGATTATGCCCTTGCTGGCCGACGCGGTCCAATCGCAACGGACGTGGCTGCGTGACTTTGCCGACGACGAAGTTACCATCTCGATGGACCTTTACGAAGTCATCCTGGCTTACCAACATTACCGTCGCCCCTCGGCTTAAACCGGCCAACCGGTGGCGGTAATCTCCGGCCAATTTCGCCAGCCCGGCTCCCAGCGCCCGGGCTGGTGTCGTTTCTTGTATAGAGTGTTTGGCGAAACGCCCCGCGACTGCGGTCGCGGGGGGCGAGCAACGCCGCAATCCGCCCCCCGCGACCGCAGTCGCGGGGCGTTTTGGGCAACAATGCAACTGTTAATGTTCAACTAACGGAATCCCCGCTGTCGGTAGGGAGGACGAAAATCTTGCCGTCTCCCATCCGTCCGGAGCGGGCAATCTCGACAATCGTCCGCACCACTTCTTCCTCCACGCTCGGCTCATCGACCCAGAGGGTGATCTCCACCTTGGGCAGATAGGCCATCGAGTACTCGCTTCCCCGATACTGGTCGAGATAGCTTTTCTGCCGGCCGTAGCCCTTCACTTCGCAAACGCCGCAGGCCTCGACCGGCACGCGCTTCAAGGCGTCCAGCACTTTATCGGCCAGGTACGGCTTAACGACGGCGATGATCTGTTTCAAGGAACACCTGGGGGAAATGATGAATTATGAATGTAGAATTATGAATACGGGCAAGGATTACTGCCGCTCATTCATCATTCAACATTCATAATTCCTCATTTCCCTTTGAGCAACATACCCAATTCTCGGCCGCCGAGCAACCGGTAGATCAAGCAATATACGGCTCCACCCAGTGCGATGGGTATGAATACCCGAATCAACTGGCTGGTTAGCTCGATGTCGGTCGGCGTCCATTGGAGCGCGGCGAGAACGACGCCGGTCATCGCGGCGCTGGCGGCGATGGTTCGCGCGGCCACCAGGGCCAGGGACCGCCATCCCAACCGTGCCCGACGGCGGGAGAAGATCGCCGTCAGAATGAACACCTGAACGGTGGCGGCAATCGCGGTAGACGTCGCCAATCCGCCCTCGCCCATCGGCCAGAGCAGCAAAAAGTTAAGCAGCAGATTCAGCCCGACCATCCAGGCGGCCACGCGGACCGGCGTGGCGGCGTCGTTCATCGCATAGAATCCGCGGACCACCACCTGCGTCGCACAATATGCCCAAACTCCAGTGGCGTATAAAGTGATCGTATGTGCCGCCCGAAGCGTATCGGCCGGCAAAAAATTCCCGCGCTCGAACAATAGCCTGGCCACCGGATGGGCCATCAGCATCAGCCCGATTCCGGCTGGCACACTCAAAAACAGGACCAATCGCAAGCCGAGCGTCATGTCTTCGCCCAAGCGACGGCGATCGTCACGGAGGGCATGTCGGCTCAGCAGCGGAAAGATGGCCACCGCCACGGCCGTTCCCACGATGCCGACGGGGAACTCGGCGAGCCGCTCGCCGTAGTAGAGCGCCGCCACGGCCCCTTGCTCCAACGGATAGCGGACCGCGTTGCCCAGCCAAGGAATCAGTCCCGACCCGCCGGACGGCGCCGCCAATCCCCAGGCGATCAGGCTGTCGTTGAAGGTGTTGATCTGCGTGACGGCCAGGCCGACGAGCATGGGGGCCAGGTTGCGGCCGATTCGCCTCAAACCCGCCCGGGCGGCCGACCAGTTGTAGTCGAAATGGAACCCCAAGCTGCGCAACATCGGCAGTTGCACGGCGACTTGCAGGATTCCGGCCACGACCACGCCGACCGCCAACACGTACGCCTGGGCGATTTGATTCGGCGCGTACCAGGGGGCCACTCCCCAAGCCGCCACCAGCCACACGATGTTCAACACCATGGGAGTCAGCGCGGGGATGGTGAAGTGCCCCGCCGCGTGATACATGGTGGTCAACTGGGCGGCGACGCAGATAAACAGCATGTAGGGGAGCATCACGGCCGAAAGCCCCATCAGCAGCCCCACGCCCGGCACGTCACCCCAAACGAGCCAGATCAGGCCGATTATCAATTCCCCCAACGCCACCAGTCCGGTCAGCAGGACGATCAGCAGGGTGACCACCACGCTGGCGAGTTGTCGGGCCGCTTGCCGGTCGGTTTCCAGATGCGCGGTCAGCACGGGCAGATAGCTGGCCGTCAGCGCCCCTTCGCCAAAGAGCCGGCGGAAGAGGTTGGGGATGCGAAAGGCGATCACGAAGGCGTCCATCACGCCCCTGCCGGCCCCTACGCCGGCCAGCCCGAGCAACGAGGCAGTGGCGCTTTCGCGGAGCAATCCCAATACCCGGGAGGCCAAGGTTCCCAGGCTGGTAATCCTTGCCCCCGAAATTAGTGGGTGTCGCGCAGCGCGTTTCATGGGGGCAATGGTAAAGGGGAATAGGAAAAGATGGAAGAGGCCGTTAACAGCCCGTTGAAAAGGGTGCCACTGCTGGCTTGTCCAGCAGTGCGGGGAGAAACGCCCGGAAGAACACTGCTGGACAAGCCAGCAGTGGCACCCAAACTTCCGGAAGCCAACTTTTTCAACGGGCTGTTAAGCCACGCACTTGTGCCGGGCGCGTAGAATCCCCAAAACGCCCCCCTGGCGTCCCACATTAAAACACCCATAATCTATGGCAATCGACGACTGACCATCTTACATCGACACTGGAGGACAGTACCATGTTGCGTCATTTCGGAATGTTCGTCGTGGCGTCCACCGTTTCATTGTTCTGCCTATCCGCCCCGGCTCAGACCGACTCCGACGGCTCAGTGTCGGGAACCGGGAGAATCGTACTCCAATCAAAGGCAACCGCACTTCGCGTGCAATTGAATATTACTGTACGAGGGGATGACATGGAGCAGACCCTGAAACTCTTTGAACGCAAAGGAGAAGCAGTCCGCGGCGCTCTGGCCAAAGCCGACGCGAAGTCGATCAAGCTGGAAAATCCCCGGCTAGTGGGCGGGCTGCGAACCTTGGGAAATCCGATGCCCCTCCAGCAGCAATACTGGGGAAATCAGAAAGCGATGCAACAACAGGTTCCACGACAATATCCCTCTCAGCCGCCTGCATTGGCCCCGATCGAAACTAAACGCGGCCACAGGATCACCATGCAAGTCAGTCTGACGGCCGAGTGGCCTTTGCAGCCGAAATCCATCCCCGAGTTGCTTGTGGAAGCCGACCGCATCGTGCTGCGGGTACATAAAAAACTCAAGCAGTTCATGCCTCCTGAATCATCATCGCCCAACAAGCCTATCGATTCCGACGATGAAGATCAATTGTATAGCGTATCTTGGCCGCAGTATGTGTTCGTAGGACGGATAGACCGCGATAAGATTCAGCAAGCTCAAGCCGAGGCGTTTAAAAAGGCACGTGATCAGGCTGCGGCCGTGGCCAAAGTCGCCGGCTATCGGATCGGATCGCTGCTGACAGTCTCTATTTATTCATCATATTTGAGAAGCAGTGATCCCTTCGCTTCATCAAGTCCTCCCTTCGCTGCTCCAACTCCGTATTTGCCGTCGGCAGGCTCCCCATCGCGGGTTGGAAGTAGCATTGACTTGGAACAAATCGAGAATGTGGAGGTCACGGCTTTGAATCCGTCGAATCTCGATTTTCATACTCAAATTCACGCCACGTTCCGCCTGTTGGAACCGCTTCCACGCAGCAAGACATCCAATTAACATGCCCAAACGATCCTCATACCAAGACCGCACGATTCGCAACTACTACCAGAACCGCGACGAGATCATGCTCCAACGGCTCGGCGAACTGGTGACCGATCTGTATCTGGCCGAAGGCCAAGCCAAGTCGCGGCTCTGGAAGCGGGTGGCCGAAACGATGGAGAAGCTGAAAGTCCCCAAAAGCCGAATTCAGCAGCTCGTCGCCAGCGACAACCCCGTGCTGGTGGCGAACACGTTGAAGAAGCTATTGGAGGAGTCGTAGCAATAGCGTAAAACTCGGTCGGTCGTCACATGTTTAGCAGCCGCCGGTACGGCGGCTTGCGACCGAACCAGGACCGCCGTGCCGGCGGCCGCTAAACGAATATGACCTCAACCCACACCGTTGCGCCATGCGATCCATTGCCGTAATGAACCAGAAGGGTGGAGTGGGAAAGACCACCACGGCGGTCAATCTCAGCGCCGCACTGGCCGACATGGGGCACCGCGTTTGCCTGGTGGACCTCGACCCGCAGGCACACGCCACCCTGCACCTGGGCGTCGAACCGCGCAACGACGAACCGTCGATCTACCACCTGCTCACCCAGGACACCCGCGCCGGCGAAACGTGCCGTCAGGTGGCCGAAAACCTCTGGCTCATCCCATCGAGCCTCGACCTGGCGGCGGCCGAGGTGGAATTGATCGAAGGGCGGAATCAAGATGCGGACCCAGCGTGCGCGAGGCCGGGAACGTTGGATCCGTCCTCGTTCTTCATTCTCCGCGACAAGCTGCTCGCCGACCCGCCGCCGGTCGATTACTTGCTCGTCGATTGTCCTCCGTCGTTGGGCATCCTCACGCTCGGCGCGCTGGGCGCGGTCGGCGAGGTGCTGATCCCCTTGCAGCCGCACTTCTTCGCCCTGCATGGCCTAAGCAAGTTGCTGGAGACCATCCGTCTGGCGGCCTCGCGGCTGAACGTCAACCTGAAGCTCGGCGGAGTGGTCCTCTGCATGTACGACGGCGGCACGCGGCTGGCCGCCGAGGTGGGCCGCGACGTGGAAGAGTTCTTCCAAAACGCCCGTGGACAATCGACACCCTGGGCCAACGCTGAAATCTTCCGAACGCGTGTCCGACGCAACATCCGCCTGGCCGAGGCCCCCAGTTTCGGCCAGTCGATCTTGCAGTACGCCCCCGACTCGAACGGCGCGAAGGACTACAAAAGCCTGGCGGCGGAGGTCGCGCGGCAGGATCGAGCAACGGCAAGTGTGTGTCCGGAAATAGTTCCATTTAGCCCGCCGTGAATACCATTTAGCAGTCCGTTGAAAAAGGGTGCCACTGCTGGCTTGTCCAGCAGTGCATGGGGAAAACTCCCGGAAAAACACTGCTGGACAAGCCAGCAGTGGCACCCAAACTTCCAAATCCGACTTTTTCAACGGGCTGTTAGCCCACCGTGAATACACGGCGGGGAAGTGGTTGGACGCACCACCCCGTGCCCCGGGTGTATTCACCTGGGGCTAAATGGCGGTTTTTGCGGGCCAATTCCTGGCCACGCCCTTGCCGGATTCTTCGGCAAACTTCCCCGGCCTTCCCCCGTTTGACCCGGTCGGCCGTTTGGCGGCGTTAAGCCTTGGCGATTGCGTCGAGATGCCGCAATGCGGTCGGATACGCGCCTTGGGCGGTCGCGCCGATAGCGCCGATTGGTACGCTGCGCAGACACGAAAAGACGGATTCAACGTTAGTTTCCTCAAATCCACGTCGCAAGCCGAGACGATTGCTGTAACGAGTGAGACGAATTAAGTGAATTGACCGGAAAGGACTCCTAACGTGAAGCTCTTTCAGATTGCACTTTATACGGGCCTGGCGCTTTGCAGCGCTTCGGCGGCCTTTGCCCAATACGGACTGTATGGTTCGCCCGAGGTGTTGCGGATGCCGCAACAAAACGCGGCCGTCCAATATGCAACGCCGGCCGGCTATCCGGCCACGGCGACCCCGATGGCCGGACAAATACCCGGCCCGGCGTATTATCAACCGCCGGCGGCCGCCTATCAGCCGTACCGGCCCG
The DNA here is from genome assembly GCA_030612765.1 of Planctomycetota bacterium. Lineage (GTDB taxonomy): Bacteria > Planctomycetota > Planctomycetia > Pirellulales > Thermoguttaceae > JAHIKV01. The sequence goes on from JAUWNG010000033.1 coordinate 11,823, forward strand.
GGGCACAATACCAGTCTCCGCAACCTTACCTTCGGCGACCGACGCGGTTGACCGTCGCCAGGCAACCAGGTCCGGTGCAGCCGATTCCGGCCCCGCCGATGGCCCCCGCGGCAAGCGCGCCCAGGCCCGCGCCGGTTTACTCAAATCAACAGGTCCATCAAGGTCAGGCGACCATCGTACAGGACAACCGCGACAACGGGCCGTATCGCGGAGTCCTGGGGCGTTTCGAGCAGGCCGCCTGCGGCGAATACCCCAACGATTACGGTTGCGGAGACTATTGCGGCGACGGGTACTATAGTCCGTGGTATGCCTCCCTCTCGGCGTTGGTCATGGGCCGCAGTCAGGGACGCCGCATCTGGACCAGCTACGTCGACGGCTCCGTGACGGACCAGTTGACCAACACCCAATTTGGGATGCAGTGGAAGTTGGGTGGCGAAGTGCGTTTCGGCCGCCGCTTCTGCCGCTGCTGCGTACCTTACGCCCTGGAGGCGACCTATTGGACCACCGAGGCCTTCTCCGGCCACCGGTACACGACGAATCCGGGCGGCTACGTGAGCACGCCCCTGATCGTCGACCCGATGACCTTCGGCGGCGTGGCCGCCCAGGACTGGTTCGACGGCGCCGAAGAGCATCGTCTATGGCGGCGCAACGAGTTCCACAACTTCGAGATCAACCTGATCCGCGAGCAGTTGGCCTGGGCCGACGAGTCGTACTGGGATATCGGCTGGTCGGTGGGAATCCGCTACTTCCGCTTCGAGGAACAACTGACGTTCGGCTCGTTGCGACAAGGTGGCAGTTGGGGTCAAAGCGGCGCCGAGGCGTATTTCAGCGAGCGCATCTCCAACAACCTGCTGGGAGTCCAGTTCGGCTTCGACGCCGCGTACAATGTCTACAACGGTGTGCGGCTGTTCGTCACGCCCAAGATCGGTCTGTACAACAACTACATGGACCAAACGTTCCGGGCGTACACCAACGACGGGCGAGTCGGCTCCGGCCCCTACGGCAGCTTCCCGGTCCACTCGACCAAGAACTGCATTTCCTTCCTCACGCAGATCGACATCGGCGCGGATTGGCAGTTCTCGCGGAACTGGAGCGCCCGGGTAGGATACCGCGTGGTGGCCGTCACCGGCATGGGATTGGCCGACGAGCAATTCCCGCAGTACATGGTCGACACGCCCGAGATCGCCAACATCCAGCACTACAGCAGCCTGGTTTTGCACGGCGCGTTTGTCGGCGTGACGTATAACTTCTAAATGGGGCGGAATCAGGGATCGGGGAACAGCGGTCTCGTTGGGGCGGCAGCTCTACTGCCGCCCCAACGAGAGAAGGCGGACTGGGGACTGGTCCATTTTTCGGCCGAAAAACGTATTTCGCGGGCAAACGGTTGGCCGAAAATATGGACCTGTCCCCTTCCCGCGGCGTAAGGGGGACAGTCCCATTTTCGCGGCGGTCAAGCGATTTTCCAAGGCAACGTCCCTCACGCCGCGAAAATTGGGACAGTCCCCTGTGAACGGTTACTTGCGACGCGGCATTACTTTCCGCCCAAGGCGTTCTTTTCACCGGCCCGACGCATGACGTCTTTGATCTTAACCGGCGCGCCGTCGAGGCGCTTGCTCTCGTCGGCCGCTTCCATGAAGGCCATGATTTCCAACGTCTCCTCGGCGCTGACGGGCGGTTTGCCGGTTTTAAAGAATTTTACCATCTCGACGACCAACGGCGAGTAACCCTCGTACTTGCCGGCCTCTCCGCTCCCGCTGTCGCCTTCCACCATTGCGCCGTAACCTTTCTTGGCGACAAACGTGCCTCGTCGGCCGTCCTTCCATACGCCCGTTACCTTGTCCGGCGCGACGCGCGTGACCTCTTCGCACCCCGGTCCCATGATCGTGAACAGGATTTCCACTCCGTGGATTCCGTACCAAAAGAGGTCCGGGTGGTGTGGCTCGATGTGCATCGGGCCCCAGGCCGTGCAATCGCGGACCTTGCCGAACGTCTTGCCGGCGCGGGCCGCCTGAAACCCCGAGCCGAACCGCAACGACGAGGACGAGAAACAGGGTACGCCCTTCTCCTTCGCCAGTCGGAAGATTTCCATTGCGTCGGCCAGCGAGGCGGCCATCGGTTTGTCGATGAACAACGGCTTGCCGGCGGCGATCACCGGCCGGGCCTGGGCCAGATGCGGCCGGCCGTCGACGCTCGTCAACAACACCACGTCAACCCGTCTGAGCAGTTCGTCGATGGAACCGACGATCTCGACGCCCATCCCGCGCAGTTCATCGGTGTATCCCGGCACACGGTCCCAACTTGCCGGCAGGTCCGGGCTGCCGCCGGGATAGGCCGCCACGACCGATATGTCGGCCAGATCGCCGGTGGCCTTTGGATCGTTCAACATCTTCGTAAATGCCGTGACGTGTGAAGTGTCCAGGCCGATCATGCCCGCCCTGATCTTCTTGGCGGGGGCGTCGGCAGCGCACTCGCTGATTACGGAGACATGGATCAAGCAAGTAATAAGTAACGGCAAAATCGTTTTGGCTTTCATTTGGCGTACTCTCCGAGAAAATGGAACTATCGTGAGGTTCTCGTTCCCACGGTCCTCCGTGGGAACGCACTGTCCGCGTCGCCGCCATCGACGCAAAGCGTCGAAAAACGTGGGTTCCCACGCGGAGCGTGGGAACCAGGAGCTTGTTTCGGTTTTTATTCGCCCGCGATGATCAAATCGAGTCGTTTGCCGTGTTCCTCGGGTGAAAGATCGCCGCCCTCGATGGTCATCCAGCCGTTGTAGTCTATTTCTTCGAGGGCCTTTCGCACGGCGGGCCAATCGACGCTCCCATCGCGGATGTTGCAGAACTTGCCGCTGTTGCGGTCGGCCGACAGCTTGAAGTCCTTCACGTGGCACTTGACGATCAGCTTGTCCAGCGCGCGGATCCAATCTTGCGGCGGGGCGTATTTCACATGGTTGCCGATATCGAAATACGCTTTTACCCAAGGGCTGTCGAACGAGGCGACGAAGTTCGTGAACAGCGAGGGCGTTACCCAGAGATTGTTCCAGACGTTTTCCAGGGCGACGACCACGCCCGTCTTTTCCGCCGTTGGTATCAGCCGTTTGACACCCTCGCGGGAGGCGTCAACGGCGTGGTTGTGGGCCTCGATGTATTTTTCGTATCTCGAATTGTCGCCGGCGACAACCTGCTCGAGGTGACCAGAGTCTTCGTCAAAACGGATGTCAAAATCGCGCGGCCTGGGGATCGGCATGCCGCCGATCCTGCAAGGGACGAAAAGCACGGTGTCCGCACCGTAGTCTTGCGCCGCGCGGAGGGCGATTTCCATTTTCGTCACGGATTCCGACAGCGCCGTCTCGCCGCCATTGAGCTTTCCCCAGCCGAACAACACGGAATGGATCCGCATGCCGAACGATCTGGCCGTTTCGCGCGCGGCGGCCGCCTCGCGGGGCAATGCCTGCCATTTCGTGGCCTCCATGCCCTCGAACCCGGCCTCCTTCCAAGCGGCGAACGTCTCTTTGTTCGGCACGCCGATCAACGCTTTGTGCAGGGTCGTCTCCAGCCGCGCGGCATTCAGCCTTCCGGCAATTGAAAACCCGACGCCCGCCGCGGCGGATGCGGCTAGAAATTTGCGACGATTCATGGCATTATCCTCGAAGATCGAGTTTGGTGGGATACAATGGGGAAGAAACCACTTGCATCATATACGAACGAACGGCACGGTGCAAGCATCGGCCGCTTGTTTAGCAGCCAGTTGAAAAAGGGTGCCACTGCTGGCTTGCCCAGCAGTGCATGGGAGAAACTCCCGGAAAAACACTGCTGGACAAGCCAGCAGTGGCACCCAAACTCCCGAATCCGACTTTTTCAACGGGCTGTTAGCAGCCGTCGAGACGACGGTTTGAGGGCCGACCGGGGCCGCCGTACCGGCGGTCGCTAAACGAACGTGCCGGCGGTCGCTAAACGGATGTCACGTCGCCGTTTCAAGCCGCGCCCAATCACTCCACGCTGAACTTGTGGACGGTCGTCTGTCGATATTCCTCACCCGGGGCAAGCAACGTCGAGGGAAACTCCGGCCGGTTGGGCGAATCGGGATAATGTTGGGTCTCCAAGCAGAAACCATAATGCCGTTTGAAGGGCTTTCCTCCGCCGCTGAGCGTGCCGTCGAGAAAGTTGCCGGTGTAGAACTGCACACCCGGCTGAGTGGTGAAAATCTCCATTACCCGGCCGCTGCCCGGCTCGGTTATCTTGGCCACGAACGTCGGTCCCTTTTTGCCCTCCGTTTTGTTCAGCACATAGCAGTGGTCGTAGCCCTCTTCGACCTGCTCGATGCGCGAACCGATGGTCTTCGGCTGTGTGAAGTCCATGGGCGTGTCCTTAACCGGCTCCCACTCGCCCAACGGGATCAGGCCGTCGTCAATCGGCAGAAAATGATCGGCGTTGAGCGTCAGCAGATGATCGAGAACGTCGCCCGCGCCACCGCCGACCAGGTTCCAATATGTGTGGTTGACCAGATTGACCACCGTCGGCCTGTCCGTCGTGGCCGCGAATTCCATTCGCAACTCGTTGTCGTTTGTCAGGCTGTAAGTCACTTTGACCGAAAGTTTGCCGGGGTATCCTTCCTCGCCATCGGGGCTTTCGTAGGAAAACGCGATGCCCACGGAATCTTCGCCTTCGATCGGTTCGGCCTTCCAGACGACCTTGTCGAAGCCCTTTTCGCCGCCGTGGAGATGATTGGGTCCGTTGTTCGCGGCCAGGGTATATTCCTTGCCGTCGATGCTGAACTTGCCCTTGGCGATGCGGTTTGCGTATCGGCCCACGGTCGAGCCGAAAAAGGGATGGCCCTTCAGATAGTCGTCGAGCGAATCGAGCGAGAGGGTCACGTTGGCCAGCCGGCCGTCGCGGTCGGGCACCTCGACCGAGGTGATCGTGGCCCCGTAGGTCATGATTTTCACCCGCAGCCCGTTGGCGTTGGTCAGCGTGTAGAGATCGACTTCGGCGCCCTCGGGCGTCTTTCCAAACGGCTCTTTCTCGATGCTCATTTTTCCCTCGCTTGTTCCTGTTCGGCCGGTGTCCGGTATTGTCTGATTATGAGCCGGGCAGCCGATCGCGGTCGCCGCGACAACGCCCATCACAAGTGTCGCCACACGCTCCCATGACGATTTCATAACCATCCTCCCCGGAAAAAAGTAGGGTGCGTCCGCGACGCACCGATATCCAGTTGTTCATGGTGCGTCTCGGACGCGCCCTACGGTTTGTTTCCCCGACTGCCGGCGCGCATCTTGAGAATCACCTCGCGGCTTTTCCGGGCGTCGGCGTTTTTCGGATCGAGTTCGAGAATCCGGTCGAAATCGGCGATTGCCAAGTCCAACTCGCCTAGTTTGTAGTAGGCGAAACCCCGGTTGGCGTAAGCGGGAATGTAGCCCGGGTCCAAGCGGATCGCCCGCGAGTAGTCGGCGATCGCGCCTGGGACGTCGTCCAGCTTGCGGCGTGCCAGGCCGCGATTGTAATAAACTTCCGTGTAGCGCGGATATAGGACCAGCGCCTTGCCGTACTCCTCGACGGCCTTTTCCAGTTCACCCGCCTTGTGCAGCGCGACTGCTCGCCGCGAATGTTTTTCCGCGTCGGTCTTCGCCCGTTCGAGCGTCTTTTCGAGCCGATCGACCGCTTTGCCGCGTTTTTCCTGGTCTTCGCTTCGACCCCAACTCTTGTATTCGTCGGACTTGCGTAGATCGAGTCGGACGAGCGTTCTGTAGTCGGCCGCCGCTTCGGTCAAGTCGTTGCCGGCGAGATGGGCCAAGGCGCGATGGAAATACGCCTCGGCAAAAGCCGCATCGAGCTTGATGGCCTCGTCGAAATCGGCGATTGCCCTCTTCAGGTTTCCCTTCCAGGCGTGGACTTCGCCGCGGCGGAGGAGGGCCTCGTAGTCGTCCGTGTATATCTCGATCGCCTTGTCGAGATCGGCCAACGCCTTGTCCAGCTTGCCCTTGGCGGCCAGCACGCAGCCGCGCTCGCGATATGCCTCGCCGAATTCCGGATCGACGCGCAGCACCTCGTTGAAATCGGCCGCCGCCTTGTCCAACTGGCCCTTCTTCCGATAGGCGTAGCCGCGGGTGAAGCGAACGGTCGGATCGTCGGGGGCGAGCGTCACCGCCCGTTCCAGGTCGGCCAGCGCGCCGTCGTAGTCGCCTCTCATTGCCAGGGCGTTGCCGCGTTCGCACCAGGCGTCGGCGTCCCGAGGGGCCAGCTTGACGGCCCGACCGAAATCGGCGATGGCGCGGTCCCACTCGCCCAACTCGAAGTACGCCTTGCCACGGCTGATGTAAGCGGCTGCATCGTCCGGCGCCAAACGGACGGCGAAGTTCAAGTCGTCCAAGGCGCGGTCCATATCGCCCAACAGCGTACGCACGAAGCCTCGATCGCGGTACGCGTCGGCGTAGCTGGGGTGCAAGCGGATGGCGTCGGTGTAGTCGGCCACCGCCTTCTCGTACTGGTCCTTGTGGAAATAGGCGAAGCCGCGGTTGAAGTAAGATCGGGCGCCGTCGGGCGCGAGCCGGATCGCGGTCGTCAGGTCGGCGATGGCCTTGTCCGCTTCCCCCTTCATCACCAGGGCCAACCCCCGGTCGCAATATGCCGGCGCGTACTTCGGATCGAGCTTGATCGCCCGGCTCAACCATTTGACGGCTTCGTCCACATTGGCCTTTTCGAGGGCCGCAACTCCCTTGGCGTACGATTCGGCCGCCGGCGTACTCTCTTCGGCGTCCCCTTGTTTATCCCTGGCACTGCGGAGGATAGGCCCCAGCCGGCCCTGGGCAACAGCGGCGGAGGCAAACGTCAGGACAACCACAATTGTCCCAATCGAGACGACAACGCCGGAACCGAGAATCTTGCATTTACGCATGTATTTCTTTCTTTCATAAAGCCGCGACCGGTGGTCGCGCCTATTTGGAAATCGCCAAGTGACCGTTTCGTCGGCGCGACCACCGGGCGCGGCTTTATGGGGTACATCGCGACGAACCGGAACGCAACACAGCCACCAGTTTACCTCCGCCGGCGGGAACCACAAGCACGTTGGCAAACCGGGCAGAAGAACGTCGATCGCTGCACCTGAACGATCCGCTCGATCCGGGCCTCGCCGCATTGAAGGCACGGCTCGCCCTTCCTTTGGTAAACGCGGTGATAGCGTTGATAGCCGCCGGGGTCGTCTCGGGCAATCCGGTACGTGCCGTCGCGGAGCGTCGAGCCTTGGTGGCGGATGGCCGCCCGCAGAACGGCACGCATGGCCGCGTGCAGCCTCGACCAGTCGGCCGCGCTGAGCCGGCGGCAGGGCGCGGCGGGGTGGATGCCGGCGCGGTGCAATATCTCCGAGGCGTAAAGATTACCCACGCCGGCCAACGCGCGTTGGTCCAGCAGCGCAACTTTGATCGCCCGACGGCCGCCGCCCAACCGTTCGCGCAGGGTGTCCGGCGAGATTGACATGGCGTCCGGTCCCAAGCGGTTGGGGCCATAGTGTTGGAGGAATTCCTTGTGCGAGAGGAGCCGGGCCACGCCCAAGCCGCGTTGGTCCCAGAAGAGAACGTTTTCGACGTTCCCCCCTTCGAGTGAAAATACCAGCCGCAGATGCTCCTCGTCCGGTGGATTGGCGAGCAAGACCAGTCCGGTCATGCGCGGCTCGAGGACGATCAAATCGTTGCCGGCGCATTTGGTCCCCTCTCCCTTTGGGAGAGGGTCAGCGGTCCGTCGAAAAAGGGTGCCACTGCTGGCTTGCCCAGCAGTGCGGGGAGAAACACTCGGGAAAACACTGCTGGACAAGCCAGCAGTGGCACCCGAACTCTCGAAAATCGACTTTTTCAACGGGCTGTTGGGGTGAGGGCTGCCGGTGCATTTGGTCCCCTCTCCTTTTGGGAGAGGGCTAGGGTGAGGGCTGCCGGCGCGAGCGGGTTCCAACTCCAGCACCACCCGTTTTCCGACCCGTCGGACGGCCGCGATGCGTCGGCCCGCGACGCGGCGGCGAAAATGGTTGATCCTCGGCGAGATCAGAATGGATTTGAGCCGAGACTTCGGTCGCCGCAGGTCGCGGATGCGGCAACCGACCGCCGCCGCAATGCCGCGGCACATGGTTTCAACCTCGGGCAGTTCCGGCATGTCGCAAGTTGCTCCGATTACTCGGCGTTCAGCATTTCCCGCGCGTGATAGCTCGAGCGCACCAGCGGGCCGCTGGCCACCTGCTCGAAACCCATTCGCCGGGCCATTTCGCCGAGCCGCTCGAACTCCTCCGGCGGCACGTAGCGGACCACCGGCATCTGAGCGAGCGACGGACGAAGGTATTGGCCGAGCGTCAACATCCGGCAACCGGCCTCGAGCAAATCGGTCCAGGTGTCGAGCAATTCGTCGGTCGTTTCGCCCAGGCCGAGCATCATGCCGGTCTTTAGCGCAATTGACGGGGCGGCACGGCGGATGCGGCGAAATATCTCCAGCGTCCAGCGATAGTCGGGGAAACCATCGCGCCAGCGGCCGCGCACCGCGGGAAACAATCGTGGGACGGTTTCCGTGTTGTAGTTATAGACTTCCGGGGCTGCTTCAATCAGCCGATCGACCGCGGCCGCGTTGCCGGCGAAATCCGAGGGGAGCACTTCGATCGTCGGCGTTCCAAGTGGCCGCTGAAGCGGCCACCCCTCGGAATCCGAAACACAACCCCCTGTTTTTTCTCGTATCTCCGCGATGGTCCGGGCAAAATACTCCGCGCCGCCGTCGGGCAGGTCGTCGCGGGTAACGCAGGTGATGACGACGTGCTTCAGCCCGAGCCGGCTGACGGCCTCGGCCACCCGGCGCGGCTCGTCCACGTCGGGCGGTTGCGGCTTGCCCTTCTTCACGCCGCAAAACCGACAGCCACGGGTGCAAACATCGCCCAAGATCATGAACGTGGCCGTCTTCCGCGAGTAACATTCCATCCGGTTCGGACATTTCGCCTCCTCGCAGACGGTCTGCAAGCCGAGCTGTCCGATCAGTTTGGCCGTAAAGTGCCCGGCGTTCCCTTTCGGCACGTTCCGCTTCAGCCAGCGAGGGAGGGTTTGGGGGGGCGAAGTTGACATGGTATGCGATTATCGGCCGGTTCGTACGACAATTCAACCGCCCCCGAGATGGGATTGGGGACTGGGGACTGGTGCAACTTGAGTTTGCGGGGGGGATAGTGTAAAAGAGGGGTATATTTTCCGTGGGAACCAGCAGTTTGTTGTAGTTTAGCCCCGGCGTCCTCGCCGGGTTTGGTTGTGGCTTGAAGCGAGGAGCACGCTCACGAGTAAACCGTCAAAGAAGAAAAAGGCCGCCGCGGCGGCCAATCCGAACGAGCGGGTGATTACCCACAACCGCAAGGCCCGGCACAACTACACCGTCTTCGATACGCTCGAATGCGGCATCATGCTGGTCGGCAGCGAAGTGAAGAGTCTGCGCAATGGGCGGGTATCGTTGGAGGAGTCCTATGCGCGGGTCCGCGACGGCGATGTCTGGCTGATCGGCTGCGACATTGCCGAATACGTCGAGGCGAACCGGCTCAACCACAACCCCCGCCGCCCGCGCAAGCTGCTCCTGCACCGCCGCGAGTTGAAGCGGTTTGCCCAGCGTGCCCACGAGAAGGGTCTGACGCTGGTCCCGTTGCAGATGCACTTCAAGCGTGGCCTGGCCAAGGTCGTCTTGGGCATCTGCCGCGGAAAGCAGCGTCACGACAAGCGGGAGGTAATGAAGAAGGCCCAGGCCACACGCGACATCCAGCGGCAGATGACGCAGCGGAAATAACCCGACGGGGTGGGGCTATGCCGGATGTTTGTGTGGGGTGATTTCGGTTTCTTCGACTTTCCGAACCAATTTTCAAGCGGCCACGTAGTGTAGAAGTTGGATTGTATACTTAGGGAGAATATTGATTGTTTCCTCGTTCCTATGGTCCTCCGTGGGAACCAGAAGAATAATTCATACCAATGCTGTTCCTGAAAGACTTAGTAAAAACCTTCACCCAGCCGGACGGCAGCGTGTTGCCGGTGCTGGATATTCCGGAGTTCCGCGTGGCCGCCGGCGAGCAGATGGTGTTGGTCGGGCGGAGCGGTTGCGGAAAGACAACCCTGTTGCACGTGATCGCCGGGATCGGACGGCCCGACTCGGGTAAGGTGCGGATCGACGACTGGGACATCACCCTGATGCCCGAGGCCGAGTGCGACCGCTTTCGGGCGGATCGGATCGGCTACGTCTTCCAGACGTTCAATCTTCTGGCCAGCTTCACGGCGTTGGAGAACGTGCTGCTTTCGATGCGTTTCGCCCACGGTCGGCCGGATCGGGACAGGGCCAAGCACCTGCTGGATCGGGTCGGCATGAGCCACCGCATGACGCATCGGCCCGCGCAGCTTTCGGTGGGCGAGAAGCAGCGGGTGGCCGTTGCCCGGGCACTGGCCAACAAGCCCCAACTGCTGCTGGCCGACGAGCCGACGGCGAACGTCGATGCCGGCCACCAGCAACAGATACTCGATCTGATCCATGAAACTTGTCGGGAGGAAAACGTCGCCCTGGTGTTGGTGACGCACTCCGACGAGGTGGCCAAGCAGTTCCCGCGGGTCGATCATTTGGAAGAGATCAACCGCTCGGTCGTGGGCTACGTGCAAAAGGATGAAAGCAATTGATAGCCGCGAAACCGCAAGCGGCTGACCTCTGACCTCTGACCTCTGACCTCTGACCTCTGACCTCTGATTAACAATGAGTCTCTGGAAGGTTGCCTGGCGAAGTATTCAACAACGTTTTTTGGTCTCGGCGCTGACGGTGGTGTCGATGGGCCTGGGCGTGGCGCTGGTGGTGGCCGTGTTGGTCGTTTACGGCGTGGTCTACCAGTCGTTCCACCGCGGCGGCGAGGGATACGACTTGATCGTCGGGGCCAAGGGAGGCCGGGAACAACTCGTGCTGAACACCGTCTTCTACCTCAGCCAGCCGGTGGGCAACATCCCCTACGATTTCTTCGAGGAGTTGACCATCGGAAAATTCGCCTCCGTCGTGGAAACCGCCGTCCCGGTCTGCATGGGGCACAACTACCAGGGCTTCCGCGTGGTGGGCACCGTGCCCGAGATGTTCGGCGAGTTGAAATACCGCGGCGACAAATCATACCAGTTTGCCCAAGGCGAGAACTTCAAGGTGGAGAACCATTTCGACGGCGTCTTGGGAGCCACCGCCGCCGCACGGACCAAATTGCGGGTCGGCGAGACGTTCCAGGCCGTCCACGGCTCGGGCATCGGCGGCCGCACCCACAAACAGGATTTCACGGTGGTCGGCATCCTCGCACCCACCGGCACGCCGGTCGACCGCGCCGTGTTCGTGAATATGTACGGCTTCCACGACATCCACCACGCCGAATCGCTGATCTCAGGTGACGAAAGCGGACATCACGAAGGGGACGCTCACCACGAGCACTCCGACCAGATCAAGGAAATCACCGCCGCGTTGGTCTGCATTCAGCAGTATCCTCCGGGGCAGACCGACGTGGTTGCCCGAGCGATCAATAGGGGCAAGGTGGCGCAGGCGGTGGTTCCCGCGCGGGTGATCGCCGACCTGTTCGAGAGCGTGGTGGGAAAACTGCAATGGATTCTGTTGGGAATGGCGGTGCTGACCACCGTCGTAGCGGGCATCGGGATCATGGTCAGCATCTACAACTCGATGAGCGACCGGCGGCACGAAATCGCCGTCATGCGCGCCCTTGGCGCCAGTCGGACGACCGTGATGCTCGTTATTATGATGGAGTCGATCCTGCTGGCCCTGATGGGCGGGGCGCTCGGTCTGCTGCTCGGACACGGCGCGATCTGGGCCTGCTCGTCGTTGATTGCCGAGTGGACTGGCGTGGCCGTCGGATTGTTGCAGTTCCAGCGGGTCGAGTTGATACTGATCCCCGGCCTGATTGCGTTGGCGGCGGCGGTCGGTTACTTGCCCGCTCTGGCGGCATACCGCACCGACGTGTCGAAATCGCTGATAACAACGCCGTAAAGTTGTTTAGCCCCGGCGTCTACGCCGGGAGAAATCAAAAAATGCCGCTGTTCCAGGAAACCAGTTCGATTAGCCCGACTCCGCCGCCGGCGCGTTATCGCGCGGTCGACCCGCTGGCAGTAGTCAGCGTTGTGATTGGCGGGCTGTCGATTCTGACGGCTCTGAGTTGGTGGCTGGCGGCGATTCCGCTGGCCGGGATTGGGCTGGGTTTGCGATCGCGGCGGCGGATACTCGATGCCCCAGACGTGTTGACCGGCCTATGGCTGGCGAAGTTGGGGATATGGCTCTCGGCGGTATTGTGGTTGGCCGGCGCCGGTTGGCTGATGTCCACCGGTGTTCGCGAAGTCCCTTTCGGCTATCAGCACATCAAATACGAAACGCTCCAGCCCGATCCGGCGCATCCGGCCCAACCGATACCGCGGACGGCGCTGGACATGCAGGACAAAAAGGTCTTCGTTCAAGGCTACATGCAGTCGCGTCGTCAACAGACGCACATCAAGGAGTTCATCCTTTGTCCGTCGACCGGCAATTGTCCGTTCTGTACGCCCACCCCGAAACCCACCGAGATGATTCGGGTAATACTAGGCGGCGACATGGAGACCAACTACACTACTCATCTGATCGGCGTGGCGGGCCGGTTTCAGGTCAACCCAGGCGATCCCAGCGGGATACCGTACGGCATTGAGGCGGATATTCTTCGCTAAAGACGGGTATCCGACTTGTTCGACGTTTTCATTCCTCCCATAAGCATACTTCCGTGATAACAAAAATCACCGGCCAACTGGCCTCGCTGCGCGACAACACCTTGACGCTCGGGATCGACGCCTTCGAGCACGAGGTTCTAATTCCCGAGTTCACCCGGCGGCAGTTGCAAGGGGAACTGAACCAGACGATCAGCCTGCACACGATCGAGTACCTCGAGGGCAACCCGATGCAGGGCCGCATGACGCCCCGGCTGATCGGTTTCCTCAGCGAAGCGGAACGGGAGTTTTTCGAGTTGTTCTGCGAGGTCGACGGAGTGGGCGTGAAAAAGGCGCTCCGCGCAATGGTCCGGCCGGTTAAGGAGGTGGCCACGGCCATCGAGGAGAAAGACGCCAAGACGCTCTCCAGCCTGCCGGGGATCGGCCCGGCGATGTCCGAGCGGATCATCGCCAAGCTGCGGCGCAAGGTACCCAAGTTCGCCCTGATGGTCGATCGACGGCAGCAGCGCGAGGCGGAAGTCGAACCGGACGTGATCTCCGAAACCTTCCAGTTGCTCCGCGGCCTGGGCCATTCGGAGAGCGACGCCAGGCGGCTGCTCGATGCGGCCCTCGGCTCGAAGAAAAAGTTCAAGGACGTGCAGAGTCTGATCGAGGCGATCTATCAGCAGAAAAGGAGGAGGGAGGAAGGATGAAGGAGGAAGGATGAAGGATGAGGGGGGAAATTGCGGAATGAAAGATTATGAATTGCGCGATAGAACAAAAGCGTTCGCGCTGCGAATTATCCGCATGTATTGTCGGCTTCCAAAATCAACGGAGGCACAAGTATTAGGAAAAACAGGCCCTTCGTGCCGGAACCAGCGTTGCCGCCAATTATCGGGAGGCATCTCGCGCGCGATCAGACGCGGAACTCATTGCCAAATTGGGCATTATCGCTCAAGAGTTGGATGAGACGCTTCTTTGGTTGGAGTTACTCGTTGAATCATCAATCGTATCCGAATCCAAAATGGCTGATTTGCGTCAAGAGGCCGACGAACTATTGCGAATGACTATTGCCGCTATCAAGACGGCAAAAAAACGATTGTGACCCTCCCTCATCCTTCATCCTTCATCCCTCATCCTTCCTCCCTCCCTCACTCCGCCTCTTTGCTCAACGTAAACCCTTTGAGAAACCAGCCGTCCTTTTCGCTGGATATCTGCATTCCGGCCGGTCCGAGATAGCGGCGGACGACCTGATACTCGGGCAGTTGGCTGCCGTCGATCTTCTGCGCCCGGGGCATCCCCTTCTTTCCCTCGCCGAACAGGACGTTCAACATTCGGGCCAGCATGGTCTCGCCCTGGGGCATCTTGTTCTGGCGAATCAGCTCATAGGTCGGGCGATACTCCTCGTCGGTCCGCGAGAAGAAGCGGAAACACTTCTCTTTCGGCTCGAACTTTTCGATCTCCGCCGTGACCAATTGATAATCGACGTCGTCCCTGAGCAAGCTCGGCTCTTTCTCCGGAGCGATCACCTTCAGGAGAAAGTCGATGTGCGAGGCGATGAACAGGTGCCCCTTGCAGACGGTTACGGCGGCGTGGGGAAGCAAGGGTTTCCGCTCTTCTTCCTCCTCGTCTTCCCAGGGATCGTCCTTCTTCTTCGGCGGATGGGCGGGCGCGACGGGAGGCACGCCGCCGAACTCAAATTCCATTTTCGGCGTCTGCACCTCTTCGCCGACGATCTCCCAAATAACGTGTCCGGCCTTCTCGCGCCGTTTGACCGTGGGGTCGTCCTTCAGCAGTTTTCCGAGGGCCTTCGCCACCGCCTCGGCGTCGGTTACTTCGATGGCGAACAGCAGCCGCTCGCTGGTGGTGGTGATCGGCAACTGGTAGTCGGTCAACATGCTCACCCGCTGGCCGAGGTGAACAATCAGGTCTTCGCGCAGATCGACTTGCGGCCCGTGGGGGCCCAGCTTGAGACTCTCCTTCGCCTCTTCCCAAGCCCCCTTCGCGCCCGGAGCGATGAACTCGTTGAACAACGGCCCGAAGTTGTCGAAGGCGTTGAGGATGTCGAAGTACAAGGTGGTGTACGTGGCGATGTCGCGCGGCACCCAGTCCTGGGGCGTGAATTCGCTCCGGTTGGGCAAGACCAACATCTTCATCGACTTCTCGTACGGCTTGGGCGCGTAAACCACCGTGCGGTGGATCAACTCATATCCCTCGGAGGAGAAGTCGGCCAATCCACCCAGCCCTTGAATGGCCCCGACGCCCTGGTTCCGCATTACCTCGAGGATGGTCTTTCCCTTGCGGCGGCGGTCTGCAGGCGTGGCGGCGCGGGCGGCCTCGGCGTATCCCAACGGACTGAGAAACCAACGCATCTGCGGCGCGGTCTCGCCGTAGTCCATCGCACAGCGCTCCATCACGATTTGGAACGGCTTCAGATCGGCCAGACTGTCGTCGACATCTCCCGTCTTCCGGCCCAAAATACCCTTTAGAACCTCCAGATCGTCGGCCACCACCAGCAGGTTGCCCGTCAAACAGTAGAACGCCTGCCGGGCCGAGGATTTTTCCACGACGAGACCGGCGTCGGCTTCCTTCGTGTCGCTCTTCTCGACCGCCGCCGGCTCGTCCGCGGCCGCGTCTTCGGTCAGTATTTCGCTGGTGGTTTCGGCCGAATCGTCGTCGCCGGCCTTGTCGTTTTCCAGTCCATCGCCAGCAGCCTGTTGAAAAAGTCGGATTTCGGGAGTTTGGGTGCCACTGCTGGCTTGTCCAGCAGTGTTTTCCCCGGTGTTTCTCCCCACACTGCTGGGCAAGCCAGCAGTGGCGTCCTTTTTCAACGGGCCGCCAGCCGACTCGACCGGCGCTGGAGCTTCGCTTACGTCCCCGTCTAAATCGGCCTCGTCTGAATCTTCCTCGGCCGACGGTTTGTCCGCGCTGTCACGCAAGTTGCTCTTTTTCGCCTCTTTTTCCTCCTCCGGCTCGGGCAGGTCGAACTGGATCACCACGTCCGGGCAGCCCTCGATCTTCAACTCGCTCCGCTTGGCCCCTCGCTTCAATTGAGTCCTCGTGACTCTTTCGAGCAGTTCATTTGCCTCCGTGAGCTTTCCGGTGACGTCCATGACGATAGCCAGGGCGGCTTTTCCCGACTCTGGGGCAATCAGGCCGATCCCCACGTCCCCGCCCGGTACCCCCGCCATGTCTTTCAGCGTAAGCCCCAACCGCTCGTGAACGCCCGACCATCGATCCTCGAACTGACGCCGCACGTCCTTGGTGAACGGCTCCATCACCGGATCGGCCATCAAATGGCCGAGTTGGGTCTTATTCCAGTGTTCGTCCAACTTTTCGACGCTGGAGATGGCGAAAAAACCCTGCGTGGTATTGGGCAGCAGCCTCTCGCTGGAGCGGATTTCCTCGGCAAACAGCCCGCCCACGCCCACACACAGCAACACACATCCAATCCAACAACAAGCGAAGGTCCGGAAACGGGGCACAGTACGGCTCCTTGTATTCTGATCAATAATTAAGCGCGCGGCTACACAATCTCCCTAATCGGAAAAGTCGAGCGCGAACATCAGAGTTTAGTCGCAGCAGCCAATTTTCGCTAGTGCGGCTGATAAAACTGGTAAGATAAGACCGGCCAGTTAAGAAACGAACCGACGGAAGCCACACTAAGAGCCGGCCATCACCCCAAGTAGCCCATTCCGCCTCGTCTGTTGACTTGGGGTTTAGGGTTTAGGACTTGGGCACCCCGCATTGCGCCGCGTGGACGCGGCGGCTAAACGGTTTCCTGAATCCCGACCCCCGACCCCCGCCCCCGACCCCCGTCCCCGATTACGCGCGTGCGACGACGGCCACCGCGACCATCGCCGCTCCGGCCTGCTTGAGCGTTTTGGCGGCCTCGCTGCACGTCGCGCCGGTGGTCAACACGTCGTCGACCAACAAGATTCGAGCATCGCGGATGCCGTCGGGCCGACGGACCCGAAAAGCCCCATGCACGTTCCGAAAGCGACTTGCCGGACTTAGGCCGGACTGGGGCTTCGTGTTGAGTTGCCGGACCAATACGCCTCGCCGCACGGGAACCCCCAGCGATTTCGCCAGGCAAGCGGCCAACGTCTCGGGGTTGTTTTTTCCCCGGCTGAGCCGTCGTCTCCAATACATGGGGACGGGTACGATTACGTCGGCTCTAATCTCGGACAGACGATCGCGGCGCCTTTTCCACAGAAGTCGGCCCAGGGCCAGCGAAAGCGGGTCGTGCGACGGACGTTTCATACGCAGGACGGCGTCGCGCAGACCGGCATGGTAACCGCCTAAAGCGACAACCGTATCAAACCACAGTTGAGTTCTGCTGCAACCAGGGCAATCGTCGGATGAATAATGTTCGTCCGAAACCAGCGCCCCGCAACGCGGGCAACCGTACCACTGCTCCGGCCCACACCGGGCCAAGCACTCCGCGCAAAGGCACGGCCCCGAGAGGGCATCGAAAAGATCGGCATCGCAATGGACGCACCGCGGCGGAAACAGCAGCCCGAAGCCGGCCCGCCGAAGGCCGCAGATTCCATCCCGCAAACCGCGAACCAAGCCAATCATGCGGTCA
>JAUWNG010000189.1 GCA_030612765.1 Planctomycetota bacterium
CAAGCACCGCCCAAATCCCCCGACCCCCGACCCCCGAACCCCGAACCCCGTCCCCCCGATGCAGACGCTTGGCCGTTCGTCCTTGCCGGAGGAGCGGGCGGATTTCTGCTGTCGATGCCGCTGGGGATGCTCAGCGCCGCGCCGCCGAGCGCGACGGCCGTGTTGCTGGGATTACCGCTGGCCTGCATCGCCGTGTTGCCGTTGCTCGGCTGGATCCGCGAAGGCCGGCTGCCGCGGTTGTTGCCGGCCTTGGCCGTCGCCGTGCTGCTGCTGAATCTGCTCACGGCCGGAGGGATCGGAATGCCGGGCGTGGCCGGTTCGTTCTGGTTGTTGATGGCGTTGGGGCTGACGGGCCAACAGCCGCGATTGTTGCGCACGGTTTGGGCCTGGGCGGCGCTCAGCGGGGCAATCGCTCTGGCCGTGGCCTGTTACTCCACGGCCTACTCGCCCGTGTTGGGATGTCAGGCACAATTGCGTTTGTCCGAACGCGATCCGGCTAGGGTAGTTAAACATCTCGAAGCGGCCGCGGCCACCGACCCCTGGGCGACCGAGCCGTGGCGGCGGCTGGCGGCAGTCGAGTTTGACAATTGGCGGCGCTCGCCCACCAACGATGCCTATCAACGCTTCGAGCGGGCAGCCGCCAACCTCACCCGGCTGGCCCCCCATTCCGCGCAATCCTGGTCGGCCATTGGCGACTGGTACTCACAAGCCGCGTCGATTACCGACCGCTCGGGCAACGGAATCGCCGCCGGCGCCGTATCGCGGGCCGTGGAAGCATATCGCCGGACGGTCGATTTATATCCAAACAGCGCGTTGAACCGGGCGAAACTGGCCGAAGCATATAGAACGACCGGCGACCGGGAGGCGTATCGCCGCGAGGCCGAGACCGCCCTTCGGCTGGACGAAGCCACCCCCCACGCCGACAAAAAGCTGCCCGCCGCATTACGCGATCGGCTAAAGCACAATCTGTCCGAGAAATAGTTTCTGTTGCGAAAGGGTGGGTGCCATGGGTAAGCGGAGCTTACCCGTGTAGAGTTTCCGCGTTTTCCGATCCACGGGTAAGCTCCGCTTACCCATGACACCCGGTCCATCCGATGTTGTCGTTAGGGGTGTGATTGCGGTAAACTACTGATATTATTTCACTTTGATGACGTGCGGGAGGTTGTTCTCACGATGAAAATGTTTTTCGGCCTCATGTTGGTTGTTATTCTGGGCATTGGTCTGGGTATTGGGGTGGCCGCGCTGCGGACCGAAAAAACGTGGTGGACGCCGGATATCAACGTAGGCGGCGAAGATACTTTCGCAACGCCCCGGCCCGGCGAACCGAAGCCCAAGCTGGTAATCGACAAGACCGAATACGACTTCGGCACGCTCGACATGAAGTCCGGCGGGAAGCACGATTTCGTGTTCACCAACGCCGGCGAAGGCCCCCTGAAGCTCGTCTCGGGCGGAACCTCCTGCCGCTGCGCAACGAGCGACGTGGACGACAAAGTTATTCCGCCGGGCGGTTCGGACAAGGTGACGATTTCCTGGAAGCCCGCCGAAAGGGTCGGCCCCTACCAGCAGACGGCCAAGATATTGACCAACGACAGGGACCGGCCGGAGGTGACGCTGACCGTCTCGGGAAAGATATCCGCCGCAACGCAAGTCTATCCCGCCGAGTTGGTCTTCAGCCGCGTGTCGTCCAGCGAGGCCGCAACCGCCGAGGCGCGGCTGCTGTGCTATCTCGACGAGCAGTTTGGAATTTTGGACCGCGAGTGGTCAAACAAGGCCACGGCCGAATACTTCGACGTGGATCTACGACCGCTGACGGCCGAGGAGTTGAAGCAGTGGCCGACGGCTAAGAGCGGCTATCTGGCCACGATTACGGTCAAGCCGGGACTTCCCCAGGGACCGTTTCGGCAGCAATTGACGTTTCGGACCAGTCTGTCGTCGGCGCCGAAAATGGAGTTGCGGATCGAAGGGATCGTCGGCAGCGAGATCGCGGTGGTCGGTCCCGGCTGGGACGCCGACAAGGGCGTGTTGACCATCGGCGCCGTCTCCAGCAGCGAGGGGGCCAAGCGGAGACTGATGCTGATAGTCCGCGGCACTCATCGCCGGGAGGTTTCGTTCAAGCCAGTCGATGTCTTCCCCGGCGCCATGAAGGTAAGCCTGGGAGAACGTCGCGAAATCAATCGCGGCGCCGTCGTTCAGACGTCGTTGCTGATCGACATACCACCGGACAGTCCCACGGTAAATTGTCTCGGCTCCGACTTGGGCAAATTCGGCGAGATTATCTTGGAAACCACGCACCCCCAGGTGCCCAAGCTGCGAATCCTCGTGCGGATGGCCATCGAGAAATAGGACGGAACGGTTCACGACGCAGGATGTGGCAATGGATATGCAAAGTTTTTTCCGCTCGATCGCGGCCGTAGTTCTGACCATCGTGTTTGCGACGGCGGCGGGTTGCCCTTCTTCGACCGAGAAGCAACCGACAATCGACGAACAGAGCGCGGCGCCGGAATTGCCGGTCGCCGAGTTTCAGCAGCCGCCCGCGCTGCCGGCCGGAGATCCGTTGCCCAAGTTGACGGACGAGCCGGTCGTACCGCTCAAGCTTGTCACGACGCCGAAGCAGCAGACCGGCGAGAACGGCGACGTCCCCTTCGACCCGATCAAGGAAAACGGCCCGATCTTCGTCGATTGGCCCAAGCCGAAGCTGGCGATCGTCATTACCGGCATGGAGGACGGATACCTGGAACCGTGCGGCTGCGCGGGCTTGAACCGGATGAGGGGAGGCATGAGCCGACGGCACACGTTCATCGAAGGGCTACGCAAGGACGGTTGGCCGGTGGTTGTGTTGGACGTGGGCGGAATGGCCCGCGGCTTCGGGCGTCAGGCCGAAATGAAGTTCCAGACGACGGTCGAAGGCAAGCGGAAGATGGGCTACGACGTGATCGCCTTCGGCACGGGCGACCTTCGGCTGCCGGCCGGCGAGCTGGTCTCGGTGGCGGCCGGAGTTGGCGACAAGCCAAGCCCCTTCGTTTCGGCCAACGTCGGGCTGTTCGGCTTCGACGCCGGGATCACGCCCGCCAGCCGGGTCGTCGAGGCGGGAGGCATGAAAATCGGCGTGACCGCCGTCTTGGGACTGAAGTATCAAATGGAAATCAACAACGACGAGATCGAACTGAGCGATCCGGCCGAAGCGCTGAAGGCGATCGTACACGAGTTGAAACAGAAGGCCGACTACCTCGTGCTGCTTGCCCACGCGACGAAAGAAGAATCGATCGCTTTGGCCCGAGAGTTTCCCGAGTTCAACGTGGTGGTGACTTCCGACGGACCGCCGACGCCGCCGAAGACCTCGGAGATCATCGAGGGGTCCAAGACGCTATTGATAACCGTCGGCCACAAGGGGATGGAGGCGATCGTGCTGGGGTTGTACGACGGCAGTCCGCCGCGCTATCAGCGCGTGCCGCTCGATTCGCGTTTTCACGCCTCGGAGGACATGAAAATGCTGATGGCCGCCTATCAGGACCAGTTGAAGGTCATCGGGTTCGCCGGGTTGGGGCTGCGCCCGGCGCCGCATCCGCTGGCGGAAACCAACGGCCGGTTCGTCGGATCGGAGAAATGCAAGTCGTGCCACGAGAAATCGTACGACGTATGGATTCGCAGCGGACACGGCCGCGCCTACAAGACGCTGGCCGAACTGGATCCGCCGCGGAACCACGATCCCGAGTGCATCAGTTGCCACGTAATCGGCTGGCACCCGACCAAGTATTTTCCCTATCGGAGCGGATACGAAAGTCTGAAAAAAACGCCGCACTTGATCGACACCGGCTGTGAAGCCTGCCACGGCCCCGGAGAGAAACACGTGGCCGCCGAAGACGGGACCGATGAAAAGCTGCAAGAGAAGTATCGCAAGGCGGTGGTCATCACCAAGGAGGAATCGAGAAAGCGCCAGTGCATCTCGTGCCACGACCTGGACAACAGCCCCGACTTCGATTTCGACACCTGCTGGCCGCTGGTCGAACACTACGAGGACGAGGAAGAGTGAGTGGGTAGTGGGTGGTGGGTAGTGGGTAGGGACATGCAGTGAGTGGAGAACTCAGTGGCGATTCTTCTGATAATGGATGAAGCTGGATGTGCGTTTGGGAAACACAGTGAGTAGTAGGTAGTAAGTAGTGGGTAGTTACCATTCACCATTCACCATTCACCATTTACCACTCACCATTTACCACTCACCATTCACCACCTACTACCTACTGCTTACTACCTACTACTTCTCCTTGCCACATTGAGATCCCTCCATTTCATTACCTCTTTGCATCTTTCGCGCTCAAATCCCCATCCCCCAATAAGCAGTACAACAGTTACAGTTCCTGCAATTCCTTGCAGAACTGCTGTGGCGTAAGCTCGATCTCCCGCAAGATCTCTCGGATCAAGGGTCGAGCCAGATCCCTTCCTTGATGGTGTGGGATCGTGGTGGTCCTTCCATCAGCGTGACGATAGAAGATATGGCTCCCTTTCTG
Source organism: Planctomycetota bacterium (assembly GCA_030612765.1). GTDB lineage: Bacteria > Planctomycetota > Planctomycetia > Pirellulales > Thermoguttaceae > JAHIKV01. Next base: position 4,506 of record JAUWNG010000189.1, read on the forward strand.
GCGGACGCGCTCAAACCCCAAGCAAAGCAGTAGTTTCTCCATCGTCTTGGCGTTGACAATGGGCAAGTGGCTCATCCGGCTATCTCGACCTGCTGCAGTCCTATGAACCGGGGAAGGTTTTCAATCGGTCCGGCATACTCCTCCAGACACAACTCCAGGACCTCCCTCAAGTTCCTTTGGAGCTCATCTAGGGTCGCCCCTTGGGTATGGGCCCCTGGAATACCAGGGACAATTCCCACATACAACTTCGTCTCTGTGTCCCACTCAATGTACGCGGTGAAGGATCTCATGAGAAAACACCTCCATTTCCCTGTAGTCCAATGTCCATGGGCCTAAGTTCAGGGTCGATAGTCCGAGGTTCAATCTCGAAAGGACATGGTCCAGAGTCCATGGCTAAAGTTCATAGTCCGAGGTTCACGGCGCAATGTCAAGTTGTTGAACGTCCGAGGCCGGAGGGCGGTAGGGGGTAGGGACATGCAGTGAGTAGTTGGTAGTGGGTGGTGGGTAGGGAAACATGGTGAGTGGAGAACTCATTAGCGAGTCTTCTGATAATGGATGAAGCTGGATGTGCGTTTTGCTAACGCGGTGAGCCTTCCACGAGATTACAGCACCTTGCCTCCCTCTAATGGCGAAAGCCAAGTCTATTTCCAATAGCAGTTATGGAGCTTACTTGAAAACGTTGTTGGAGGAGTAGTATGGTTTAGGAACCGATTGTGAATGTACAATGGAGGTGAGGATCAACAGCTATGATTACAGAATATATTGAAGCGGCCCTTGCTCAGGCGACCTATGAGATTATTCAGGACGAGGAGCCATACTACGGAGAGATACCGGCCCTTCAAGGGGTTTGGGCGAGCGGTAAGACGCTCGAAGAATGTCGCCGCAACTTGGCCGAGGCCATCGAGGGTTGGGTGTTGCTTAGCATTGCCAAGGGTCTGCCGATACCGGCTTTAGGAGAGGTGGCTATTCACCTTCCAAAGAAGGTAGCAGCCTAGATGGCGCATCTTGCACCTGTTTCACGCCGTGAACTGATTCAACGGTTGAGGAAGCTGGGTTTTGAAGGTCCTTACACGGGAGGTCGACATGTGTTCATGCTCCGAGGAGCTCAGCGGTTGATTCTTCCCAACCACATCGCGGAGACATTAGCGTAGACCTGTTGGTTCGGCTTCTGCGGCAGTCTGGTATCACACGAGACGAATGGCAATCGTCGATTTGAGGGATTTGTGATCGATATCGTATGATTGTGGATTGGTTATACTGAAGACGGATGACCGGAGATGGAGAAGTCGTGGATCGTGAAATCCGAATTGCGAATTGGTAGGAGGGTAATGGATGAGAAAGAGCTGGAAGAGCGGACGAAGGTTTTTGCGTTGCAGGTCATTCGATTTGCATCCGCCTTCCCAAGAAGCGGGAGCATGACTGTAGGCGACAGCACAAGTGTCCTGATTGGACTAAGGGGAAGGTTGAGGAAGGCTGCAAGGTTAGATAGTTGTCCCAGAGTAAGCGCACAAAGGCTTGCGGGCAGGGCGATTCCTGGTGATGACTAAGGGCAAAGATGGCATAGAACTGGCTTGGATCCAAGATCGAGTACGGGCAGAAGCGTATGAATTCTCCGAACACGCAGAGCGAGAACGTCAGGCTGACAGAATCCCGATTTCCGATGTGGAGCACGCTCTGCTCAATGCGGAAATTCTTGAGGATTACCCTGATGATCGAAGAGGGCCGAG
>JAUWNG010000216.1 GCA_030612765.1 Planctomycetota bacterium
GGAAAATTGCGTCAATGAGACTGCATTGAGCGGAGTTGGGGGGATCGGGGAACATCAACATCCGTCCGCAATTCTCCGGGGGCAGTTTGCCCCCGGCTATTTCCCTCTTGTTTTCTTATCCGAAACTCAGGTTGGTAGGAAGCGCTTCCAGACGCCGACCGTAGCGTATTGCACCGTTGTCATCGGCAACAGGAGTCGTCTCTTACAGCTTTACTAAGGGAAATAACCCGCGCTGCCAATACAACCCTGCTGCACGGCACGGTCGCCGCTCGCGCGCTTGCGGTATCTTCGCCAGACTCGATAGAAGCCGACCGCTATTTCTTCCACTCCGCGCGGTTCCTGCTGAATCGCTTGAAAACCACGGCCTGATGGTCCCGATATATATTCATGATGATGGACCCTGCCGTGAAAACCGCGATGGCGTTTTGCGTGCTTCTGGCGGGCGTGTGCGCGGCGCTGCTGTTCGGCCGCGACCGTGCTCGGCCGGCGTTGCCCGGCCCCGTGGCGGCGGAAAAACTGCTGATCCCACACCGCGACGGGAAAAAGGCGTCGGGAGTCTTTATCCGGAATCGACGTCAAACGGCCTCCGATCGTCGTTATTCCTTGCGCGAACCGGAGAGTTCCCCATATCCCCGCCCGGCATCGGCCGGCGGCGGACGGTCGCTTACGGTGTTGTCGCCTTCGCAACTGCGGCAGTCGCCTCCTCCGCTGGCCGAAGAATATCCCCGACCCGACAGGCCGGCCGACTCGCGCTGGGGCCGGTCGATGGACATGATGCTTCCGGTGCCCACGCCGATCAATCAAATGGCTCGGACTCACAAGATCGTCGACGGCGACACGTTGACCGCGTTGGCCGAGCGGTATCTCGGTTCGTCCTTGCGTGCCGGCGAGATTTTCGAGGCCAATCGCGACCTGTTGTTCGACCCCCAATTGCTGCCCATCGGGGTGGAACTGAAGATTCCTTTCACGCCCAATACGCCACGGGTGTATTCACCCGGGGCTAAATGAGAGAATCGCCGCAGTCAATCCGGCCAACGTGTACTCGGCCGCTTCCGCCGCCGGCCGATGGCCCAACTCGCGGAGCACGCCGCCGGTGATCGGGCTGATGCTCGCCAACTTGGCGCGGCGCAAATCGTCGCCGAACATTCGCGCCAGCGATCGGGCAATGGCGGAACTGGTGACCGTGATCCAATCGATCCGCCCGGCCGCGAGCATCGCCGCAATTTCCGCGTCGGGCCTCTCCACGTCGCTGCTGGTGTAGACGACTATCTGATCGACCGTTGCTCCGGCGGCGGTCAACCGCTCGGCCAGCACCTCCCGGCCGCGGCTGGCCCTAACCAGCAGAAGGGGAAAAGGGGACAGGTCCAATTTGCCGGAACGGCCCACGGGGTGCTGCGCACAAATTGGACCTGTCCCCTTTTCCCCAATCAGCGCATCGGCCAGGGCTTCGGCGCGGAACTCACTGGGCACCAGATCGGCACGCAGCCCAAAGCGGGCCAACTCCTCGGCGGTCCCCGGTCCGATCGCCGCCACACGCGTAAAAGGGGACAGGTCCAATTTGCCGGAACGGCCCACGGGGTGTTGCGCACAAATTGGACCTGTCCCCTTTTTCCCGCAACGGTCCAAAAAGTAACGGACGCCATTGGCGCTGGAAAAAACCAGCCAATCGTACTCGTTCAGTCGGGCGATTGCTTTGTCGACGGGTCGCCAGTCGGCCGGGGGCAAAATCCGTATCGCCGGCTGAAGGACCACCTCGGCCCCCAGTTCGCGCAATTGTCGGGCCAACGGGTCCGAGGGATTTTCGGCGCGCGTGACCATCACGCACGCGCCGTCCAGCGGACGATCGCCGCTCCGCGAGTGTTGCATGAAAAATCCTCCCGCCGTTGCAACGTGCCCTTCCGCTACTATTCTAGCAGGGCCGATGTTATACTGCACCCAGGGAGGACCGATTATCATGGCCGAAAAAACGATATTCAAGCGGATCATCGACGGGGAAATCCCGGCGAAGATCGTCTACGAGGACGAGCACTGTTTGGTGTTCGAGGACATCAAGCCCGCCGCCCCCACGCACCTGATCGTGATCCCCAAACGCGAGATCGCCTCGGTCGACGACGTAAAGCCGGAGGACGAGGCGGTCGTGGGTCATCTGTTCACGGCGATCCGGGCCGTCGCCGCCAAACTTGGATTGACGGGCGGCTACCGCGTGGTGACCAACTGCGGCCGCGACTCGGGCCAGGATGTGATGCACCTCCACTTCCACGTCTTAGCCGGCCGCCGCCTCGGCTGGCCACCGGGATAGCAATGCGGGATGCGTCCGCAGCGCACCGGTTTTCATGGTTGTAGTGCATCGAAGAAATCCCTGGCGATTTTCTCGGCTGGCTAAATACAAAAATCATAACGAACAGGCAAAGGACGATCAGCGCTGCGCCAATGATAGAAGTTGCGACAAAGACCACGCGCGGTACGCCGAAGCGGAGCAGCGGCCATTCGACGGCGGCGACTATCAAACTCCCAACCAGGATATGGAGTATTATGCCCCGCCCTTCCAATGCACTCCACCATGTAAGGTAAAGCAACGCACACCACAGTCCGCACGCGACAAGCCAAATCACATCCTTGAAGTATCCGTCTTTCTTTATCAGTTCCGCCGCCGAATAAACCAGAGTATGGCACGCCCCAATGCTGCCGAAGAGAAAACCGACGATGTACGGATCGTCGGATCGCAGTGGATTATCGCCGTCGATAAGCAAAAATGCCAACGCGAACAGAAACGACAACAAACAAAAAGCCAACCACGCGCGTGCCGCCGCACACCGAACAATTATTCCCGCCTTTGACAGCGCAGTTCGAGTATCGCTCACGGTGGTCCCCTTTCTTGCCAGGACTTCACCAGATTACCGAGACAAGATGCTACTACTTGGGCGAGAAGAAATCTGTCATATAACGCATTTAGGCGCAAGACGGGAAGGATGTTTTCGTGACGCACTGGAATTATGGAAAACCATGCGTTTCCACCTTGGCCTTGTTGAAAAAACCAGCCGTCGCATCAGCCATGCGGCGAACCGCCTGGTCGAAATACTGGTCGTCGATCTCGTAGCCGATGCTGTTTCTGCCGCGACTCGCCGCCGCGACGTTGGTGGTGCCGCCGCCCATGAACGGATCGAGAACCGTGTCGCCGACGAAACTGAACATGCGGACGAGCCTCTCGGCCAATTCCAACGGATACGGAGCGGGATGTTGCTTGGTGGAGGCTCCGGTAACGCCCGTCCATATTTGTTGAAACCATTTTTTGTGATTTTCCGAAGAAATCACGCTCAACAGTCGGGCGGCGACGCTTGGTTTTCTGTAGCCTCCGGGTTTCCTCTGCATCAAAATGAATTCAATGTCGTTTTTCACGACGGAGTTAGTACTACAACGCTAAGTTGACCTTGCATCGTTTGCGGAAATTGAGGAATCTACGCCTTTCATGAACACATGGGAGGATTGGGTATGGATGCCAAGCAAATTCGTCAGTTGAAACCGCAGTTGACGCGTTACCTGAAACGTT
>JAUWNG010000128.1 GCA_030612765.1 Planctomycetota bacterium
CCTCCAATTTGTGATTTTGTATGTACCTTTACGTGTTCCAGCCATGTCGAGACTCCTTTCATTCGTGAGTGAAATCCGTTTCTTCCTTGTTTTACGGATTTAACGCACTGATAGTTCGACAAGGCCACTGACAACTGAAAAACAATGTCACTCGACTTTGACCCATCCGCCGATCTCACGGCCGTCGGCGACGGCACGGAAACGGTCACCCTGCTGCGGCGCGGGAACACTCCCGGCGCGGGCGGCACGGTGATCGCCCATGCACTGCGCAGGGCGATCACCGCCGGCCAGGCCGCGATCGTCAATCGGGGCGACGTCCGCAAGTACGTGGTCAGCAGCGGCTTGTACACGGCCGTGGACCTGGTCTGGCACTTGCCCGTCGCCGAACTGCCCGAATCGCCTCGCCTGGGCGACGTGATCCTCGACGGCGACGACCAGCGATGGACGATCTTGACGGTGAAGCGGGCAACCCTCGGCGCACGCTGGCGCTGCGAGACGCGGAACGTCTCGGTCGCCTTCGGCTTGGACGACACGATCTCCGTCTTGAAGGCGGTCGGCGAATCGAGCTGGCGGACCTGGCGGACCGGCGTGCGGGCGAGGATTCAGCCGATCGAAACGAAGATCGACGCCGACGATGAAACTCCCAGCACCACTACCCGCTATCGGATATTCGTCGAGGAGGACCTCGATTTGGACCACACCTGCTCAATTCGCGGCGCGGACGGGACGATCTACTCCGTCACCGGCGCGATCGGCGCCGAACGGATCGGCGAACTGCAAGTGATCGAGGCGGAAGTAGTGGATAGTGGATAGTGGGTAGTGGTCAGTGGTTAGTCACTAATCACTATCCACTGTATTCTCATACAGCACGTCGATCACTCCGTGCGGTATCTGTCGCCAGTGTCAGCAAGCCGCAATGTGCGGTGATTGGTCATTTCATTGCAGTGGCGATGCTGACCAGATCGTCGATAATTGTGGCGGCTGCCGGTGATTGCCAGTCGATATCGGCCTTGCCACTATACGGGCCTTCGGTGTAGCAGACGCAGTAGTCGAATATCTGTAGCGGTCCCGGGTGACTGAAGAATTGCGGAGCGGTCGATACAAACCGCAAGGCCGCCTTTCGAACCTCCGGCGAAAGCAGTTTTTTGACTTTCTCCCCGTCGTTGCCCTGTATGATAAATGCGGCGTCGAACTCCGCGTCGCCGGTTACAATGTCTTGTTTGCCGAACAGGCCGAACGCCTTGGCCAACTTCGCGGGCCACCGCTCCGGATAGACATGAAGCCCCAGGTCCAGTGGGCGGTTGAAGTACACCTTGGTCTCGATCGTGGTGGTCGCGATGCCTCTTTGAAACACAAACGGAGGAGCGGTCGTGCCACCGAAGTACATGTTGCCGCGAACGAGCAGCCCTTGGTGATGGTCCCGGTATTCGTCGCCTAGCCCATCACCGGAATACTCCTTCAGTTTCCGGTTCATGCTCTTGACTTCGCCGACGTCGAGAAAGAATCCTTCACACTTGGGGCAGAAATCGAAAACGATGCCCACGAACGTGACCAGACCGACCTTCTTCATCGGTTCACCGTCGCAGCGGGGGCAACCTCTCTGGGGCAGCTTATCGACCGGGACGACATGCTCGAGCGTATGAACCACGTCGGTCCAAATCAGCGACCGCCCTTCGACGTCGCCGGCGACGCCCGTGGCAAACTCGTTCAGTTCGCCCTTGTCGAAGAACCGCCCACCGCAACCGGTGCAGACATCGACGGTCACATCCGGATCGTCTGACGGGGACATAGTAGCGCTGCAATTTGGGCACTTCATCGTGTTCATCCGGTCGACTCCTTACACCTTGGAAGATAAGCAAAGGTTTTTCTCATAATCCAGAATATACAGCAATATGATGGCTTGAGAAAGTAGGTGTGAGTTCTACCCGCGATGGAACGTCAACACAACCACGGCACTGGCAAAGCCAGTGGCACTCCACCTCAACCTCTTACGTCAGTGCCACCCGCCGGATTCCTTGCAAAGACGGCCTCATGTTAATAATGGTTCCTGGAACAATTTATCCCGAGGCCATCGCAGGAATAATCATGTCAATAATGGTTCCTGACACCTTTTCTTCCTCCTTTTCTTCCTCCTTTTCTTCCTCAACCGCTATAGCTGCTTGGAGAGGAATAGCATACTCGTCCCTCCAGCCAACCAAGAATGTTACCATGTCTTGTTATTCCGAAGTGTCTATCCCCTGTGCCGAACGCCGCAAGAAAGGCGCGAATCGTATGAGCCAGGCGAGAATCTTGTGGAAGGTTCAAGTGGGAGGAACAGTAGATTTCGTTCGAGTGGCCACCTCAATAAACTGGTCCATTGGTGGGCCTTTGCGTCGTAGGGGAGTTTCTCGGGCCAGGCAAGCGATCCCGCTGGTCTACTGTCATCGACTTCACAGTAGAACATCTCGTAGCCGTTAACATCAACGACAACTCGTCGGATACTATTGCGAATTCCACTCGTGCAGTATGCCTTGAGGGAGACCAAGGAAAGGTCTGCTATCGCAAGGGGTTTTCCTCCGCCGGTACTGAGATAAAGCCGGTTGTACGACGTGAAAAGGTTTGGAGCATAACTCGGGTTCAATCCTCCCGTCAGAACTTCCTGAGGCTCACTCCACCAGTAGGTTTTCGTACCTGAACCTGAATAGCGTGAGTTGCAATAGCTGTCTCGTCCAGGCTGATTCACGCAAAGGAACAACAACGGAGGGAACGGTCTCTGAAAACCATCTAGTTCAAGTAGAATTGCCTCATCTTTAATAGTGGTATTCGACACAGGGTTCACATGCTCTGCATAAATGTCAATCCGGTATATTGGTTTCTGGAAATCGAGAAACCTCTCCATTCGCACGAGGGTGCTCTCGACGCGATCGAAACGTGACGACACTACGCTGTGGAGTTTTTCGCCAAACTTGTGGATTAGGCCAAGTTGTTCTTCCTTCGACATCTCAATGTCGAGGTACTGCAAACGCACAATCAGACCTTCGGGACTATCGAGTACGTGGCGAATCCTCTCAAAGTCGAATATGGCGACCTCCCTGACCCCCTTCGCACGACCGTGCGAATAGAGGTTCTCGCGCCGCTTGGGTGTGAGGTCAACATTTGTAAAGAAAACAAAACCGGGCAAACTCGGATTCTCTTGAAGTGCTGCTTTGAGATCATCTTTGAATTTTTGCTCAGCCCATTTGCGGGATTTCTCATCTCGGCCGCCACCATTTCTGAAACCTACGGCTCCCCATACAAGGATCGTCCCTTGCAAAACAGCTTCAATGTCTCGGGCACCGTCCGGCCCGCCTTTTGGCCTTCGCGGCTCCTCACGGGTGTATGATCCAAGAAGAGGCAAGAGCGCCAGGCACATTTGCTCCCGCATGGCCTGGTGGCTGTCGAGATGGTTGCGCAGTCTTTCTTCTGTCCGTCGAACATTGCCAGCCATTTTCCACCGTTATCGCAAAGTTGGTAATTCCAGGGTAATTCCAGGGACACATTCCTAATTCAGTTTCTTCAGCCACGAAAACGCGTTGGCCGATCATTCGAGGACCGTTTACGGTCCTTTCCGCGTTGGCGGTGTTAGGCCCGGCGTTCACGCCGGGTTGGGGGAACGGCGTTCGGGTTTTGTTTTCGCTGTCACGCCCGTTCGACGGGCGTCCTGCCCTTTGCGTTTATTCGACGAGGAGGCCCGTCAAACGGGCCTGACAACTAAAGGAACTCTAACAATACCGTGATTATAAGTCGATCAGCCCTCACCCTAACCCTCTCCCAAAGGGAGAGGGGACTTTCAAACCGCCTGCGGCGGGAACGTCCATAAACGGACCTGCTGCACCCAGCACAGAATAGCACCGATCTTTACTGTTGTACAAGCCGTCGGGGGTGGTATTTTATGGGGGAGGCGGAAAATCGAGAGAGGGAAGGCGGGGTGTCGGGAGGTTGTTTTGATCCTCTGCCCCTCACCCCCGGCCCCTCTCCCAAAGTGCGAGGGGAGTATTCTGCCCTCACTCCCGGCCCCTCTCCAGCATGCACTGGCTGTTGTGGTGCGTTTCACGCACCCTACCAAACTAGTGTTCCCACGCAGAGCGTGGGAACAAGTTCACTATCCACTACCCACTACCCACTATCCACTGTTTTCTCGTAAAGCACGTCGAGTATTCCGGCGGCGACTTCGGCATAACTGCTTTCCAAAAGAACGTCGAACTTCTCGTGCAATTCCCGCTTGCAGTTCATGTGGCGAACGGCGGCCAATGTCCCTTCGACGGTCAACGCGCCTCCCTCGCCGACCCGGCCGTGAAGCTCGTCAAAATCGGCCTCGGTCCAATTGTGGAACAACTCCCGGTGTTCTTCAACCACTTTGGCCACGACGGGATTCGTGCGGCGGTCGAAACGGCGGTAGAGCAGTTTGGCGGGATCGACGAAGAACTCGTCGACCTTCACCCCCAGTCCCTTGGAGAGGCGGTGTAGTGTTCGCGCGTGCGGCTTGTGTCCGCCGCGGATAATTCCCCGAACCGTCCGCGCGTTTAGGCCCGTTCGTTCGACCACTTGGCGTTGCGAAAGCCCGGCGACGGCCATCAGACGCAATAGATTTTCCCGGGCATACGACGTCATCGGCGGCGACCCTCGACACTAATATGTACCTATGTATACTGCAAACAACGTGCATTGTCAAGCGAAAATGATGGAACCTAAGGGCACAAAAGCAAATATGCAAAGGGGGGCGGCGATGTCCGGCACAATGTACCCCGAGAAAACACGGTGTCGGGCGTGGATAGTCCGGTATAATGGAGAGCCTTCACCCGGATTACGGGGGGTTCCAGCCGGTGCGGTTGCCGTCGAACCGGCGGAACAGGGGACCATGACCGGCCGGGCGACGCAATTACTGAAAGCGCATAAAAAAACCCGCCATCGGCCTGTCAGACATCGGCCGGCGACGGGCTTCCACCGCGGGAATCTGTCTGACGCCTCATGCGGTGTCCCTGCCAGGGCGCCGGCGACGAGGCAGTCGCACCTAACTCGCCCTGACTAATGAATAATAGGTCGAATATCGGGTAAGTCAAGCTGGAATCGGGCGAATGAAGGTTCAAGGTTCAAGTATCTTTGACCTTGAACCTTTGACCTTGAACCTTTGACCTTGAACCTTTGACCTTGAACCTTTGACCTTGAACCGTAACCGTTCACGCCCTGGATTGTCGGTTTGACAATTGACCCCCCCCGCTTTCCCCGATAGAGTAAGGGGATATGGATCTCGTCTATTACAAACGGTTCCGCATGGAAATCAATCTGGCGGGGCGGGACCTTACCCCTAGCCCGCTGCCGGACGGTTTCTTCTTCCTGCCGTGGGAGGAATCGCTGTTGGACTGTTTCGCACGGGCGAAGTATCTGAGCTTTCGCGACGAGATGGACACCAACGTCTTCCCGTGCCTGGCCGATTATGCCGGGTGCCGGCGGCTGATGGCGGATATCGCCGGCAAGCCCGGTTTTCTGCCCGAGGCCACTTGGCTACTCGTCCGGCGGGCGGGCAAACAGGAGCGGCCGGAATACTGCGGGACCGTGCAAGGGGTCCGCGACCGGCACGGATTCGGCGCGATCCAGAACCTGGGCGTCGCCGGCGAGCATCGCCGCCGCGGCCTGGGCGCCAATCTACTGTTGCGGTCGCTGGCCGGATTTCGGCACTCCGGCGTCCGCCGCGTGTTTCTCGAAGTTACCGCCGACAACAACGATGCCGTCCACCTTTACAGGAGAGTCGGATTTCACACCATCAGGGCCGTCTACAAAACCGTCAAGACGGCAAATACCCCGTGACACAGTCAATCTTCTCCCACACGTATCCGAACGGACTGGTACTGGTCGCCGAACCGATGAACTGGCTGCAATCGGCCGCGTTCACGTTTCTGCTGCCGGCCGGCTGCGTCCACGATCCGGCCGATCGCGGCGGGCTGGGCGGCTTCACTTGCGAAATGGCGCTGCGCGGCGCCGGCGAGCGAGACAACCGCCGGTTCATCCTCGATCTGGACAATCTCGGCGTCGAGCGGAGCGAGTCGGTTTCCAGCACCCACGCCGGATACAGCGGCGCCACGCTGGCCGAGAACTTGCCCAAGGCGCTGGCGATTTATGCCGACATGCTGCGCCGCCCGCGTCTGCCGGAAGACCAGTTGGAAGCGGGGCGGATGGCCATGCTGCAGGAGCTTTTGGCGGTCGAGGATGAGCCGGCGCATAAGGTGATGATCGAGCTGCGCAAGCGGCACTATCCGCACCCCTGGGGCCAGCCTTCACATGGCGACCGCAAGGCATTGGAGGCCACGACCATCGACGACGTCCGCCGCCACTTCCACCGCTATTATTGCCCAAACGGCACGATCCTCGGCGTTGCCGGACGGGTCGATTGGGAGCGGTTGAAAGACCTGGTCGGCCAGTTGCTGGGCGATTGGTCCCCGGGCGGCGACGACAGCTTCGACGAGTCGCACTGCGTCGTCCGCTACGAACACATCGTCCACGATTCGCAACAGACGCAGATCGGCATCGCGTATCCGAGCGTACCCTATCGCCACCGCGAATACTTTCAGGCGTGGGGCGCGGTGGGCGTACTCAGCGGCGGAATGAGTGCCCGGCTGTTTCAAGAGGTCCGCGAGCGCCGCGGACTCTGCTACAGCGTCTACGCCACGCATCATACGCTCTGGCATCGCGGGGCGGTGTTCTGCTACGCCGGCACCGGCGCCGATCGGGCACAAGAAACCTTGGACGTTACCGTCGGCGAGCTGACCCGTTTGGCCAAAGGGATCGAGGAATCGGAGCTTGACCGTCTGAAGTCCCGCATTAAGAGCGCGCTGATAATGCAGCACGAGTCGAGCACGGCCCGCAGTGCGTCGTTGGCCCGCGACTGGTATCACCTCGGCTACGCCCGGACGTTGGACCGGGTGGGCCGGTTGATCGACGAACTGACCAGCGGCAGCATCAACACTTATCTATCCGAGCATCCGCCGTCCGACTTCACGGTGGTCACCCTCGGCCCGCGCCCGTTGAAGGCGCCGGATGGAGTAGCGCGGTAGTTGTAGCGTGCTCGCGACGCACCACGCCGAGTACCGTAGGCCGGGTCGCGACCCGGCAAGATGGACGGCGGCGGTAGCGGATTACGAATGCTTGCCGGGTTGCAACTCGGCCTACTGAGAGGCAATCTATTTCCGCAGGTGATGGACCCAGGCGGGCGGGACGTTCAGCCACACCGCGTCGCGGCGGATTTCGTGGTGCTTAAGCACCGACCGCATGGTCAGGCCGATGGCCCGCAGCCGCGCCCGTTCCGCCCGGCCGCTTAGCAGCGCCCGCACCGGACGCACGGCGATGTACTCGAAGAACGAGAGCATCCCCTCCGGCGCCAACCGATCGGTCAGCACCGCTAGGATCCGTTCCACGTCGGCCGCGGAAAAATTGTTCAGCGGCAAGCCGGAGACGATGACGTCGTAGCTCTCGCCGCCCGGCAATTCCTCGATCGGGCAGTGGTGTATCCGCGCCCGGTCGGCGACCGCCTGAAAGGCCGGCTCGGTCTGAAAACGGCGCTCCAGTTGTCGGACGAACGTCCCGTTTAGTTCCACCAGATCGAGTTGGTCCTCGGCGCCCATGCCGCGGACGATCCGGTGAGTGACCGCGCCGGTGCCGGGACCGACCTCGAGGATTTTTCGAGGACCGTCGGTGGAAAAGGGGACAGGTCCAATTTGTGCGCCGACCAACGCTGCGCGTCGGTGCCCGCCTTCGGGCCGTGCCGGCAAATTGGACCTGTCCCCTTTTTCCTGAACGAAACGGGTCAGCGCCGCCGCCAGGAACCGCCCGCTGGGCAAAACCGCCCCGGTGGTATGGAAATGCCGGATGTATTCCCGGAAGAAGAGCGCGCTTTCGGCCAGACGTCGTACCATCCGGGTAATTTTACCGCACGGGGCCGATCGACGCCATCCGATCGGGCAGAATCGCGCCGGCGGGAATGACCGGTCCCAACGACGGCCCCAACAACGGTCCCGCCGGCGGCTTTGCCGTGGGCCGTGGCTTAGCAGTCCGTTGAAAAAGGGTGCCACTGCTGGCTTGTCCAGCAGTGTTTCCCCGGGTGTTTTTCCCCGCACTGCTGGACAAGCCAGCAGTGGCACCCGAATTCTCGGAAACCGACTTTTCCAACAGGCTGTTAGGCACCGGCTGCTTCCGGGCGATTTTTACGGGATGTCGCGCGACACGCTTTTTCGGAGGCGGCGACACCCGGCTAAAGGCCCGCTTGAATATCCGGTATTCCTCGGGATAGAGGATATTTTTTGCGTCCATGAGAATTACAGTCCGTTCCTGAACGCTGACTCGCCCGTCGGCCATCGCAATGCAAACCATGTCGCGCAGGCCTTGCCGTGCGGCCAATGCCTCCAGACGACTAAGTTTTATCTCAAACGCGGCGGCCGGACCGGCGGCGATAATCGCCAACAGCAACGCCGCAACGCCCATCGGCAATCGATTTCGCATGTTATCCCCCCGTTGAATGCCCCATCACTATCCGCAAATCCAACAATATCATCGGAACCGGATTCAGCGGAACTTGACGCACACCTCGCCCAAGCGGGAGAGTTTAGCATTCAGCGGTCCGAAGAATCGGCACAGCCGGCAAAGATTGCCGAGATATCCTGCCTTAACATGCTCGATACGCTTTTCCTACTCGTTGGCAGCGTCAGGAAACGATCTGAAGTATAGTTGTTGGTGATTCTGCTCCCCCGGTGCGGATTCCATTGGAACGGGAGGAATGAGATGGATAATGCCGCGGGATTTCGCTATGCGGGCTTTTGGATTCGGCTTTGGGCGACCGTGGTCGACACTGTTTTGATCATGGTCGTCACCGGGCCTCTTCTGCTATACATATATGGGCTGAACTATCTCGACTCGGAAGTCTTAATTCATGGGCCGATGGATTTTCTGATCTCCTTAGTCTTTCCGGCCGTGGCGGTAATCGTTTTTTGGAAGTACAGGTCGGCCACTCCGGGCAAAATGTTCTTCTCCGCCAGGATCGTCGACGCCCGGACCGGCGGGAAGCCGTCCATCGGCCAGTTCATCGGACGCTACTTCGCATACCTCATTTCCATGCTTCCGTTGTGTCTGGGATTTGTTTGGATCGCTTTCGACAAGCGCAAACAGGCCTGGCACGACAAACTCGCCGGCACGGTCGTGGTTCGATAGCCGCTATGTTTCTCGATCGGGTTCGGCCAGCGAGGCGGGTTTGATCGAATCGAGCGAACCGATCTTGAGAATCTGCGGCCAGATGCAAATTGCCCCAATTACGACTAGAATCGTTCCCACTCCGCCGCTGACGACCGAAAACACGGGCGTAAACAACCAGGCCACCAGCCCCGATTCCAGTCCGCCGATGTCGTTCGAGGCAACGATGAATACGCCGTTGACGGCCGACACTCGTCCGCGCATTTCGTCGGGCGTGAGCATCTGCACCAGCGTGTGTCGCACCACCACGCTGATGTTGTCCAGCGCGCCGACGATGAACATCATTCCCATCGAAAGCCAGAAGTTTCTCGATATGCCGAAGACGATCGTCGCCGCTCCGAACCCGACGATCGCCCAAACCAGGGTGACGCCGGCCCGTTTCAGGGGCGGGCGATGGACAAGCCAGAGGGCCATGCACATCGCGCCGACGGCGTCGGCCGCGCGGAGGAAACCGAACCCCGACGCCCCCACTTTTAGTATGTCATTGGCGTATATCGGCAGCAGGTAAATCGCCCCGCCCAGTAGAACCGCGAACAAGTCGAGGGTGATGGTCGCCAGGATGAGCTTGGTTCGCCAGACGAAACGAACTCCGGCCGCGACACTCTCCCAGGAGACCGGCTGATCGATACTACCCACCTGCCGATGCCGCATCAAGAAGATCGCCGCAATCGCAGCCAGTCGGCAAAGGACGATCAAGGTGAAGGCTGGGACTGCGTTTACCGAAAACGCCGCCATGAAGTTGCCGACGACCGGGCCTAATAAGCCGATAAGTAGCTCTTGTTTTTCGGACATGGCCACGATTAGACCGCCGACGACAGGTCCGGTGACCGTGGCGATGTAGAAGGCGGTGCTGTTCCAGGTAATGGCGCTGGAGAAGATTTTCGCCGGCACGAGTTGCGGCAACAGGGACGCCCGGGAAGGGCTTCCCAGCGCTCGACCAATCGCGCCGACGGTCAGGCAGATGTAAATCCACAGCACCGGCGTTTCGAGGACGATAACCGTCAGCAAGCCGGTCGAGCTAAGAACGGTGATTGCAATCGTGGAGAGCAAGATCAGTCGGCGGTCGAAGCGATCGGCGAGTTGCCCGCCGGGGATAGCCAGCAGCATGACCGGCAACGCCTGCACCAGCGCCATCATCCCGATCGCCAGGGCCGCTTTTTCCGGTGAGTACATCTTCACGAAATGGAAGGAAACAGCCGCAAACTCGACGTGTTTCGAAAACATCATCAAGAACCAACTAAAGGCATACCGCCTGAAGTCGGGGATTCGCCAGGGAGCGTAGGGATCGGGCGTGTTTGCGGGGGAGGACATCGGCGCTCTGCATTTTGACCGAGAAGACCCCCGCGTGCAAGGGCGGCGGGTAACCGTTCACGGGGCGATAGTCATCCTGAGCGCAGCGAAGGATCTCGCCCGCAACGCACCTTCATTCGAGATCCTTCGCTGCGCTCAGGATGACAGATACCCTACCGGCCTGTGAACGGTTACGGGCGGCGGTTATCCGCCGTCTTACGATGAACGCGACTTTTCCAGCACCACGTGGTTGCCGCGTTCTTTGAACTCGACCCGCGACATGAACGCCCGCATCAACATCACTCCGCGGCCGCTGGGACATTCAAGTCGATCGGGGGTGGTCGGGTCGGGAAGAGCGTTGGGATCGAAACCGGAACCCTCGTCGGTGATCTCCACCCGGATTTTCCGGGGAGAAATCCGACACGAGAATTGCACGTGCTTGCTGGCGTCCGACCCGTTGCCGTGGGCAATGGCGTTGACCAACGCCTCGTCCACCGCCAGATGGACGCCGAAGATATCGTTCCGATTCCAATGCAGACCTTCCAGCCGACGGAGCACGTCGTCCAACAACCGCCGTCCGGCCGTGGCGTTGCTGGGAATCTTCTGGTCGCATTGCCAGGTCCATTTCTCTTCGGACGTGGGCATGAGTTGGCGAGAACCCCATCACGTGGCACAGCCGCCCTCGGCTGTGCTGTTCTTCGTGCTACCTCAACCGCACACCCGAGGGCGGGCGTGCCACATGAAGCTGGCGTGTCGCGTTCAGAAGGCCGCCAGGGCCTCGGCCTCGTCTTTGCGGATGTCGAATAAGCGGTTGAGCTTGGTGATGGCGAACACCTCGTATATTTCCGGGCGGATGTTCGATAATTTCAGTGTACCGCCGTGGGCCTTCATCTTCTTGTCCAGAGTGATCAACTTGCCCAATGCCGCACTCGACAGGAAATCGACCGAAGAGAAGTCCAACAGCAGCCGTTCGCAGCCGTCCGATTCCACGAGCCGGAACAGTTCCTGCCCGAGTTCCTGGATGTTGATGTCTTCGATGATCTTATCGTCGCGGAAACGGACCACGGTCACGTCGCCGACTTGGGATAGGTCCACGTGTCGGTATGCGGTCGTCATCCTAAGACGCCTCCAGGGAAAATACGATTTGCAGTGATCGCTGTCGGCAACGGCGCCAACACGTTCATAGTACACCCGAAAGGGGTGGACGGTCAATGGCCACGCGGTTGCGTTCCGGCAACACTAGGCTTTGTCGGAAAACCCCACCTGTCATCCTGAGCGTAGCGAAGGATCTCGCCCAATTTTACGGAGATTCTTCGCTACGCTCAGAATGACAGTAGGCCGCCAGGCCTTTTCCGACAAAGCCTACAACGCTGGGTAGCGCGGGATAATCGTGTAGCGGGCGGGCTTGCCCGCCGTTGGTTGCCCGCAAGAGCGCCGCTGAGGCAACGGCGGGCAAGCCCGCCCGCTACACGGTGTTCGTC
>JAUWNG010000193.1 GCA_030612765.1 Planctomycetota bacterium
GCGGACCGCCGGCCGGTGAATAGCGCCGATCACTAATATCTCAACCGCGGGCCGGGCGGGGAGCGGCATGGGCAGTCGGGGGGGCCATGTCACGCGCCGCCCCACCAACCGGGGCAATACGGGGGGGGGGGGGCGCTTCGCTTGACCCACCCTACACTGAACGCGTCTACAGATTTTCCTCCGTCTCGACGATTACTCGCCGCGCCTCTTCCGCATTTTCCGCTCGGCGCAGGGCGTCGAAAAAGCCCGCGGCGGTCAGAATCCGGCTGAGCCGGGCCAACGTGCGCAAATGGCCCCGGTCCTCCGTCGAGCAGATCAGAAAGAACACGTCGCTGAGGGTCGATTCGCCGCCGAAGGGAATGCCGCTGCCGGTCAGCCCCAACGCCAGAAGCGGCTGAGCAAGAATCTTGGGCATCGGACGGCGGGGGTGCAACAACGCCACGCCGTTTTCCAGTGCGGTGGTATGCATGTCCTCGCGGGCCTTGACCGCGCGGGCCATTTCCTTGGCGTCCCACAGCCAGCCCGTGTCCGCCGCCAACTCGACCATCGTGTCGATGACCGAATTGCGGGTGCGGGAGGGCAAGGGGACCGCAATTGCCTCCAGCGGCAGCATCTCGGCCACGCGGGGATCGGACTGCTGCTCCGGAGGCTCCGAACGACGCAGCACGGCCTCGACCTCGATCAGCTCCAACTCGTCGGACAGGCCGATCCGCCGTTCCAGCCAATGGTGAATATCCGGCTTGGCGAACCGCCACTGCCCACCCACCTTCCGCCCAGGCAGCTTGCCGCGATCGGCCAACTTTGCGACTTGCTGCGGGGCAAGGTGCAAGTATCGGGCCAGACCTTCGACGTCGAAATCTTGATAGGGCATGGAAGGTATCTTCGCCGATCAGCGGCAGTATGTCCAGTCGCCCCTACGAGTACTTTTCCACCATCCGCCGGGCGCGGGCGGCCACCAGCTTGCGCAGCTCCGGCGGCTGGAGCACCTCGGCCTGATCGCCGTAGCCGAGAATCCACCAGGATATCTCGTTCAGACCCGAGACGGTCACGTGGAAGTCGAGCGTGCCGTCGTCGCGGCACTCCAAACGCTGGGTCTTGTGCCAGTTGACCTCGGCCACGTTTTGGGCCACCAGCTTGTCGAAGCGGACGACCACCTCGCGGTCCGGCCCCCGTTCGGGAATCATGTGCCAGGCGTTGCGGAGATAACGCTCGATCGAAAAACCACGCGGGATTTGGAACTTGTCCTCCAACGGCTCGATTTGCAGTATTCGGGCGAGATTGAAGGTCCGTTTCGCTCGATGGAGCGACGATCGCCCCACCACGTACCAACTCCGCCGGCTGAAAAACATCCGGTAGGGACTCAGCCGGGTGGATATCTCCTTCTGCTCCTGCAAGCTGCCGTAACGGATGCGGACGTTCCGTCGGTTGGCGATCGCCTCGAGCAGTTGTTCGTAGACCGGCTTCCGGCCCTCCAGCGGATTGTTCGGCGTCGGTTGGATTTGGATGGCGGCGATGACGTTGCGGAGTTGATCGCGGAGCCGAGCGGGAAGGGTGCTTTCGAGTTTCACCGCCGCGCTGCGGGCAGGACCGAGAAACGGCAGCCCGTGACCCAACTCATGGCACAGCACCAGCAACGCCAACGCCTCTTCCGGGGTGAAGTTGGTCGGCGGCAACAGGCACGCGCCGGGTATACGGTAGCACTGCCGCGATTCGTCGAAGGCCACCGGCATGCCCGACTGACGCAGCAAATCCAGGTCGCGGAAGATCGAGCGTCGGCTCACGCCGCAGACCTGAGCAAGTCCCTCGGCGTTATATCCCCTTCCGGCCTGAAGCAGACCGATCAACTCGAGCAGCCGGTGGATTCTCGCCAGATTCATAGCGCCTTGGATTATAGCGGTTTTCCGCCAAAAAGAGTAGCGGGCGGGGAAGCGGCGGGGATGGAGGGTTGGGGACTCGGGGTTCGGGGATTCGGGGATTCGGGGGAACCGTTTAGCCGCCGCGTCCACGCGGCGTTATGGGGAGTCGAGCCGCGTTATGTTTCAGCCGTAGGTTATGCTTCAGCATGAGAATGTTGCACGGCATGAATCACCTCCCGATGCGCGAGTATTTCCTTGCGGCGGTAGGGATTCCGCAAGGCTTCCTTGACGACGACGTCCACGTTGCGGCCGACGACGGACATCAGGTCTTCCCGCATCGTCGCCAGATCCCAGAGGTCCCAGCCGGCCCGCGGCTCGAAACTGACCAAAAAATCCAGGTCGCTTTCCGGGCCGAAATCGTCCCTCAGCGCGGAGCCGAAGAGGCACAACTCCCGTATCCGCCACCTGCGGCAAAACGCCGCCAGCAAAACCCGATCCAGTTGCACATTCGCGTTCACGGTCTTGCCTCCTCCGGTGAAAAACAAAGACTCCCGACCCCTTTACCCGTCTTGTCAGATGCCGCCAAAGATTCGGAATGCCGCTGTCTGTGTTATGGCAAACTTTGCGTCATTGTCGGGTAATGGTACTATTGGCTGCTTATGGCGTACTACGAGACTTCGGCGAAGTAAAGTCACCACCGCAATTCGGAGATTTGGATTGACACCGGGCCTCCAAATGACATTACTGCTTGGCATATACAATACGCTGCTTCCGTGGATAAGGTGTTCGTCCCAAATGAGAATTGCTCCACTGACGGATGAATTGTCAGATACGAGCTGCCGTGCAACTTCACAACTAATACCTTCTATCGCTGTTGGAATGGGCCACGGCTGCCCCATGTCGGACGGGAGTTCTATAACAGGTGGTCTCGGCGGCTCTGTGATCTGACTGGCAACATCTATTAAAACGATGCCATAGCAAGGCGTACCGTGTGCCTTTATCTGCTTATTTGCCTTGCCGATGATCTTATGAAATCGCTTTGAGGAAGTGTCCGGCCTTATCCGCTTGCAGTCTGCAATGAAAGGGAGAGGGAATTCGGGGCTATCGGCACGCAAATCGGCAAGTCCATCACGCTCAAAGGCCGTCACGCTATGCCCCTTGGACAAGTGCCAAGCCGCATAAGCGAACTCCGTCATCAAATCCAGAAAAGACTGCGGCCGAAGCTTCACGCCATGAATCCTCCGTTGTACGTTGGCGTCTCCATAATTGGCAAGAGTTCCAAGAGAGAACGTCTGCAAATCCGAATGACTC
This sequence comes from Planctomycetota bacterium, assembly GCA_030612765.1. Taxonomy (GTDB): domain Bacteria; phylum Planctomycetota; class Planctomycetia; order Pirellulales; family Thermoguttaceae; genus JAHIKV01. Next base: position 3,168 of record JAUWNG010000193.1, read on the forward strand.
ACAAGCGAAAGGATAAGGGTATCCAGGAGAAGCGTGGTCAGTTGGGGGAGCATAGGCCGGTCTGATGGTAGTTGAATTCCGCCCTGTCTCGCAGCCAGTTCCCGGCAGAGTTTCCATTGCTGAAAGGCGGGGTGGCTTTGTTTATGATACTGATGTTCAATGAACCAGTTTGCTCCAAACAGATGTTCCAGAATCACAACATAGAACCGAAGTAGCGAATCGGACTCAACAGTATGGAAATCTGGATCGGGGAATCCGGGAGGGAGTAACTGATGGGGGAGACGAATAAAGGAGTCGGGAGTCTTTGTTCTTTTCATTATTCGTCTTGTTTACGATCAAGAAGATCCCTTTGTTTTTCCACGGGCTTCCGCCGTGCCCGTGGGGCCTTCTTAAAGGTGCGAATGTCTCGGCTTGGCGGGGCGTCAAGCGTCTTGCCTTTCAATAATTCGCCTACAGTGAGAATCTGGATTTCCGGATGTTTGGTGTTCCAGGCGACGCACTCGTAGAACCCGGCGCTGGCGGCTTCCTTTCGCATCGGGGCCGTGGGGTCTTCCATCGTGATCAGCAACCCAATGGCGGCTTTCTCCCGGTCAACTACGCCGCGCAAGTCCCTGACGTGGGCGGGGCCGGTTTTGCCCGCCTTCACTGAGATTATGATTTGTTTAGTCTTGCCCGATTTTGCCTCATCATGGAAGAAGATACGCCCGTCGATCCCCCGGTCCGCGCCTTTCTTCTGTTCCACGGGTCGGGCGTTGACAAGCCCCAAGGCCCACCACTGGAATTGATACGGGTTTTCGGCCGCCAGCGCGGCGGCGTCGGTAACGGAAACCGGCTCGCCGATCACTTGGTAAATGTCCTTGATCGCTTCTCCAAACGCCGCGTGTAGGCGGTGTTTCATCAGGGAGATTGCCAGGCAGGTAATGTCAATGCCGATCCACCGGCGGCCCAGCCTCTGTGCAACGGCAACGGCCGTTCCGCAACCGCAAAACGGATCGAGCACCACGTCGCCCTCGTTGCTGCTTGCGCTAATGATTCGTTCAAGCAGGGCTTCCGGCTTCTGGGTTGGATAACCCAACCGTTCCTTTGCCTGAGAGTTTATGGGTGGAATGTCAGTCCAAACAGCCTGAAAAGGTACGCCTTCGGCTTCATCAAGATAGCGCTTCAATCGAGGAAAGCCACCCTTGGGTGGAAAATAAATGCGCTGCTTCGCCACAAGTCTTTCCAACTTACCGTGTGTTGTCCGCCAATGCCGGCCAATTTCCCGCACACTGAAACCGCGCCAGTCTTGACCAGACTCGCCTTCCGTTGTGCCGGCGCCGGTTAAGTTGTCGTCATACCACAAACGACCATCGGAATCCTTTCGTTTAAATCGTTTTATGAACTGCTCATCAAACGCGGTGAAGCCGCCATTCCACAAGTAATCGTCGGTTTTGCCGTAAAAGAGGATCGTGTCTGAGTTGCAGCCGTACCTCTTGGCGGTTCCGTGGGAACTCGTTCGCTTCCAAGTTATCTCATTGCGAAAATTGCCCGGCCCGAAAACCGCGTCCATGAGAATCTTCAGGTAGTGGCTTGCCGTGGGATCGCAATGCAAGTAGATGCTTCCAGATTGTTTCAATACCCGGCGCATTTCCTTCAGCCGCGGCGCCATCATCGACAAATAGGCGAGCATGTCGCTTTCGCCCAACAGGGTCCGGAAGGCTTGCATGGCGAGCGAGACTTGCCCGCCCTCCTCCACCACTTCCTCGAAAGCGGCGGCGGCGGATTGGTCCCATTGCCAGGTGTCCTTGAAAGCGCGAATCTGCGCGGCCGACCGGCTGCCGTCTTGCTCTTGGAACAAGACGTTGTAGTTTTGATCCGACTTGAAAGGCGGGTCCAGGTAAACCAAGGCAACCGATTCGTCGGCAACGTGCCGCCGCAACACGTCCAAGTTGTCGCCATAGAAAAGAGTGTTTTTCATGCCGCGATTTTATGGCACAAGGCGACTACCCGCAAGTCAAGTGGTGGGCAGACACCATCGCCACGACGGAGTTGAAACGGATACGAAACGGAGACGGAGTTGAAAGGAAAAGAGAGGACCGCAAGGGAGACAGCCCCATTTTCGCGGTTGGATGGCACTGGCGTCTCGCCAGTGCTGGCGGCAAGAACACTGGCGAGAAACGCCAGTGCCACCCAACGAACGGCACACGGAGTGTGCCTGCTACAATTGGTACGCAATTTTGCGCTAACTTTTCAGAAACACACCTCGGGCGGGTTTTTGCGCGCGAACGGCGATTTAGGGGTCAATTCAACCCCGCGCCCCCAGGTTGATCAACCTGGCGCTTCAGGTTGATCAACCTGGGGTTTAACTGTGCTTACGACTAAAGCGCGGCCACGTTGCGAAATGAATAGCCCGTGGTTTAAGCGGTTTGAACGCATCGTCGGCCCTCGGCGAATCGACGTAATAATTAAATGGCGAAATCGGAAATTTTTTCCAGTTAATTCAAGCCGGAAAATCGACCTTAACCTGAATAACACCTTATGCTTGCGGCGACAACTCAAAAAACTTCTGCAATTACCCCT
>JAUWNG010000111.1 GCA_030612765.1 Planctomycetota bacterium
TTCGGGCGGCGGCATTATGCGACGACGCCCGTCTACAACGGCACTTAAAAACCCGCCCCGGCAACCCATTTCGCCCCAACGCCCGCCACCGTTCCCCCGCAGTCGCCAACGCCAGCTAAAAAAGTGCGTTCCTGCACCCGGGGCGCGGCCCGGTCAATTGCGCCGTCATCGGGGCGGAATCGCCGGCGCCTGTGGTTGTAAAGGCGCGGTTTGTGGAGGCTCCGGCTGGGGTGCGTCCAAAGCCGGTTCCATCGCCGGCAGAGACTCGAGCGAAGGAAAGTCCGGCCGCTCGATTGGTTTCCGCGTTGGCACGGGCGTTGGCTTGAAAGTCGCCGGCGGGGGTTGTGCGGCCGGCTCGACGGCCGCTCGATCGGAACGCACAAACAGCAGCGACAATGACCCCAACAGAACAATTAACAAGACCGATACCACGACGGCGGAGCGCAACGGTGTGGCGAATAGTCTAGCCGAAAGCCGCTCAATCCAACTGTTGCCCGACATCCGATCGTAAAGTCCGCTACGAAAACCATCTTCGAGATTCAACCCAAAAAAGTCGGCGTCGTCCGGTTCTTCGAGCGGTTTGGCCCTAAGAAGCGACGCGGTGCGTCTGGACGGCGGGGTGGACGGCCGCCACTGGGCCAGCACGCGCCCCACCTCGACGGCCGACGGATAACGATCGTCGGGCTTCTTGGCCATCATCTTCGTGCAGATGGCGGCCAGGTCGGCGGGGACGTCGGCGCGCATCGGAGGCGGCACCCGGGTCTGGTGTTTGAGGATCCGCTCGGTCAGCGTCCCTTTGGGAAAGGGCGGATGGCCCGTCAGCAGGAAGTAGAGCGTGCAGCCGAGAGAATAGATGTCCGCCCGACGGTCCAACTCGCTGCTTCCGACCGCCTGCTCGGGCGCGAGGTAATCGACCGACCCCAGCACCTGCTCCTGCGAATCGCTCGTTTCCGGCCGCTCGTCGTGCGTCAGCCGGGCCAGTCCCATGTCGAGTATTTTCACCACCCCTTGCACGTTGACCAGCAGATTCGAGGGTTTTACGTCGCAATGGATCATGTTCCGTTGGTGGGCGTGATCGAGTCCCTCGGCCGCCTGGCGGATATATTCCACGGCCAGCCGGCAGTCCAACGGCCCGTCCTCGTCGACCATCCGTTGCAGATCGAGACCCTCGACGTACTCCATGACTATGTAGTAGCGGTCGTCTTCATTGTCCACGCTGTAGGCCTGTACGATGTTGGGATGGTCCAGGGAGGCGATCGCGCGGGCCTCGGCCAGAAACCGCTCCAACGAGGCGGGATCCTTGCCCACCTGACGCGAGATGATCTTCAGCGCCACCAGCCGGTTCATCGTCACGTGCCGGCCGAGAAAGACATTGCCCATCCCGCCGCGGCCCAACAACTCGATGAGGCGGTATTTTCCCAGATAAAACGAGCTTCGCCCGGCCAACAACTGACCGGCCTGCCAGCGGGTGATCAGTTCGCGTCGGGCGAGACGTTTGGCGATGGTTTTCGGGTCGTCGCCCTTTTGCGCGGCCTCGCGGGCCTGAGCCAACTGCGACGGAGTCAACAGCTTGCTCTTTTGCAGGACCGCGAAAAATTCTTCCGCCGTCGTTACCGCCATCATCGTTTTCCGGTTTGATGATTCATCGCCCGACACAAAATGTTGTTGAGCGCTCCAGTCTACCAATTGCGTGAAGTAATCGCAAATACCGCCGTCTACGGTGTGCGGCAAATCTTCCTGACAACCGAATAATAAATCAGCGAAAAGGGGCAGTCGTCGGCAAACGGGCCGAAGGCCCAGCCGTTCTCCCAGCCCTGGGCATCGCCCAGGGGCGCGAGTTGCCGTACAAGACAAGCCGGCCCAACGGGCCAACCGTGCGCGGAAAGTCGCGAATAATGATTGGCCCTTTGGGCCGACACGGGACGTTTGCGTCCTATCGCGCACCCTGGGCGATGCCCAGGGCTGGGAGAACGCAGCCCCTTCGGGGCGATCAATTCCGCCCCTTGCCGCACACCGTCTACCTGGAAGTTCGATGCTTCTGGATCGTTTAGAAAGCCTTGTTGGTCGCGCTTTGAAACCGCAAAAATCCGGTCCAAAGCCAAAACCACGCAAGCCGCGTACACGTACAAGGGAACGTAATAGCTAGGTAATGTGTCCCCGAAATTTGCCGGAATTTGCCCGGAATTTGGCCGGAATTTCGGATAATGTGTCCCCGGAATTTCCGGAATTTTAACTGGACGCCAATTGAACTTTTTCTATGCTGTATCGCGGCCATCGAACCGCATATCCGACGCCTCATCATTGTATTCGTCCAGCGTACCCCACTGTCCCCTTTATTCCCTTTAGTCTACCCTTTGTTCTATTCTTTGTAAGAACGAGTACACTATGAGACATCCCTTCACCATTCGACGTGTTGCAGTTGCTACCATCGGGACTTTTGCCGTGGTTGCCGTTTTGTGGTGCTACGGAATCCTTGCGTCCGTTATGCCGTACACAATTCACATTACTGCAACCATTTTCGTGGTGCTCACGGCGTTGGTGTGCTTCTGCGTCCTTCGCGCTGTCAAACGTTGGAAGGGGCTTGGAACGTGGCGACGTGTTTACGCTGCCGTCACCGTGGGTGTTTCGTCGGCGCTTCTGGTCGCGTTCATCGTCCAAGTCGCCCAAAATCCAATGTTTGCCCCTGAGTATTTATGGGCGGTATGGAAGATCGAAAGGCTTGGAGGGCATATTCAGATTGAGGAACTCAGAGGCCAAGACGTTTGGGTATCCCTGGATGGACCACGGGTGACCGATGCGGACTTAGCATACCTTGACGCATTCCCTCGCCTTCGATCGCTCAGGCTATTCGATACCAAGGTCACCGACGCAGGGTTGGAGCATCTCTCGGGGTTGACCCATCTCCGCCTTCTGGGCCTCGCTTTCAATAACGTGACCGATAAAGGGCTGATATACCTGCGTGGGTTGACCCATCTGGAACAGTTGGACCTATCCGGCACCAAGATCACGGATGCGGGGTTGGAACGCCTCAACGGATTGAAGCAACTCGGGCAACTTCGCCTCGACTACACGCGGATCACGAACGCGGGGCTGGAACATCTCAAAGGGTTGACCCAACTCCAACAACTTTCCCTCTCAGGCACCCAGATTACGGACGCGGGGTTGGCGCACCTTAGAGCATTGCCCCAACTTGAGTGGCTGGAACTCCAAGGCACACGAGTCACGGACGGTGGGCTGACGCATGTGGGAGTGTTGACCAAACTTGAGTGGCTGGGCCTCCAACGCACACAGGTCACGGACCAGGGCGAAAAAAAGTTCCAGCAGGCATTACCGAAGTGTACGATTGTGAGATAGCCGTTTGATGGCCGCTATGGGATTCGGATGGGATTCGGGGCGTATTTCGTATAATGTCGCCGGGCTGCTGGTCCGGCTGGGTGACATTGTTGAAGTGGCACCCGCACAGTCCAACGACTGACAATTGTGCGCTAACTTTCCAAAAACGCCTCTCGGGCGGAGTTTTGCGCGCGAGCGGCGTTTTAGGGGTCAATTCAACCCCGCGCCCCCAGGTTGATCAACCTGGCGCTTCAGGTTGATCAACCTGAGGTTAAACCGTGCTTACGTCTAAAGCACATCCGCGTTGCGAAATGAATAGCCCTGGTTTCCAACGGTTTGAGAACATCTTCGGTCCTCGGCGAATCGACGTAATAATTAAATGGCGAAATCGGAAATTTTTTCCAGTTAATTCAGGCCGAAAAATCGACCTTAACCTGAACAACACCTTATGCTTGTGGCGACGATGCAAAAAACTTTTGTAATCGCCCCTCCTGCGAGGTATACGCGACGAGGTCATTCTACCAGCCGAAAACGCCTGAAAAAAGGCTGTTTTCTGGCCGCCGGCATTTATGCACTTTTTCGCCTGGGGCAGGGGCGGGCGCAAAAACCGCTTTTCCCACCCTAAAATCAGCCGGATTTGCCTCGAAACGGTTGAATTCGCCCGGATTATTCAACAGCCTGAGTCGCAATAAAGCATGGCAACTGTTCACGGGTCGGGAAAACATCGTCACTGCTGAGCGTAGCGAAGAATCTCGTATGCGCCGCGATCTCGCACGAGATTCTTCGCTACGCTTAGAATGACGGTTGCCCTGTGAACGGCAGCGGTTTCATGCCCGCAACCTTGGCGCGGAGGCCGATGAACCGCTCGGCCGACGCGATACAGAGGGTGCGAAAGTCGCGGCCGCCGAAACAGCAGTTGGCGGCGTGAACGTCTATCTGTCCGATCGGACGACCTTGCGGATCGAAAATCTTCAACCCCGACTTGCCGCAACAGACGTAAACATTGTCGTGCTCGTCGAGCGTCATGCCGTCCGGGTTGGCGCCGAGCCGCTCTATCGAAGGTCGCTCGCCGGCGAGTCAGCCGGGTGCGGCCACGTCGTACCTGTATACACACTGTCCGCGGCTGTCGGCAACGTATAGCGTTCGCTGGTCGGCCGAGAGAAGCACGCCGTTCGGCTTGCGGCAGATGGTCGATACCCGCGCGACTTGCCCACGATTGGAGCAATAGTACACGTCCTCTTTCATCGTCGTTGACTGGCCGCGATGTCGATAATTCGGGTCGGAGAAATAGAACCCGCCCGTGCGATCGACGGCCAGATCGTTCGGTTCGTTGAAGCGTTGGCCGTCGATTTCCTCGCATAGCACTCGTTTGGACTTGGTTGATACGTCGAAGGCCACTATGCGCTGGGCCGCGCCCTCGCAAACGTAGAGTTCCCCATCGGCGTTGAACATCATGCCGTTGGCGTCGGTGCTGTCGTCGACAAACAGTGCGACCGGCCGCCCCTCTTCCCAACAGTGGATCGAGTCGTTGCGGCCGTCCGAGAAGTAGACGGTTCCTCGGGCGTCGGCGGCCGGGCCTTCGGTGAAGCCGTAGCCGTCGCCCAACACCTCGGGCGAAACCTCCGGCGAAATCAGATCGTTAAGCGTAATGTTCATTCGCGGCAACCTCGCATCTTGCGCCAACAAACCGGTGTAGGGTGGGTCCAGCGAAGCGCAGCCCCACCAACAGCGGAAAAAACATGGTGGGGCTGCGCTTCGCTGGCCCCACCCTACTTTTCTATCGGTTTTGCCACCGCCTATTTACCCACAAAACGTTTTACCGTAAACTCAAGCCGTAATAAACCACCTCCCGAGCGAACAGGAGACCAACCGTGGCAAAAATCGTCTCGTTCGTCGTACTGGTCGTAATTCTGCTGGTGATCGGCGGCCTGTTCCTAGAAGTGATGTCCGGGTTCCTGCTGCCGCTGTTTATGGCCCTGGTGCTGGCGGTCATGTTCGGCCCGCTGCACCGCTGGTTCCGCGGCCGATGCGGCAAGCACGAGCGGATCGCCGCCCTGCTGACCACCGGATCGATCCTGTTGATAGTGCTCGTCCCGTTGTTGCTGCTGCTGGCCGAGGCCGGCTACGAAGCCCATGCGCTTTACCACACTGCCGCCGGCGGCAACGTCGCGGCCGATGTGTCGGCGGCGGACGGGCAAACCGGAGGAAACACGGAAGCCCAAGAAGTGGCCGCCTTTGCCAAATGGGCCAGCGATGAACTGGTCGAACTGGGCAGTCGAGTCGGCATCAGAATCGATCCGAACGACCTGATGACGAACATCGCCGACGGCGTGCAAAGTTTCCTTGCGCCCCTGGCGCTTCGCACCACGCAGTTTCTCGGCCAAACGCTTCTCGGCCTGCTGGTGATGATCTTGGCCACGTATTATTTCTTCGCCGACGGGCCGGCCATGTTGCAGGCGATTTCGCGGCTCTCGCCGTTGGAGGACGATCATACCAGCGCGTTGCTCGACCAGTTCGACGGCATCACCCGCACGGTGATCGTGGCCACGTTGCTCTCGGCGTTTGTGCAGGGGCTATTGGCCGGGGCGGGGTTCCTTGTGGCGGGCATCGGTTCGGTCTTCCTGCTGACCGCGCTGAGCATGTTGTTCACGCTGGTGCCGTTCGTGGGAGCGGCGATCGTTTGGGTGCCCGTCTGCCTGTGGCTGTTCGCCGTGGAGGGCCGCACTCTGCCCGCCGTGCTGCTGGCCATCTACTGCTGCACGGTCGTCTCGATGGCCGACAATCTGATCAAGCCGATGGTGTTGCACGGCGGCTCGAACCTGCATCCGCTGTTGGCGTTGCTAAGCGTACTCGGCGGGGTCCAGGCGTTGGGGCCGATCGGAATCCTCGTCGGGCCGATGGTCGTCGTCTTCCTCCAGACGCTGCTGAACATGGTCCACACGGAACTGGCGAAGATGACCGAGCAGGCTTCCGCGGTGAAGAGTTGAGAAAAGGGACCGGCTCCGGGCCGGAGAAGGTCAGTTCGATGCTTGCGGTTGTATCGGCCGCAATTCGGTGACGTGTATTAGCGACAGTATTGCCGCGCGGTCCGCGACCGGATCGGTCACAATGACCCGACTTGGCATGAGGATCGCAAACTCCGGATGTTTTACAAGGTGCCGCTCTCCGCTCGACATGACAACCTCGAACGGCTCAAAAGGCCGGCCGTTCAACATTTCCCTGACGGCTTCCGCATTCATTGTGTCCGCCTTTCAAGAGGGATTGCTTTTACCTGCCTCCAATAGTAATTATATCACTGCCACCGATGTTTTCGAGGGGTGCAAGTGCTTGCCCCGTCAAACGAAACACCCCCCGACAACTTCCGTCAACGGGTTGCAAAAAGTGGAGCCGAAGGTCAGATAAAGGCGTCAGATAAAGGTGTCAGAACTATTTTCGGCGGGTGAGCGTTGCTCCAACAGCCAATTTTCCCGGAAAATAGTTCTGACACCTTTATTCTTTCAAAACTCGGGAGGACATCTCTAATGTTGAAACTTCTAATCCTTGGGGTGCTTCTTTTTTCGCTGTGTGGTGGTTGTTATTCCAGTGGTTCCGGCGAGCAATACTGCCCCAAGTGTGGCGGGACGGGGGAAATTGAACAGGTGGTGGGACAGAGACTTCGAATTAAAACGTTCGACGGTATGGAAACTTGTCCATTGTGCAAGGGCAAGGGAAAGGTTCCAAAGCTATGAACAGAAGTATTCGTCGGCGGATTTCCTGGCCCACGGCCGAAAAGTACACGGCCAATTGGAAGGCACACGCGGGGCACTCGGAAGGTTACCGGGGGAAGGGTGGCGAGTAGTTGGTGCGGATGAGCTTGCGCGGTATAATACTGCAACACGGGACGGCGGGTAGCTCCCGCCAAGCCGCTCGGGCCGGTGCGGTGGGTTATTCGCCTTTCACGCCGACCGGCTCGGGCCGACCCGTATAACGAAAGGCGAATCATGTCCAACTCCACTCTTCCTGCTTGTATTGAAATTATCTCCGACAACGTGTTGCGACGGCGGGCCAGCAAGGCAAGGAAAGCCATTGCCGAACTACTCGACTGCACTGATTTTTTCGATACCTGGGTGGAACTCTTTGATGCCGAACGGGAGCGGCCTGCGCCTAATCAGATATGCGAGGAGGCCCGAAATTGGCTGGACAAGGCACAAGGGGCCGCTAGAAAGCTCCACGATACGGGTGTGTTCCCTGAAGGCGTGCCATACGACGAAATATTGCGGTGGTTCCCCCCGAGGCCGAAAGAGCGCAATGTCTTCGTTACGGAAGAGTACCACATTCCTGATGAAGTGCCGTTGCTGCTGATCCAATTGCAAACGCGACTGAAAAGACTCGGAGATGAGGTGAAAGAATCGCCGAGAACGTTGTTCGCACCGACCGCGACAATTGGACAAACCGACGAAACTGCCAACGCCAAGACGGAGCAAGGTGAAGGAAACGGCGGGAAGGGCATTGCCTCGCAACCAATTCTTTGGGATCGATTGAAGAAATGGGCTTTGAATAAATGGGTTGTTGTCTTTTTTATTGTAATAGGTATGGTTGTCGCATATTCTGCTGCTCTGGTATTGAATCTGAAAACTCTCATCAATTGGAAGTGACGTTTCATGGACTGGCTGGGGCTGTGAGGCCAAAGCCAGCATAAACCGCAAGCCACTCTTTGGCAAAACCCTTAGAAAGCAAACACGTCGGGAGATACATTGAAGTATCTCGCCAGTTTTCCGATGTGGTTCCGATTCAAGGAACGTTTGCCCTTAAGTATCTCGGAAATAGTGGAGTCTGCTATTCCCGTGGCCCCGGAAAGCTCTGTTTGAGAAACTCCCTTGGCCTCGATAAGATGCCGGAGCATTTCCGCGTCGGTCATCGGGGGCATTGGGTGCGCCTCGCTCTCGTATTGCTCGATCAAGTCGCCAAGAACCGCCAGATAATCTTCTTCCTCTGGCGCAAGGTTCCGCCGGTCCAAGAGCGAATCGACCATCTGGACCGCCTCATCCAATTCTTTGTCCAAACGGATGGGCCGGAGCGGAAAGCGACGAACTAAATCAAAGTACAGGTCTTTGACTTTTTTTCGGGAGTTTACGGTAGACATCAGCCATCCTTCGTAATCGTCTTCCCCCTTAAGTATTTTCGCAAAATGCGAAATTGTCAAGCCTGAATCGGACTAAAACGATGGCGAAGAAATTGGGAGAAGGCGATTCGGACAGCGTAGTGCTTACCCCGTCAAAAGAAACGACCCGCCGACAACGGCTGTCAACGGGTTGCAAAAAGTGGAGCCGAAGGGGATCGAACCCTCTACCTCCTGGATGCAAACCAGGCGCTCTCCCAATTGAGCTACGGCCCCAATACGCAATTATCCCAGTATACCCGACGTTTTCCGTTGCGGAAAGTGCCGTCGGTCATGGTTGACTATCGGCCGTCGTTGGGGGAAAATCAAGCGTCCCCTTTTCCCCGGAGGTTCCTCCCATGACGAAAATTGTTACGATCAAGGCCCAACAGAAGTGGGAATACTATTTTGAAAGCCGGAAAACCGAGACCGCCCTGTTTAAGGTGCTCAATGACCAGGGGCAACAAGGCTGGGAGCTTGTCGAGGTGCTCTACCACAAGGACATTAAAGGGATAATGACTTGGACGGGCATTATGAAGCGCCCCAGCATCCCTCAACCGCCCCAAGGTGGCGAGGGATCGCCGAACCTGACCAAGGCCGCGCCGCTAGGTGAGAACGGGGCAGTCCCCGAACAACCAAAGGGATTCGACCTCAGTGGAGAAGAGTTCCAGGTTAAGGACGAATAGGCCCCGTCGCTAAGCGGCTGCTCAAGAATAACTTTGGAGTTTGGACAGCAATCCGCCCTCACCCCCGGCCCCTCTCCCGCTTGCGGGAGAGGGGAGTAATACTTGGACCGTCGCTAAGAACCGCTATTCCCATGCACAAGTGGCTGTTGAAGTCGTTTTGGCCGCGATTGCGCGAGGCGGCCCGAAACTGGCAACGCGACGATTGCTCGACGTTGGCGGCGGCCGTGGCGTATTACGCCGTCTTCTCGCTGTTGCCGTTGCTGCTGTTGTTGATCTCGGCGTTGGGATTCGCCCTGCGGTTTTCCAGCGGCGCTCAGAACGCGCGGCTCGAATTGCTCGACTTTATCGCGAGGAACTCCTCGCCCGCGATGGCCGATCACGTGCAAGACGTGCTCGGTCAAATCAGCGAGCGGGCGACGATCGGCGGTCCGGTCGCCTTGGCCGTGTTGCTGCTGACCGCCATCGGAGTCTTCGCCCAAGTCGAACGCGCCTTCGACCGGATATGGAAGCGGCCGGGATCGGGATCGCGGGGAGTGGCGTCGGCGATCCTCGGCGCGCTCTATTACCGCCTGCGTGCGTTTCTGATGCTCTTGGGGGCGGGGTCCGTCGTGCTGGCGGCGTTTGCGGTCGGAATAGCCGCTTCGGCAATCCGCGCGGCCGTGCCGGGGCTACCCGGCGGAGACCTGGCCTGGAAACTGTCCGAAGCCGCTCTGAGCGTATTCCTCTACGGTCTGTTTTTTTCCATCATCTACAAGGCGCTGCCGAAAGTCCGCGTCCGTTGGTCGAACGCGGCGCGGGGCGGGTTGCTGGCCGCCTTGTTGTGGGAGGCCGCGAGACAGGCGCTCACCTTCGTCATTGTCGGAAAAACCTACACCGCCTACGGCGTGGTCGGATCGCTGATCGCCGTTATGCTCTGGATCTACATCGCCTGCAACGTGCTGTTTCTGGGCGCGGAGTACGTGCGCGTGCTGGGCGACGCGCGCAAGCAGTAGGGTGGGACAAGCGCAGCGCGGTCCCACCGTGCTTTTCCGCAGCTTTTGGTGGGACTGCGCTGCGCTTGTCCCACCCTACGACTATCAAATTACTGCTTAGCGCCCTTTAGTTCGCCGCAATCGGCAACCACGATTTTGGCCCTAGTCGCGCCAGATCTGGAGCCGTATTGCTCCACCTTCCTCATCACGTCCATGCCCTCGACGACCGAGCCGAAGACCACGTGCTTGCCGTCGAGCCAGGGCGTTTTCGCGGTGCAGAGGAAGAACTGCGAGCCGTTGGTGTTGGGGCCGGCGTTCGCCATGCTAAGGATGCCGGGGCCGGTATGCCGTAGCTTGAAGTTTTCGTCGGCGAACTTATTGCCGTAGATCGACTTTCCGCCGGTGCCGTTGTGATTGGTGAAATCGCCCCCTTGGCACATAAAGCCGGGGATGATCCGGTGGAACGTGCTCCCCTTGAAGCCGAACCCCTTCTCACCGGTGCAGAGCGCGCGAAAGTTCTCCGCCGTCTTGGGCACCACGTCGGCGCGCAACTCGATGACGATCCGGCCCAGCGGCTTGCCGTCGGCGGTGATGTCCAGGAAGCATTTGGGCAGTTTGTTTTTTTCTCCCGCCGCCAACGCCGTCTTGCCCGCCACCAACGCAACGGCCGAAGCCGCCAAAAATTCCCTGCGCGATACCATGATGGATTCTCCTGAAGATTTTTCGTGACTGGTTTAGCGAAACGCCGCAATCTTCTCCCCGCGACCGCAGTCGCGGGGCGTTTGTTATGTATTTCCAACAGGAAGTCTAGCCGAATCGTCGTCGTCATACAACATTGATGGCGGCGGAATTCGCGGTCTTATTTCTTACCCACCGGTTGCAGCGAAGCGTCGGCCAACACGAATTTCTTTCGTCCGGCGGGCGGTCGGAAGTCGATCGTCGCCTTGCGGCCGGCCCCGCTGCCGCTGATGGCCACGATTCGTCCCAGACCATGCACCGGATGGAGCACCAACATCCCCTGGCGAAAGTCGTCTGGCGCCGTCGGCGCCGCGGGCTGCCCGCCGTTGGCCAACGCCGCGCCCGTGGTCAGCCGCATTTTCCCACCCGGCATAAAGCCGCGACCGTCGGTCGCGCCGGGTGGCACTGGCGTCTCGCCAGTGTTGCCCGGATCACGGGCAAGATGCCCGTGCCACCCGTCCGATTCCGCATCGTCGAATGGAACGCGTCGCTGGTCGACGTCATGCCACATATCCTCAACGTAACTTTCGGCGTGAGGATGTTCCAACTCCATCTCGTCTCGGGGCAACTCCATCAGAAAGGAACTGGGGATGGTCAGCTTGCGTTGACCGCGGAAGTCGCGGTAGCGGGCCATGCTGATCTGCAACTCCTGCCGGGCGCGGGTGATGCCGACGAACATCAGCCGCCGCTCCTCCTCCAATTGATCGGCCCGCTCGCGGCTCCGTTCGTGCGGCAACAGCCCCTCCTCGACCGCCGTGAGGAAAACGACCGGAAACTCCAACCCCTTCGAGGCGTGCAAGGTCATCAAGGTCACGCGGTCGGCCTCGGTTTCCCAAGCGTCGGTGTCGCTGACCAAACAAGTCTCCTCGATGAACGCCTCCAATCGACCCTCGCCGCCGTTGCGCTCGTCGAAGTCTCGGGCGACGGTCAGCAGTTCCTCGATGTTGGCCAGCCGTTGCTGGTCGTCCTCGTCTTCCGACTCCTGCAACCGCTTCTGGTAGCCGGTTTCGCTGAGTACCAGGCCGACGATCTCCTCGACCGGCCCGTCGATCGCCGCCGAAAGCCGGTCGAACAACTCGACGAACCGGGCCAACAGAGCGATAGGGCGGCGGCCAAGCGCGGGAATGCCACCCGCCTCTCGGGCCGCTTCCAACAGCGAAAGACCGCCACGGGCGGCATGGTCCGAGAGCCGGCCGATCGTCGTCTTGCCGATCCCGCGCGGCGGTGTGTTGATCACCCGAAGCAAGGCAACGTCGTCGCGCGGATTGTTCAACAGATGCAAATATGCCAGAACGTCCTTGATCTCCTTGCGTTGGAAGAACTCCAGGCCGTTGACCATTTGATATGGAATACCCAGTTCGCGGAAAGCGAACTCCAACGACCGGCTCAGGGCGTTGACCCGATAGAAGACGGCGAAGTCGCCGGGGCGGCGTCGGCCCGCGCGAATCTCGTCGAAGATCCGAGCGGCGATTCCCTGCGCCTCGTCCTTCTGCGTGGCGTACGTCGTCAGGCGGACCGGCGCGCCGGAATCGTTTTCCGTGAAAAGCCCCTTTTCCTTGCGCTGGACGTTGTGGGCGATCAGCGAGGCGGCTACGCGCAGTATTCGCTGCGTGCTGCGATAGTTCCGCTCGAGCCGGACGACGTTGACCTTGGGGTAATCCCGCTCGAACTCGAGAATGTTGTTCAGATTGGCGCCGCGCCAGCCGTAGATCGACTGGTCGGGGTCGCCCGTGACGGCCAGGTTCGGATAATCGACCGACAGCGCCCGGGCGATGGCGTATTGGGCCAGATTCGTGTCCTGATACTCATCGACCAGAACGAAGCGGTATCGCTCGTCGAGACTAGCCCTGATCTCGGGGTTGTCGCGTAAAAGGGCGGCCACGTGGTACAACAGATCGTCGAAATCGGCGGCGTTCGAGGAGGCCAACTGCCGCTGGTAGGCCGGGTATACGGCCTGCACCACGGTACCCAGGGCATATCCCGACCGGGGCTGATACTGCTCGGGTGAGATCAAGTTGTTTTTCGCCCAACTGATCCCCTTGACGATGGTCTCGGGGGTATAGCGGTCCGAATCGATTTTCAGGCGACCGAGAGCCTGGCGAAGTGCCCGGACGCTATCATTTACGTCGTATATCGTGTAGTTCTCCTGGAGGCCGACAAACTGCGCATATTTACGCAGCAATCGGGCGCAGAAACGGTGGAAAGTGCCTACCCAGACCGACGGATCGCCTGCCAGCCGCTCGATACGGCGTCCCATTTCGTCGGCGGCCTTGTTGGTAAAGGTCAGGGCAAGGATATGCCGGCCGGGGACTCCTTGCGAAAGGAGCCATGCGACGCGATGGGTTACGACCCTGGTTTTGCCGCTTCCGGGGCCGGCCAAGATCAACAGCGGTCCCTCGAAGTGGGTAACGGCCTCGCGCTGGGCTTCGGTGAGTTCATCGAGCATGATACGCAGTATACGCAGAAAACTTGTAGGAGGCGACGCCTCCAAGCTCGGACTTCCCAACGCTTCGTGACTGCGGTCGCGGGGCATTTGTCAATCAAACGTCGGATTTCGGGAGTCAGCAGCCTGTTGGAAAAGTCGGATTTCGGTAGTTAGGGTGCCACTGCTGGCTTGTCCAGCAGTGTTTTCCCGGGAGTTTCCTCCACGCACTGCTGGACAAGCCAGCAGCGGCACCCTTTTTCAACAGGCTGCTAGAATCGCTACTACCCAAAATCGCCGGAATTGCTATACTTACGACGCCGACGATGGGGCGGTCTCGTCGTCGCTGGCATCCGCATCGCAATAACCTCGACCCGGGAGGGAACCCATGGGTACTCGTATTCCACTTTGCACGACCCACACTTTCGCCAAGGATCTTGCCAAAAAGTTGGAAATGAGCACGGCGGAGATCGGATTGTCGGTGCGCACAACGAATTGCCTTGAGGAAAGAGGGATATTCACGGTCAACGATTTGTTGCATTGCACGCGCGATGATCTGCTGGGTATCTCGAACTTCGGCGAAAAAACGCTGGAAGAAGTGTACCTTGCGTTGGACGCGATCGGCTTCCATCGCAAGGAACCGCAGGGACCAATGTCCGATATGCCGGCGGACCCGCAATTGCCGCGTTAAGGCTACGTTGCATGGCGTCGACGTTTATTGAGCATCCAAATGACAATGTTACATAAACGCCCCGGGGGGGGGGGGGGGGGGGGGGGGGCCGGGCGCGGGTCAACCCCCCCCCCCCCGCCGGCGGCGGGGGGGTGGTGGGGGTGGGGGGGGT
>JAUWNG010000177.1 GCA_030612765.1 Planctomycetota bacterium
TTGCGCTTTAGCGTATGTGCTTGTGCTTCCGGAAATGCCCCGCGCTCCGAGCTTCGTCACGAAAACATTTGGTGAGGAGGCTGGTGATCGCCAAATCACAAATCATACTGTGGGGGTGGCAGTTAACCGGCCACCCCAACGTTTCCGCACACGGAGTGTGCGGACTACAATTACTTCCGCTTCCGCCATGCGTAGCAGAGCAGTCCGATCAGGCCCGTGGCCAGCAACGCCAGCGTGCCCGGCTCGGGAATCACGACCGTATACCGGTAGTTCTTCCCGTCGTTCACGAAGGTAGACCAAGTCTCGGCGGTCAGATCATACTTCTTGATCCCAGAACTGTAGGCAGACACGTAGAGGGCTCCGTCCCAATAGTCAACGTCAAAACAGTAGTTGCCAATATTGCCGATCTCCGTTTTGTTCTCCCACGTGGAAGTCCACTTATAGACCCTCTTCTCTGTCGCGCCGATCGTATACCACGAGCCGTCCGGTCCTGAGGCGATCCCGTCGGTTCTGGTAGTTGACACTGCCTGCGTCGGATTGCCGCCTGCGGCCAAGTCGTATTTCATAACGCCCGTATTGCCAGTATTTACGGCAGCGTACAGGTAATCCCCAACAATCTCCACGTCGCCGAATTGGTTGCTACTGCCTAACCGACCACCCCAACGTGCAGTTATCGTGCCGTCCGGCGCGATCTTGTGGACATAACCACCAGTAGCACCACTGTCAGCCTCGGCAGTTCCAACGTAGATATTCCCGCTGGAATCGGTGGCAATCCCGCCGGGCCTGCCGTAGCCGAGGCTCCCAATATCGGCGAAACCGGCGTTGATCACCGCGCCCGTCGTGGCGTTGTGAGTCCGAATCACTCCGTCGTCGTGACTCGCGACGTACAAAATGGCGCCATCTGGCGAGAGGGCAAGCCCCTGAGCTTCCTCGTCATTGAAGGTGAAGCTCGGCGGGGTGAGCTTGGTGCCGGCCATGTCAAACACGTTGACCCCAGCGCCATCGTAACCCCCCCAAAGCGTATCTCCTTGTGCGATGGTCGTAAGGCCCGCCGTCATGCCCACTACCGACAAGACAACCAACATAATTTTTGAAAACGACTTCATGACAAGCACTCCTCAATTGAAAGGACAAAACTAAAAACATAAAACTCCGCCCGGATCACGCGCTCGGGCCTGCATCACCCACATCTCCACCAGTTCCAGAAACCTTCGTTCCTGGTCCCCACGCTCTGCGTGGGAACGAGAGATATCCAGGAGGCAACAGTCGAACCGTCGCCCCAACCTATGCGTCCGCTACGGACCATTCATGGCAGTGTCCTCCTTTCCGCTTTCTTCTTTTTTCGCCGTTAGCGAAAACCAGCGATGCTCACGTATCCGTTCCTCGCTCAATTCGCGCGGATAAACGGCGACGTGGGCCAACCGGCCTTTCCAAAAATGACTCTTGCTGGACATGGCGCCGATGCTCAGCCGAGCGGGGCCGACTTTTGCCGGTCCCCCGACATCGACCGACGATCTCGGCCGGCCGTCCTGGAACAAATGCGCGATGTTGTTCCGGTCGAAGACGACCGCGACGTGTATCCACCTGGAAGTCGGCGTTACAACGGTGTTGAACGCCGCGTTCTTGACCGCGTGAGCCGTGAACGCGAGGCAAGGGAATCCGTTGGCAAATGAATTGTGCGGTTCGACCACGTACGCCAAACTCCATCCGGTTCGCATGGTGGAGTCGGAGACTGCATTGTCGGCGGAGATGACCCGTGTCGGAACCGTCGAATGTTCCGCGAGAATCCATGCCTCGACGGTGAAGCCGTTGACCAACGAGAACTGGTCGTGGCGGCCGACGTCGATGTGGCCCTGGCCGTCGAACTCCACCGAGCGCGACTCGGTCGAAAGCGGACCCGGCCGTCCGGACCGGACCTCGCCGACCGCCCGGCCGTGAAAACCGTTGCCCGAGCGATCCATGAACCGCCGCTCCTTGGCCGGTTCGTTCAATGGCCAATAGGCCAGCGGCTCGTCGGCCAGAACGCCGCGGACGTAAGCGGCCTCGATTTTACGCCCGGCTTCGATCCGCAAGTTGCGAACGAAGCCCTTGGCCGCGAAATCCATCGCAGTGATCTTACCGCTGTTCGGCTCGATCCGCACGGCCTGCCCGGCCTTGAGGTGGACCGAATCATCGTCGCCCTTCCCGGCGATTAAAGATCGGGTAATCACCTCGCCCTCCAACACGTGGACCTCGCCCGTACCGTCTGCGGCAACCTCGACGGCGAACTCGGTGCCCAGGTCGGTGACGATGGCCGTGGGAGTACGGACGGAGAAGAGGGGAGAGGGGAGAGGGGAGAGAGGAGAGGGAGAATTATGATTTATGATTGCTGATTGCTGATTGTCAGAATGTTTTTCCCTCTCCCCTCTCCCCTCTCCCCTCTCCCCTATTCGTGCCGTTAGTTTGCCCAGCGCGAGGTAGCCGCCGCTGGTGGATTCGACTTCGTAGATGCAGGGGCCTTGAAGGATGACCTTCGCGCCGGAGTCGTAGGTGATCTGCATCAGGCCGGAGGCCAGGGTATATTTGCGGCCCAGGGGGACGGAGGCGCCGTTGAAGAAGGCTTCATTCGAGGGATCGGACCATTTGCAATCGACCATTCCGGTGATCCGGCCGACGAACACCATCTCCTGCCTGGCTTCCGACGGGGCCGACGCCGGCGCCTCGGCGATATGTTGGTGGTGGGTGACTTTCATCGCCCAGAACACCAGCAGCATCACGCATACGATCACCGCGGAGACCATGCAGGAGAACGCCCAACTGCCGACAAAGTCAGAAGTGGGTAGTGGATAGTGGGTAGTGGATAGTGGGTAGTGGGTAGTGGATAGTGAGGGGAATGGGGGTTCGGGGTTCGGGGTTCGGGGTTCGGGGATTTGAGATTCGAGATCGAGTTGGTGCGGCAGTTCAACCGCCGCGCCAACAGAGAGAGATCCCGAACTTTGAATCCCGATTCCCGACTCCCGAACCCCGAACCCCGCTTCTCCATCAATGGCCGGTGAACCGGCCGTTTCCTGCCCTTCGGCCAGCCTCAGCGCGCCGTGCAGGGAGATGTATTCAAAGTAGTAGCGGCAGGCGTCGTCGTCGCTCAGCAGCAGGGCTTCCAGCCGTTCCGTGATGGCGGGCGAGGACTCGTCCTCGCAGACGGCATCGACCAGATCGCGCAATTCGGCCTGCTGCAAGAGATTGAGGTTCATTTTCGCTCCTCCCGACGGAGGGACCGCTGAACGCACTCGAACAGCGCGCGGCGGATACGGACCACTGCCTTGTAGACGGCGGCGACGCTGCGGCCCACCTCCGTCGCGACGGAAGCCGTGGTCGCGCCCGGCTCGTAGCGACGCTCGATCAGGTCGCGGTCTTGACTGCTGAGTTGATCCTTGCAGGACTGAAGGAATTCCAACGCGGCGGGAAGATCGTCCGGCACGCTCGCCGCGACGGTCGCCAACCGGTCCATCACGCTCTGGCCGAACCGCATCCGGTCGCGGCCGTGCCGCTCTCGAAAGGACTTCACCTTGTTGTAGGCTACCTGGAAGGCCCAGGCGCGGAAATCGCTGCCGGGGCGGAATCCCTCGAACTTCCGCCAGAGAACCAGATTCGTCTCTTGAAGGATTTCTTCGGCGTCGGCACGGTTGGAAACCAGCGACAGAATGAACAGATGCACCCGTTGCTGATACTGGGTGATCAAATGCACGAACAGTTCGGTTTTGTCGGGATCAGCCATTGCCGAACGCCTGAAGGAAAAGTCCGCGTAGGGCGGGACAAGCGCAGCGAAATCCCGCCAACAACGGAAAATGGGAATAGTGGGTCTTTTTCAATTATAATTAGGGCCGGGGCGAAACGAGTATTCTTTCACTGGTACTGATGGTGAATCCGGCCGGCGGCGGTTTCTTGGAAGGCAAAAACGGGGGATTTGCCGAAAAAGTCTGATTTCACGCCCAAACCGACGCTATCAGAGGAGGATCACACCCGCTACGAGAGCGAAAAAGGTGTCGGGAGGAGCAAAAGGGGGCGGGAGCTTTGTTTTTGACTGAAACCGATGATCCATGCATATGCTAAACAGTGCCCCTGTTAAAGGGGGCCGGTGAATCGCAAAGTCACGTCCGTTTACGGACGTTTCCGCCGCAGGCGGTATTAGGCCCGGCGTTCACGCCGGGTTAGAAGGGAGCGAACACTTGTAATTGTCAGGCCCGTTCACGGGCCTCCTCCGACGTTTCAGGGCAATGTGAAGGACGCCCGTAAACGGGCGTGACAACGCCAGAAAACGGAACAACAATGGAGGACGGTGGTTCCGCCAACCCGGCGTGAACGCCGGGCCTAATACCGCTTACGCGGGAAGGGCCGTGAACGGCCCTCAAATTACCGAACGCCGCACTTGATACTAAAAAAAGTTCTGACACCTTTTTGACCCCGTCCTTGAGGTAGGTCGGCTTTACGCCGCCCTGTGTCGAGGTCCAGCCGTGGAGGAAGAGGATTGTCATGGGAAAGGCATTCTTTGTAGCTTTTATGATACCTCCTTCCTTTGGAGGCGGCCAGGAGACGTCTTTCTCCTCTCCACAACCGTGGTACAATTGGCAGTCAAGGAGGGCTGGACGATGGAAGACCTGACTGGGCTCGGGAAAATAGCCGAAAGCGTGGCTAAACTCGCCGAATCAGAGCTAGCGATCAAGGCGTATGACGATCTGCTGGCCGACGCAATGAAGGAGGGCGGTAAGACCCTGGCCGATACCGTCAAGGCATTTCGGCTTTTCACGGCTCCGATCCAATTGCTCGCCTTGGCCCAAGACCGGCTTGCCTCATTTTGTGAGAAAGTGCGTTCCAAAGTGCCAGAAGATCGGCAACAGGAAGCAGCACCCTCGATTGCCCTCCCCATCCTAATGGACTTGCGTTTCATGGAGGACGACAATCCACTCACGGAACTCTACCTGAATCTGCTGGCCCGTGCGATTGATAAGGAACGATGCAGCGAGGCCCATCCTGCCTTCGTGAAGATCATCGAGCAAATGTCGCCGGATGAGGCGATGGTGATGTATGTGTTGAGGGACCGGAGTATCAAAATCTGCTTCGCGAAGGGTAACGAACCGTCCATAATTGTGGCGGGATACACCCGCATATCAGAAACAGATTTCCCCGCCAGTAGGATTGCCTCTCCAACCAACCTCTGGATGTATCTCAAACGACTCGAAGCCTTGACTCTACTGACACATACTTATGGGGTCGGTTCCATTGATGCTCTTCGACACCATTCGCCGCACAAGAATCATACATACCATCTGACAGATTTTGGTCGTTTGTTCGTGGATGCGTGTATTCCAGAGGACTTCGGCAATGATAACGATGCCCCGCCACTGCCAGACTACCAGTGGCCTTTCGTTCCTCCGGAATCTCAGTAGGAGAGTTGAAACGGAGACGCAGTTAGTATTGACACGATAAGTTCCGGATAAGTTTCGGAAGAAAAAAAGAGAAAAAAAGGGAGAAAAAAGGTGGCTGCCACCAAAACTGGAGAATATAGCTAAAGGACGGTTTTGCGGATCGCCCATACTGTCTCATGTTATCTAATTTTGGTGGCTATCACTTTTCCCCTTCCCGACAAAATATCCCATTCTACTCAGATTTGGTGGCTGCCACCTTTTCTATCCCACGGCGAAGTTGACGTCCCGCTGTGAGATTTCCGGGTTGCGCAGGGCGATGTTCCGCGCGAGTACGTCGCGCCAGGACTCGATCTCGTCGAGAAAGGCCGCGTCCACCTCCGCCGTGCCCTTCTTGATCTTCTTCGACGAGATGAACTTGTCCAGGGCCCCACGGCGGATAGCCTCGGGCGAAAACAGACCGGCAAGCTCGTCCCAGCAATCGACGTACTCGGTGTACTTGCGGTAGAGCACCCGGGCGGTAGAGGCCTTGTCGGTCTTCGCCGGGCGGACGCGGCAATCGTAGACGGCGAACTCCTCGAAATCGGTCAAGATGCTCACCGGCAGCTTGGCGCTCCAGGCGTAGCGGCGGAGTTGGTAAGCAGGGCTGACGGCCTCTCGGATATCGACCGATGGCTTCTTGGCCTCGACAAAGAAATTTCGCACACCCCCGCCGGCGCGGAAACAGTAGTCCGGCGCCTTGGTCCGCCCGCCTACCTTGATGGCGTCTTCGTGAATCACCTCGCGATAGGCCTCGGCCCAGCCCTTGCGGTTGTCGACGTCCCAGCCCAGGGCCGTGAAGAATGGGTCTAGGAAGTCGCGACGGAGCTGGGTTTCGTTATAACGGCCAAAGCGGTAATCTTTCTGCTGCTCGGTGAAACGCTCGATCAACTCGCCGACGACCGCCGGTACAGCCATAACGCCACCTCAAATCGTGCCACGGATCGAACACCCCATTTTGAAGAACGGATTATACAACCAGAATGGCGGGCACACGAGTGGCCCAAGCCAGCAGTGGCACCCGCGTGGTTCCAGTCATTCAATTTTGCGCTAACTTTCCAGAAAAGCATCTCGGGCGGCTTTTTGCGCGCGAGCGGCGATTTAGGGGTCAATTCAACCCCGCGCCCCCAGGTTGATCAACCTGGCGCTTCAGGTTGATCAACCTGGGGTTTAACCGTGCTTACGTCTATAGCGCAGTTGCCAAAGCGAAATG
Source organism: Planctomycetota bacterium (assembly GCA_030612765.1). Taxonomy (GTDB): domain Bacteria; phylum Planctomycetota; class Planctomycetia; order Pirellulales; family Thermoguttaceae; genus JAHIKV01. The sequence continues at coordinate 6,652 of JAUWNG010000177.1, forward strand.
AATAGACCGTGTTTCCAACGGTTTGAGAACATCATCGGCCCTCGGCGAATCGGCGCAAGAATTAAGTGGCGAAATCGGAAATCTTTTCCAGTTAATTCAAACCGGAAAATCGACCTTAACCTGAATAACAACATTGGCTTGCGGCGACAACTCAAAAAACTTTTGCAATTGCCCCTCCTGCGGGGTATGCGCGACGAGGTCATTCTACCAGCCGAAAACGCCTGAAAAAAGGCTGTTTTCTGGCCGCCGACGTTTTCGCCTTTTTTGCAAAGGGGCTATGGCGGGCGCAAAAAGCGTTTTTCAGGCAGTTTTCAGTGGTCAGTGGGCAGTGGTCAGTGGAGAGGGGAAAGGGTGGGAGGAGGGAGGCAGGAGGCGGGAGGGCGGACAGTCGCCTGTGAACCGGCCACCTCTTCACTCTTCACTCTTCACTCTCCACTCTTCACTCTTCACTCTCCACTCTTCACTCTTCATTCTTCATTCTTCATTCTTCATTCTCCACTCTTCATTCTTCATTCTTCATTCTTCATTCTTCATTCTCCCCCCGGCCCTCGCTCCTCCCTGCTGAAGTGGGCGGGGGACCCGCCCCCCCCCGCGGCGCCCCCCCCAGCCCCCCGCCCCCCCCCGGGGTGGGGGGGGGGGCGGGCCCCCCGCCCACTTCAGCAGTGAGGAGCGAGGGCCGGGGGGAGAATG
>JAUWNG010000038.1 GCA_030612765.1 Planctomycetota bacterium
ACAATGGGGGCAGACGTTGTTTAGTGATTCGCGGTATTGCCCCCGCCGCAACTGGAACGGCTCTTGCCCGCAAATCACTAATCACGGTCTGACCCCAAACCGACAAACCGAGAGGAGATATCCCGTGAGAAACCACGCATGGCTGTTCGTCCTTATGAACTCGTTTGCGTGGCTCCTGGTAGGCTCGATTCTTTGCGGCGGCCTTGCGCCGGCAAATGAGCCGTATCGCAACGCCGATTTGCCCAAGCTGCTGGAGTTTGTCGACGGCTCGCCGGTCCGCGACCTGTCCGACTGGCGACGCCGCAAGGAGGAAATCCGGCGGCTGATGTGCGAAACCTTCATCGGCACGTTCCCGCGTTCCGTCCCGGCCATTCTCCGCGCCGAGACGCTTGAAGAACATCCCGGCCGCAACGGCGCCGTCCGGCGTCGGATCAAACTTACGTTCGACACGAAACACGACGCCTCTTTCGAGACCTGGGTGTGGGTTCCCGGAGGCACGGGACCGTTTCCGGTGCTCTTGGTCGCCCCGATCCGGAAGCAAATCGGCTGGGCGGAGATGGCGCTGGAACGAGGTTACATCGCGTGTCTGTTTCCCGGCATTGACAGCCATCAAAAACAAGCGGAGTATCCCGGCTATGAGTCGGTTTGGCTGACGTTCCAGGCCGAGTACCCCGAGGCAACCTGGACGGAGATATCGCTGAAGGGCTGGCTGGCCGGCCGGGCGCTGGATTATTTGCTCGACCCAAAATACGGCTACCCCGTGGCGAAGGGGCAAGTGGGCTTCGCCGGTCACTCCCGCTACGGCAAGCAGGCGATCATCGCCGCGGCTTTCGACGGGCGGATCACTTCCGTGGTGGCCCGCAGCGCCAGCACGCCCGCCCCGTGTCCCTACCGTTTTGCGTCGCGGACCACGTTCGCCGAGGCCCCTGCCGCCTTACCGGATACATGGTTTCTGCAAAGTCTGCGTACATATACGGGGCGTGAGCACGAGTTGCCGATCGATGCGCACGGATGGCTGGCATTGATCGCCCCGCGGCGGTGCCTGCTGGACACCGCCCATCACGACGGTTGCGATCCCACCTTCGCCGTAGAGCGGGCTTACCTGGAGGGAAGAGAGGTCTATCGGTTGCTGGGATGCCCCGAGAACCTACGCGTCAGCTACCGCCGTGGCGCGCATAATCCGATCACCGAAGAACATCGCCGGCGAAACATCGATTGGCTCGACCTCTCCTTCGGACGCGGCAGCGCCAAACAGAGCGACTTCCCCGAGGAGTTTATCCACCGCTTCGATTGGCAAGCCTGGAAAGCCGGACTCACGCCCGAGGACGTCCGGGTTCCCTTTGTCTCTCCGCGGGCAAGCGATCGGTCGACCGATCGCCGCGAGCGAATCCTCTGGTCGCTAGGGCAGGCGCCGGCGAAGATCGATTGGGACGGCAAATACACGTTTCTTAGCGCCGAGGAATCGGCAATGATGGAGCACGATCGCTGGGGCATTCCCAACACGGCCCGGTTGCCCGTGAGCTTCGGCGCCAACGTCCGCGGGAACGTCTACTACAACCCGGATGTCAGAGACCGTCCCGCCCCCGTTGTGATCTGGCTCCATCCTTATTCGTACCAGAGCGGCTACAACGAACAATATGGCGTCCAAAAGACCACGGTATACCACCGGCTGGCCCGCGCCGGCTTCGTGGTCCTGGCCTACGATCAGTGCGGGTTCGGGTTGCGACTTCTCGAAGGCCGCGACTTCTACCGGCACCACCCCAAATGGTCGCGGGTGGGACGAATGATTCATGACGTTCACGCCGCGGTCGATTTTCTGGTCGATGGCAAGGGCGCCGTTCAGGGCAAAATGCCGAAAGTCCGCAAGGACGAAGTCTATGTCCTGGGATACTCTTTGGGTGGGATGGTCGGTCTGTACGCAACCGCCTTGGATAATCGAATCGCCGGCGTGGCTTCCTTTGATGGGTTCACTCCGTTACGAACCGATTCCGACGCCAAGTACACCGGCGGGAACCGGCGGCTTTGGCAGTGGCACGCACTCCAGCCCTTGTTGGGACTCTTCGATGGGCGAGAGGGCGAAATCCCCTATGATTTCGACGACGTACTTACAATGATTGCTCCTCGACCATGCCTGATCTACTCCTCCCGCCTCGATCGCCACGCCGATTTCGAGGACATCGTGGCCTGTGTTGGGCAGGCGCGGCGGGCATGGCTGCAAGGCAAGCACGCATCGAAGCTGACGCACGTCGCACCCGACGATGTCAGCCGCTTCCAAAAAGATCAGCAACTCACCTTTAGCAACTGGGTTCAGACCTCGGGCGATGGCCTGATCGCGCCAAAACCGCCACAAACCGCCAAACCGAGAGGAGATATCCCATGAGAAACCACGCATGGTTTTTCGTCGCCGCGGGCGAAGCCGCAAGCGGATCGGGTGGCACTGCTGGCTTGTCCAGCAGTGTTTGGAGTGACGGGAGCACTGCTGGACAAGCCAGCAGTGGCACCCGGGGCTACCCGCATGGTCGGAAAAGCATCAATCCCAAATCCCAAACGAAGAAATGACCCGTGATGGCTGAAAAAACCGACCGTCGGTGTTTCCTGGCTCGGGGCGTACTGGGAGCGGCTGGAATTGGCGCCGCACACGGCAGCATCGAAGAAAATATCCTGCTGGGCGCGATGCGGGACGAGGCCGCTCCGACCAGTCGGAGCAAGAAGCCCAAGACCGACATTGCCCCCGGCAGCCTGCCGTGCGGGAAGATCGGCAACGTGTCGGTCAGCCGGCTGATCATCGGTGGCAACCTGATCGGCGGCTTTGCGCACAGCCGCGACCTGATGTACGTGTCCAAGTTGTTCAAGGCATACAACACCGAAGCGAAAATCTTCGAGACCCTGGAACTTGCTCAAGCGTGCGGCATCAATACGATTCAGGTCAGCAGCGCCGCACATGCTCCGATATTCAAGTACAATCGGAATCGCGATACAAAGCTCCAAATCATGTCCAACCCCGTACTGCGGGCGGATAAGACCGCGATGAACGACAGTATCAAGCGGTTAATCGACAAGGGTGTCGCAATGATGTTTACGCACGGCGGGGCGACCGACAGACACATGATGAACAACGGCAAAATCGACGTGATCGGTCAGGCGGTCGACTTGATCAAAGCCCAGGGCGTGCCTGCCGGTGTCGGAAGCCACTCGTTGGAAGTGCCAATCGCCTGCGAGAAGAACAAGATCAACCCCGATTTCTACGTCAAAACCTTCCACACGGACCGGTACTGGTCGGCCACGCCCAAGGATGGCCGGAAAGAATACGACTGGATGAAGGCCGTGGCGCTCGACCACAACGCGAACAACGACAACATGTGGTGCAACAATCCCAAGGAGACGGCGGCCTTCATGGAAACGGTCGACAAACCCTGGGTGGCATTCAAAGTGTTGGCCGCGGGGGCGATTCGCCCCAGAACAGCGTTCACCTACGCCTTTCGCAACGGGGTGGATTTCGTCCTGGCGGGGATGTTCGACTTCCAAGTCGAGGCCGACGTGAAGATCGTCATCGACAGGGTGCGGAAGTGCGCCAACCGCAAACGGCCCTTGCAAGGTTGATGGAACGTGTCGGCGAGCGCCATGATCCCGATTGCTGAACGAAACATTGTCGAGAACCTCAGGAAAGGAAAGCTATTATGAAGCGACGCGACTTCCTCAAGACGACCGGCCTGGCGACGGTGCCTCTCACCTGCGGGTGGCTTGCCAGTGGCGCCACGGGGCTCGCCGCCGGCGTGGCCGATGACAACTCGAAACCTATCGATGTGAAACTGAGGGTCAAACCGGTTTACGCCAATCGAATCCACATGGACACCTATGGGGGGCCCTGTCGATGGCACCCTTTGGAAAAGATGACTCCCGAGGCAGAACTCGAATACTACAAGAGACGTCGCAGTGCGTTTTTCGAATCCGTCAAGAAGAACCTGCCGAAAGACGCTTTGATGTTGAAACCCGAATCCATCGTTCTCCGTCGTTCTTGGAAAGAGTATGAGAAGGGCGACATAATAGACCAGAAAGACTGGAAGAAGCTGGAGGCCGATGTATCGGAAGTAGACTTGTTCCTGACATCCTACCGGATAAACGGCATTGAGCGATATGGGAAGCCGGTGGCGCGGATCGATCCGGGTTCCGGGAACGCGGATTGGGTCGCTTTCCTCAGGAACAAGGGCATTGAAGGGTACGACCTATATGATTGGGATGAGTTCCGTTACATTGTCTCCCTGCTGCAGGTCAGAAAGGCCCTTCGTCAGACGAAGCTGCTCTTGGTCACGGATCGGAAGGGGTCGCCGCCGGTCTGTGTCCTCAGTTGTCCCAGTGCGGACGAACTCAAGCAGGAGCTTGGAATCGACTACCAGCATGTGACTTACAAGGAGTTCTTCGCGGAGATGGACAGACTGGCTCGGAGCGGTTCCGAGCAGGAAAAAGCGAAGGAAATAGCACGGCGACTGATTGGAGGAGCCCAGCAGGTGCATATGTCGGAAGAGAACATCCTAAATGATGTCAACTTCTACTTGACGGTAAAGAATCTTATGAAGAGGCATGGGTGCAGTGCATTCTCCATCAGGTGTTTCGAGTTGTGCGGCTCCAAGATCGCGTCGGACAGAAAATTTTGTCCTTGCCTGGCAAATGTGCTTCTTAGGGATGAGGGATATCCTTCCGCGTGCGAGGGTGACACAAGCGCGCTATTGACTGCGTTGTTGATGATGTACGTCTCAAAGAAGTCGGTTTACATGGGCAACGTCAATTATGACGCGAAAAAGAACGAACTTCGCTTCATTCACGATGCAGCCGGCCTGAAAATGAAAGGCATTGCCGGACCGGATGCGGCCTACGAGATTCAGCCGTTCACTCATAAGAGCACCGGCAGCTTTGGAGCAACAGTCCGGTACGATTTTTCGCGCGACATTGGAGAGGTGGTTACGATAGCTCGGGCTAATACGAGCAAACTACTCCTTACGAAAGGGCGAATAATAGGTGGTCACGGTTTCCGTAGTTTCGGTTGTTCGCTCGGGTTCAAAGTCAGGGTTCCGAATGCGTTGGAGCTTTACCACAAAGCGGCTGACGTCGGCAACCATCTGACAGTAGTATATGGTGACTACACTCGGGAGCTTAGAAACCTGGCAGCTATGATGAAGTTTGAATTGCTGGAAGTGACGGCGTAAGGCGAGCGGCGGGGAGGGATTTATCGCGGGTGGCCGCAACGACGGCATGACGATCGACGGGAAGGCGTTCTGATCTACTGTCGCGGGGCGGTCATCCGTCGGGGGGCGAGGGCCTCGGCCAGTTGGTTCTCGGAAAGAATGTTCTTCTCGCGGCAAAGTTATGGGTGACGCCTTTTTCACTCGGTGAAGAAATGCCGACAACCGAACGGAGGAGATGAAAAAAGCCCACCCGATGCAACGGGTGGGCTTGATTTCCAATAAGGCATCTGTTGTCTTACTTAGACCGCCTTCTCCGGCAGCTTCTTAATCGCCAGCGAGAGCACGATCCACGTCCAGCCGTGGAAGAGCATCTCCAACCCGACCAGCAATCCGAGCACCCACAACGCGGTCTGCGGGAAGTGCCGGTAGATAATCACGCCCAACAGGAACGTGATGATGCCGTTCAGTAGCGACCAGCCCCAATACGGATAGCGGACCACCAGCGAGGAGACGATGCGGAATCCGCCCCCGACGATGAAGAAAGCGGCGATGATGAAGGTCATCGCCAAGGCGGAACGGATGGGAGTGTCCTTAATCATGATCCCCACGACCAAGTAAAGGATTCCCATGAGGATTTGGCCCAACATGCCGCTCCACTTGCCCGCCCAAAACGCTTGGACGATCGTGGCCACGCCGGCGATCATCAGCACTACTCCCAAAACCACCATCGCGGCCACGGAAGTCAGCGCCGGGAAGATTATCGCGGCCGCTCCGCAGACCACCAACAGAATGCCGTACATCAACAGCCACCACCAATCCGACCGCAGATGATGGAACTCTTGCTCCAGTAATGCACGGCCGACGACGCTTTTGCCTTCAGCGTTCATAAGACTTGTCCTTTCCTTACGTTCGAGGATTCGAGAAACGACGATTAGTTTCAAATCGGCGTCTGGAAACGCCTCCTACAACTCCTTCAACGGACGGCTGGTATTTATGTCACCCGTTATGGCTTCGGGTGAACCGTTTAGCGGGACCGTTTGCGGCCCGTTGCCGTGGATCGCACAATGGGGCAAAAACTCGGGCGGCAAGCCGCCCCGCTACACTCAAAAATACAACAGTGACAGATCATCAGGTTCGGCTACAAAAGGGCAAATTGCCCGACCCTCAAAGATAGGACAGAAATAACGTCTGGAGAGCAAAAATAGGGTCGGTCCTTGGATTATAGTGTTATTGTGCTGGCAGGAGGGATGCCGCGACTTTTCCGCCTGGGGATTACAATCTAAGGACCGACCCCTCATTGCTCGGCCGCATTGCCCTTTTCATCTCCACGTTTATAATTGCCCCTCTGCGGACAACCTGTTTTCCGTAACCGTTCACAGGCCAGGATGATACCTGAGGGTGTCCGGGAATAATTCCATTTAGCCCGCCGTGAATACACGGCGGGGAATGGCGGGTACATTTCACGCACAATGCCCCGGGTGTATTCACCCGGGGCTAAATAACATTTTTGCGGCCAATTCCCGGACACCCTCAGATACCTGTCATCCTGAGCGCAGCGAAGGATGACTGTCGCCCCGCGAACGGCAACTGTTTTTCTTCGGTCCCGAAATATGCCCACGGTCGCTCAAATCGCCGCGCTGCTCGAACAACTCGCTCCCGCACGTTTGGCCGAGGAGTGGGACAACGTCGGGCTGTTGGTCGGCGACGGTAATCGGGAGGTCAAGAGATTGATGACCTGCCTGACGGTCACGCCGCCCAGCGCGACCGAGGCCGTCGAGGCCGGCGCCGACCTGATCGTCAGCCATCACCCAATCCCCTTTATCGCCACGAAGCGGCTGACCGCCGACACCACCTCCGGCCGGTTGCTGCTGGAGTTGATTGCCGCGCGGGTCGCGGTGTATAGCGCGCATACGGCGTTCGATTCATCCAGCGAGGGAATAAATCAACGTCTGGCCGAAGGGCTCGGCCTGAGTGGGATTGTCCCTTTGACGCCGCACCCGGAAGGCCAAGGGACGGGCCGTTGGGGGTGGCTTGGCGAGCCGATTCCGCTCGAAGAGCTTGCCGGGCGATTGAAGCGGTTTCTTGGGATCGAGCGGTTGCAGATGGTCGGCCGGCCGGACCAGCCGGTCCGCACGGTGGCGGTCGGTTGCGGTGCGGCCGACGAGTTGCTCGGCGCCGCCCGCGAAAACGGCTGCAACACGATGGTTCTTGGCGAGGCCCGGTTTCACACCTGTCTCGAAGCGGAAGCCGCGGGCGTCGGTCTGTTGTTGCCCGGCCACTTTGCCAGCGAGCGGTTCGCAGTCGAGCGACTGGCGGAATCGATTGGCAGCCGGTTTCCGGAGGTGGAGATTTGGGCCAGCCGCAACGAACGCGACCCGTTGCGGTGGGGGTGAAAAGGGATTAGGAATTGGGGATTAGCACCGTAGGGTAAGTCCGCGACGCACCACTATTCTATGGTGAGAACGCTATGTAGGGTGCGTGAAACGCACCAAGCACTTTCGACAGCGGTGCGTTTCACGCACCCTACTACTTCACAAAACCGTTAAAAGATGTTCTGATGTGATCGGTGCTGGCGGAAGGGATTCGCGCCAATGGAACGACAAGCCGATTCATTATTGTCGACCGGTCTGCGATCGTCCGGGGCGGTCCGCCGCCGCGTGCGATTGTCGGCGGTCGGGGCCAACGCGGCCGACCACGCGCCGGTTTATTTCTTTCTGCAATCCGTGTTTCAAGGCCCGTCGGAGGCCGAGTACCAGGCCTCGCTGGACGATCCGTTTTATGAGCCGCACGATCGGCTGCTTTTGCGGCAGCGGCGGCGGATCGTGGCCCACGTTCACGTTGCCCATCGCACAATGCACTTCGGCCCGACGACGATTCCAATCGCGGGTTTGGGTTGGCTCGGCGTCGCGGCGGAGTACCGCGGCCAAGGATTGGGCGCCCATTTGCTCCGCGCCGCCGAGGTCCGGATGGAGACCGACGGCGTGTTGCTGGGTGTGCTTCGTACCTCGATACCCTGCTTTTTCCGTCGTGCCGGCTGGGCCGTATGCGCAGCGGCCGGTTATCACCGCGTCGACGCCTGCGCACTGCTTGCCCGGCTCTTGGACCGCCGCATGATTCCTCGCCGCCGCCGCCGCTTTCACGTCCGACCGTTGCTTCGTTGGGAATATCCGGCGTTGGCGCGGATTTACGCCCAGAACATACTACAATCGCAGCTCCATCCGGCAACCGAAACGGATTCGTCCGAGCCTGAATATGGGCCGGAGTTCCGCCGGGGGCCGATCGTCGGTTGCACCGCCCACGGGCCGTTGGAGCGGACCGAGGCCTATTGGAAATGGCTGCTCGACCGGCGCGCGTATGATCAGCTCTACGTGGCTTTGGAGGGGCCGGAACTGCTGGACATGGACGAGACCAGCACGCGCGTGGTGGGCTACGCGGCGACTCGCGGCGAGCAGATATTGGAGCTGATGGCCGCACCGGACCGCCCGCGGGCGGCCGTCGAGTTGTTGGCCCGCTGTTGCGGCGAAGCCATCGAGCACGGCCGGCGTTGCGTCCTGCTCCACGCGCCGTCGTCGAGTCCGTTGCTCCGGGTCTTTGACGATGCGGATGGCGGCGGCCCGTCGGGTGCGTCCGAACACGGCGAGACATCCATGATGCGGTTGCTCAACCCATTGGAGTTGTTGCGGCGGTTGTGCGGCGAGTTCGACCGCCGCGCCGTTGGGGCCTGTCTGCCGCGCCCCCTCGATCTAGGGCTGCTGGTCGAAGGCCGGAAATACCAGTTGGAACTTAGCCGCGAGGGTGTCCGCGCCTCTTCCAGGCGGATTGGCCGGAGCTACCTGCGGCTGAACTTGGCCGATTTCACCCGGCTGGTGTTGGGACAGTTGGATTGGGACGCGGCCGTGGCCGAAGGGCGGTTGGAGTGTTCGACTTCGCTGGCGCGGGAGGCGGGCCGCGCCCTGTTTCCCCAGTTGCCATTCTGGCGTCCGCCCTGGGACGATCTGCCGGCCGAGTAGTGGGTCGTCAAATCGTCCACGGGGTACGCATCGGACGGCCGAGCATTTCGGCGGCCTCGGGATCGTCGATTACTTGCTCCCGCTTCGGGTTCCAACGGATTTTTCGCCCTAACTTCATGGCGATGTTGCCCAAATGGCACAGGCTGGCCGTGCGATGACCGGCCTCAACCGGCTCAACCGGATCCTTGCGCGACTTGATGCAATCCATGAAGTTCCGCACGTGAAGGTACGTTTTCAGACGTCTCACGCGCTGCTTCGGAAGCTCCGGCAAGTCGGCGTATAGCCGAACGTCTTGCGGACCGAATTTTTCGTCCTTCAACGACTCGGGCGAGGTCCGCAGTCCGGCGAAGGAGTAATCGACCCAGCCTTCGGTCCCCTCGAAACGGACGCCGAATCCCCGCTTGGTGGTCAGGCAGTGCAACTCGACTCCGTCGGCGTATCTGGCGCGGAAATCGACCTTCGTGGGCGTGGTGAACAGGTCGCCTGGTGGGGGCCACTCCGCACCGAGATCCTCGAACTCGACTGGCCCGCCGCCATCGGCGCCCAAGGCCCACTGGACCAATCCGTTGCTGTGGCAGCCGAAGTTCGTCGTCTGGCCGCCCGAATAATCGAGAATGAAACGGAAGCGATAGAAGCAGCGGTCCTTGTGATACGGGGCCAGCGGCGCGGGGCCAAGCCAAAAATCGTAATCGAACCCCTCGGGGACCGGCATTGGTTTCCAGTCCGGCCCGGGACTTGTTGCGTTGTTCGCGGCAATGTCGCTGAGGACGCGCTTCACCCGGCCGATCCGCCCGTTGCGGACCAGTTCGCAGGCGTGCCTGACGACGGGGTCCGAGCGGAACTTGCTTCCGGTTTGCAGAACCCGCTTGTGTCGGCGGACCGCATCGACCATTTTTTGCCCTTGCCGAACGCAGAGCGAGAGGGGTTTTTCGCAGTAGATGTCCTTGCCCGCACGGGCCGCCGCGACGGTCATGATCGCGTGCCAGTGGTCGGGCACGATGATCGCCACGGCATCCACGTCGTCGCGGCCGATCACGTCGCGGAAATCGGTGTAGGCGTCGCACCCTTTGTAATGGCCGACGCCGGTTTTCTTCGCGTAGTAGGCGTTGACCGCATCCCGCCCCGGCTTGCGGCCGAGAAATTGTTTGGGGTTGGCGTATCCGTGGCCGGCGGTGTGTACGTCGCAGACGGCCACCACTTGCACGTCGGACTGTTCCAGGAAGGCCGGCGTCAGGACGGTGCTCTGGTTGCCCTGGCCGATCATTCCGACGTTGATCCGGTTGCTCGGGGCCTCGGCGCCGAGGACCGACGCCGGCACGATCGACGGCGCCAGACATACCCCCGCCGCCGTGCATGCCGCGCGTCCCAAAAAACAACGCCGCGTCACATTCACGCCGGCCGCTTTCAATGGTTTATTCATTACATACTCCCTGGGCTCGATAAGCGTGGGTGAAGGGTATTTTTCTCTTGCTCGTCAGTACGCCTTCCCGTCGATCGTCAGGCCGTCCTTGCGGTTGCCCAGGCGGCGGTGGACCTCGGGGTCGATGGTGTAGTTGATCATCTGCACCGAGCCATCGCAGAACGACATGTGTAGTCCGTTGGAGTGCGCGCTGCCAAACCGAACCGTGCTGTCGTAACCCTGCTGGTCCTGAAGAGGTTCGGCGCCAATATAGGTGTAACGGTATGTATCGGAATTAAAACCGTGATGAAGCCCTTGATCATTTCCATACCCTCCGTAGCCCCCCGCTCCATCACCGTAATAATCGGATGACAAGTATTTTTCGCCGAGCAGGTAGGTATTGCTTAAGCCATCGGAGATGTCTCTAGGTGCCATCATGCTCCGCGGAAAACAAACGCCCGTGAAGCCTGTTATCCAATTAAAGAGGGGGTTGTCTCCTTGAGCGAGGGATTTTGGAGAACCCGTCGAGGGAACGAAAGTATCGCCCAGATTGGCGGCGTAATCGCTTTTTGCCAACCTGTTAATTACCCCATAAAGGTCAGTCGGCAGAATCACGAGTTCAGTTGCAGGATAAATGAGCGGCAATCGTCGGCTGGGACACATGTGGCCCTGCAACGGCGTCTGCATTAGTTGCCTTCCACGATTAGCATCTGGTGGGGCGTATTGCGCGAGAGCATGCAACGCCTCCTGCTCCATATAGGGGAGTATTGCGTAAGGCCAGCCACCTGTCTGTCGCTCAGTAAACCCGCGTTCCAGCAAAGGCCCCCAATTTCCGTACCATCCTCCAGTGGGAAAGAAACCCTGAGTTTCATTGTGTTGATGGCAAGCCAAACTCAACTGCTTCAGGTGGTTCTTACACTGCACCTGCCGGGCTGCTTCCCGCGCCGCCTGCACCGCTGGCAGCAACAGCGCGATCAAAATGCCGATGATCGTGATGACCACCAACAGTTCCACGAGAGTGAATCCCCTCTCCCTTCGGGAGAGGGTTAGGGTAAAGGCAGCGGATTTATGATTGATGATTTCTGATTTTTGATTGCTTGGGTGCATTGTTCGTCTCCTGACGTAAAAGTGTAGGGTAGGTTGCGATCCATCCGACATTCCCTTCCACACTCCTCGAGCGCATGGTATAATTCATACGCGTCCAGCTCCCTCGCACATCCACGAGAATGCTCATGAGCTACACGGTAATTCTTCAGCAGGAATCCGATGGTGGATTTGTCGCCGTCGTTCCGGCACTGCCCGGTTGCGTCAGCCAAGGGGACACGCGGGGTGAGACGTTGGCGAACGTCCGCGAGGCCATGTCCGTCTATTTGGAGGACTGCATCGAGTCGGGCGACCCGATTCCCACGGAAGCCGGACGCGAGATTGTTGAAGTGGAAAGTCCGGCGTAATGGCAAGGATTCCAACGGATTTGTCCGGGCAAGAGGTCCGCCGCGCGTTGCAGCGGGCCGGTTTCGTGTTCCGCCGCTAGCGCGGCAGCCACATGGTGCTTCGCCGCGATCAGCCTCCGGCGCGCGTGGTGGTGCCCAACCATCGGCGCATCCGCAAGGGCACTTTGAACCAGATACTCCACGACGCCGGCCTGACGGTCGAAGAACTGCTTGACTTACTCTAGCCATCATCCATCCTCTTCCACGATTGCGAGGCGCTCCGAGCGTCGTCACGAAATGCCTTCGTGACGACGTCGGAGATCGCCAAATCATTCACGCCTCCTCTCCCAAAGGGAAAGGGGAGTTTTTCTATCCTTGTTGGGGTGGCAGTTAAACTGCCCCCCCAACGGTTCCGCACACGGAGTGTGCGGACTACATTTACTTTCGCTTCCGCCATGCGTAGCACAGCAGACCAAACAGACCACAGGCCAGCAGAACCGTTGTCGACGGCTCGGGAACAACCACCCTGAAGGTGAATTCTGTTTGGTCATACCAATGGTTCATCGTGTCATTGCCGATTTGGAGATACAGCATATCGCCAGGCACTACGGAGATATTATCTACCACGATCAGCCCGCTGCTGCCACCATTGGCGATAGAGCCGGATGCCAAGGCCGTGGTATCGCCCCCCTTAAACAGGGCGTAGCTCACTCCGTCCTATGTGGGGGGATCCGTAGGGGTCGCGCCGGCATTCTCATCAGCTAGTGAAAATTCCGCCTTGACGGTCCCTGTAATCGGGCTGTTCCAGCCGACCACGCCGGCCTTGTCGCCCTGGTCGGCCTCGCCCGGGTGAGTCCTTAGCTTGCCGTCGTCTGCGCCGACGGCGGGCATAGCATCATGAGTGACAGACCTCATCCAGCCAGAGTATGTCTGGTAGGGAAAGGTGTCGTAGTTGGGGAATATCGCATAGCCGGTGTTGGCACCTTCGTCAACGTCATAATACGACCACAGGTTGGTCGCGACATTCGCGGTGGTATTGAACTGGTCGTAGGCATCCCAAACCATAATCTCGGCCTGGACCGGCGCGTTCAAAGCAAGGATGACCATCACCGCCACTGCGCACAAAATTTTAGTTCTCGCGGTCAAAATCAGTGTCTTGTAAAGACTCATGATACTCACACCTTTCTACAGAAACTTCCCATTCTTTCACCGCCGACCGGGCCGACAGCGACTTGCTGCCGATATACATCCCGACGTGGCGGTTTCTCTCCTCTTGCCCTGGGTGCCACTGCTGGCTTGCTGTGCAGTGCCACCCGACTTCCGTGGTGCGTTTCACGCACCCTACGTTTTGCCGGTTTCGGCGTTTGTTCGCGCGCCTGCAAAGAGCCTGCGCGCCCTCGTGGGTCGGGTATCGTGGTTGGCGGCTATGTCATGTTGGTTCTCCTTTTTGGCGGCGTGAGGGGGACAGTTCCCCCATGGCGTTGTTTAGGGTTTAGTGGATTCATATATACGGTGGATTTCCTCGGCCCCCAGCGCCGAGCGAAAGATCATCAATTCGTCGACTCGGCCGCCGAGCGGCCGGCCGGCGCGAGTGCGGTCGGCGTCCCGTGAATCCCACCACGCGCCGATCATCGCCGGCCCGATCTTGGCCGCCATTGTCGGGCAAGCGCCGGCGATCATGTCCGCCGCGCCCACGTACTCGCCGTCGAGATAAAAGGCCGCGCGGCTCGCCTCGGGGCCGTGGACGTACACCACGGCAAGCTGGCGCCAATGGCCCAGCGTCTCGGCGTTGTCGAGCACCGGCGAGGAGTTCGCATTGCCCTTCCGGTTGTCCAAGCCAAAGCCTATCCTGCCGTCGTGGCGTATCTGCCAAGCGATCCGGCCCGCGAAGTCCTCTCCGCCGTTCCTGCACCAACCGTTCGACATCAGCAGGCCGCCGAAGCCTTCGCCGTACTTTGGGGAGCCCGGCAAGGAATCCAGGTTTACCCAGGCGAGCAACGTCAATCGCCTGCACTCGACGGGTATATTGACGCGGACGCCGTTGCCGGGCCAGCCGAACCGCAGGGCGTGTTTGCCCGGAAAACGACCCTACACCCAGGCCGGGCTCTCGATTCGGCCGTCCAGGGCCGCGCCGGTTGCCGCCCGATTCCGCAGCACCGAGCGGTCCTTCTCGTCACGCTGAAAATCGTAGTACGCCAGCAGATCGTCGCGATTGCGAAGTTCCTTGCTCCACGTCCGCCAGCGGCTCAGCGGCGTCGGATGCAACTGTTTCGCCAGTTTCGCCAATTGCCCAACGCGGACAAAACCCGCCGCGTCGGCGATGCCGCGAAGCAGCGTCGGCCCTCGACCGTCCGCGACGTGCTCCACTTGCCCCGACTCGCCCACGCCCAAAATCATCTTGCGCCCACTGCTGGGCAAGCCAGCAGTGCCACCCAACACCAGCATCTCGACCCTGCCCTGGAACACATGTGTCTTGCTGGTGCCCGCCTCGTCCACCTCGACGGCGAACTCTGTGCCCAGGTCGGTGATGACGGCGGTGGGAGTGCGGACGGAGAATAAGGATGAAGGATGAAGGATGAAGGATGAAGGATGAAGGATGAAGGAGATTTCTGATTTCTGATTTCTAATTTCTGATTTGCCGCTTGCGGTTTCGCACTCTCCCCTCTCCCCTCTCCCCTCTCCCCTATTCGAGCCGTTAGTTTTCCCAGCGCGAGATAGCCGCCGGCGGTGGATTCCACCTCGTAGGTGCAGGGGCCCTGGAGGATGACCTTCGCGCCGGAGTCGTAGGTGATTTCCAACAGCCCGGAAGAGAGGATGTATTTGCGGCCCAGCGGGACGTAGGCCCGTGAACTCAGCGGGGGTAGGAAGCGGGGATCGTCCGACCACTTCACGTCGCCCCTGCCGGTGATCCGGCGGCCGCACCCCATCTCCGGCCTGGCGTCGGACGGAACCGACTGCGACGGCGCCTCGGCGATATGTTGGTGATGGGTGATTTCGTACGCCCAAAACCCCAGTATCGCCACGCCCATGATCACCGTGGCAACCATGTAGGAGAACGCCCAACTGCCGACGGAAAAGTGGCTGGTGGGTAGTGGGTAATGGGTAGTGGAGGAAAGATCGATGACGATCGGCGGGACTGGGGGTTCGGGGCTGGAGGTTGAAGAGCCAACAGAGGGAGATCCCGAACCTCGAATCCCGAATCCCGAATCCCGAACCCCGAACCCCTCCTCTCCATAAATGGTCGGTGAACCGGCCATCCCTCGTTCCTCGCCCCTCGTCCCTCTGCTCGGCAGCCGCCTCGGCCTTCTGCCATTGGCAAAGATACAGGTGCATGTCGAGATAGTCGAAGTATATGCGTCGGGCCGCCGGGTCATCCGCCAAAAGCCCCTGGAGCCGCTCGTGCTCAGGCGGGGCGATCGCGCCGCCCAACAGCAAGTCGAGCAGATCGAGCAATTCATTCTGGCTCTTTGATGCGTTCACTGCTCGGTCCCCTGCTGACGCACGGCGTCTTCCACGCACTCAAACAGTTCACGGCGGATGAGGTTCAGGCGGTTATAGATGGTCTGCGGCGAGCGGTGCAACTGCTCGGCCAACTGGCGGATCGTCATTTCGCCCTCATAAGCGTGCCGGATCAGGTCGCGCTGTTTTTCGGAGAGTTTGGCGATGCAATCCATAAGGAAGTCGCGGCGGCGGCCTCCGTGTTGCGGGCTGACGTCGCGCTCCTCGGCCAACTGCTCGACCAGGTCGTTGTCGAACATCAGCCGGTCGCGGCCGGCGGTGCGGCGGAAGTTTTGCACCTCGAAAAAACGCCACCCGGCAGGCTCAAGCCAAAAAAGGGGACAGGTCCAATTTGCCGGAACGGCCCGGAGGGTGCTTCGCACAAATTGGACCTGTCCCCTTTTTCGCTGCCGGCTGGAAACTGCCGAACTTCCGCCACAGCACCAGGCTGGTCTGCTGAAAAACGTCCTCGGCGTCCGGCCAGTGTGGCAGAAGCGAGAAGATGTAGGCGAACAGATTGTCGTGAACCTGCGCAAAGAGGCTCACAAACCGCTCGTACTGCCGTGGATCGACAACACGATCCTGCTCTGTGTCAAAATTGTTTTCCACCCCTCACCTCCAAAAGATGAGACACGGCCGAAATCGCCGCCGGAGGCTCTCCCTCCTATTATAAACGTACAGGAGGGCGCGGGTTTACCGATTTGCGTCGGCTACCGCCAACGATGGGGGTGGAACGAGTTCATTTGGCGGGGTTACCACTCGACGGTGATGGCCGCGGTGGTCAGGCCGGCGCCGACCGAGCAGAGAACCAGTTTATCGCCCGGCTGAAGGCCCTCTTCCATCTCGATGATCGCCAGCGGGATGCTGGCGCTGGAGGTGTTGCCCACGTGGTCGACGTTCAGATAGAACCGGTCGAAGCCGACGTGGCTGCGTTTGGCGGCGGCCTTCAATATCCGGCCGTTGGCCTGGTGGGGGATGACCCAACGGGTATCTTCCGGCTTCCAGCCGCTGTGGCTCAGCGCCCGGCTGATTATGTCGGCGAAGTTTTCGGTGGCCGAACGGAACAGCGCCGGCCCGTCGATCCGGATCCAGGGGTCCGAGTCGCATTGGCCGTTTTGGACGGTGTAGCCCGGCTCCGAACGTCGGGCCAGATGCAGGCCGCGGGTATCGGCGCCGAGCACCACCTGATGGATGCGGTGGCCGCCCGACCTTGGGGACATGGCGGAAACGATCGTCGCCCCGGCCCCGTCGCCGAAGAGGAAATAGGCGCTGCGGTCCGAGCGGTCCAACAACCGCGACTGCATGTCGACGCCCACGGTCAGCACGTTCCGCGCCGTGCCGGAGAGGATCATTCCCTGGGCCATCGAGATGGCGTAGAGCCAGCCGGAGCAGGCCGCGTTCAGGTCGAACGAAGGGATGGATTGCAGGTTCAGGCGGTTTTGGAGGATCGAGGCGGTCGAGGGCATCGCCACGTCGGGAGTGGTGGTGGCGACGATCACGGCGTCGATGTCCTTCGCGGCCACCCCCGAACGGCTGATCGCCTCCAGCGCCGCCTGATAGGCCATATCGGAGGGTTTTTCGTCCTCGGCGGCCCAGCGCCGCTTGCGGATGCCGGTGACCTGATAGACGTATTCGGCGTCGATTTCGGGAAACCCCTCGAGCAATTCATCGTTGGTAACCAATCGCTTCGGCAGGTAGCCCCCGAAGCCGAGCAGCGCGATCGGCTCTCCCCGATAGGTCGGCGCCGGAGCGGCCGGGGCCGTTTCCGCCAGCGGCGCCGAAAACTCGCCGGCAGCGGCCGGAGGAATCCAATCGCGCATCGCCGGATCGGCCGTCTCGATCTCCATGATCGGCTCGGTCAGCGGCAACGTTTCGCCATCGAGATGGAAGCGCCGGATCAGCAGACCATCGCAGGGGGCCTCGAAATCGTACACCGACTTCGCGCTATCCACCTGCACCAACGCCTCGCCTTTGCGGAAACGGGCTCCTTCGGCGATGCGCCACTCGACGATCGTGGCATCGATCTCCGAGGCGCCCTGCGCCGGTAGGTACAACGACATCTTGAACAGCGTGGCATCCATTTGTTCCGACATTCCACCCTTTCCCGACAAGTAGGCCGGGGTGCAACCCGGCGAACATTCTGCCGGGTCACGACCCGGCCTACTCGACTTCGATTCGCTCACGAGTCCTCCCTGACCATTCTTTCGACTGCTGCTTCAATGCGTTGGCCGTTGGGCCGATGATTCGCTTCCAGCTCGGGCGCGAAGGGGATCGGCAGGTTGGGGGCGGCCACCAGCCGCGGCGGGCATTTCAACGCACCGAGCGCCTCGCGGCAAACCAGCGAGATCACCCGGTCGCCCAATCCCTGCACTTCCCCGCACTCCTGCACCACCAACAGCCGACCCGTCTTGACCACCGATTCCAGTATCGGGCCAATGTCCATCGGTTGCAAGACGAAGGGGTTCCAGACTTCGATCGAGCGCGGGCTGCGCTGGGCTACCGCCAGACATTCGTGGACCATCGCCCCGAACGTCACTACGGTCAGATCGGTCCCTTCGGTGTAGCGTCTCGGCCGCCAAACGGCGGAGAGGTTGCCGTCGAAGTCGATCTCGCCGCTGCGGCTCCAATAGAGTTGCTTGTGTTCGAAGACCAGGCACGGGTTGGGGTCGTGGAAGCCGGCCACCAGGGCCTCGAACGTCTCCTGGGCGGTGGCCGGATAGAGCAGTTTCAGCCCTGGAAAGCGCGACCAAAGCCCCTCGAACTCGCCCGAGTGAAACGCCCCCATCGTCAACCCGCCGCCGCAAGGCAGCCGGAACAACATGGGCGCCGGCCGTCCGGTGCGGAAGTACCAAGTGCTCGAGTTCATCCCCAACTGCGTGGCCACCTCGGTCGAGAAATCGGCGAACTGGAACTCCAAGATCGGCCGCGCCCCGATCTGCGACGCCCCCAACATGAAACCCACCTGGGCCGATTCGCAGACCGGCATGTCGAGCACGCGCTGCGGGCCGTGCCGCTCGAAAAGCCCCTTGCAGGTCTTGAACGCCGAGCCGTAGGCGCCCACGTCGAGTCCCATCAGAAAAGCGTTTGGGTTGTGCTCGAGCAGATAGTCCAAAGCCCGGCCCACCGCTTCGCCGTTCTTCACCGCCGGAGAGCGATATGGTTCCACCTTAGCAGCCCGTTGAAAAAGTCGAATTTCGGGAGTTTGGGTGCCACTGCTTGCTTGTCCAGCAGTGTTTTCCCCGGATTTTTCCCCTGCACTGCTGGACGAGCCAGCAGTGGCACCCTTTTTCAACGGACTGTTGGGCGGCGTGGCTTCGGCAAACACGGACATGCGATTCCGCCGCGGGTCGGGACGCCCGACCGACATCGCGCGGGCCATGGCCGAACGGATTTCCTCATCGACCGCCTCCTCCATCGTCGCCACGTCCCCCTCCGACATGCCGCAGATCTCGATCAGCTTCCGTCGCGCGGCCGGCACCGGATCCTGAGCGAGCCAACTTTTCTTCGTTTCGGCCGGCACGTAATCGCCCTTGTCGTAGGCGGCGTGACCGTTGAGCCGCAACGTCATGCACTCGAGGATCACCGGCAACGAGGTGGCCTGCATCGTCTCCAGCGCGTCGCAAACCGACGTATACACTTCCCAAGCATCCAACCCGTCGATCGTATAGCCCGAAATCCCGTAGCCGTGCGCCCGATCGGCAAGGTGCCGGCAATGGTACTGAAAACTCGTGGGCGTGGAGAACGAGTAATGGTTGTTCTGGACCAAAAATATGACGGGCACTTTCTGGACGGAAGCGAGGTTCAGCGATTCGTGGATCTCGCCGGTGCTGCTGGCGCCGTCGCCGAGCACCGCCAGTCCGAAGACGTCCTCGCCGTCGCGTCGCGCGGCCCAGACCCCACCCACCACCAGGCTTGTCATCTTGCCCAGGTGGCTCATCATGGGAAACCGCCGCCGAGCGGCGTCTCCGTGGTGGCAGTTTCCCTCGCGGGCGTGCGTGAGGCTGTCGGCGTTGGCCATGTATTGGCAAAACAGTTGGTACGGCGTAGCCCCCAACAGCAAATGACCGGCCAGATCGCGGTGCCAGATGGAAACCACGTCCCGCCCGGCGCGCAAGGGCATCGTCATGCCCACCGCGGTGGCCTCGTTGCCCCAACTGTCGGTGACCGTTCCCTTGACGTAGCCCTTCTTAAACAGGTCCAGGAGTTGTTCTTCCATGCGTCGGGACAGTAGCATCAGCGGGTAGGCGGCCGCGTAATACTCCGCCTGCGAAAGCCGTTGCGGAAACCGGACCACCTCGGGCAGATGACGGCCGACGAAATCGCTCCTCGCCCGGACGCCGCCGCCGAGCAGGGAATCCTTGCTTGCAACGCGTCCCGCGTCGGTCGGCAGCGGCCGCCGACCGGTCGAGGGCGTACCGGATCGCTTAATGTCCGTATGCGAATCCAAGGGTGCGTCCTTTCAGTCAACGATGATATGGAGAGTGCAATCTCCGGCGGCGAATAGCGGGGGGTATTCGATGATGGATTTCCCGATACGCGACCGATAAGCCCACCCGTTGGAAAAAGACGAAACGATCCACGGGAATAAGCATCCCGCCCTTAAACCGGCTCTCTATAAGCGAGATTGTAACGGTGGGAGTGTGGGATGTCACGCCCAGTTACCGAAGATTTACCGATAATACCCAGGGTTTTACATAGGCCAAACATGACCCGCAACGCCCAAATCGCCTCCATTCCGCCGTTTTCCGGGCTAATGCAATTATCTGTTGAAGTGCGACGGCAAACCGCCGCACTACAAAGCGGGTTATGGTTGCAGGATTCTCGCCCGGAGTTGCTCCCGCTGCTGTTTCTGAGAATCGGGATCGGCGGCCGGATCGACGTCGATCGGCCCGCCCAGCAAAAGGTTGAGTTGCCGGGCGGCCGTTTTCCGGCTTTCCGGTTCCGGACGAGCGAGCAGGGCCAGCCAAACCGCCGGGTCGCCGGTCAGCCTCTCCGCGACTTCCTCGGCCGAGTCGTCCTTGTCCTCTGCGGCAACGGATTCCAAGATTCGACGGATGCGGAACCGTTGCTCGGCGTCGAGCCGGTCGAAGTCCAGTTGGCGGAGGTAGCCGATAGCGGTCGAGCCGTCGGCCCGCAACGCCCGATCGGCCGCCTCGCGTTTGGCGAACCGCTGGTCGCCGAGTTGTTCGACCAGGGCGGCCCAGCGGGCGCGTCGCTTGGCGATTTCCTCGCTTGCCCCATGCAGCAGTTTGACCTCGATGCCCGCGGCCGTTTCGGCAATTTTCCAATCCGGCCGCAGCATTTTCAGCAGGGGTAATAGATGCTCTTCGCACTCCTTTTGCCGGATAATCAGAAGCTGCCATAATCCATCGGCCGAGAAGGTCTGCTTCCGGTCGCCGTCGCCGATGGAGAAGGTGATTTTTTCGCGTGGATTCTGGCGATATTCCACGGGGACGATCGCGGATTGCCCGCGCGGTGCGCGGCTGATGGAGACCACGTCGCCGTCGCCGGAGACGGATACTTTCAACGACTCGTCCTTGGCGGTACGTTCATAGTTCAGATGCAGCCGTCCATTCTGCCTGCGGGTGCGGAGCGATTCTTTCACCGAGCCGCTGCTGGAACTCGAACCCATCTGGATCA
Organism: Planctomycetota bacterium; assembly: GCA_030612765.1. Taxonomy (GTDB): domain Bacteria; phylum Planctomycetota; class Planctomycetia; order Pirellulales; family Thermoguttaceae; genus JAHIKV01. The sequence continues at coordinate 21,158 of JAUWNG010000038.1, forward strand.
ACTGCGTCCATTTTAGCCAGACGCGGCCATCGACAACGGCAAACCGCATATACTTGCTTCGAGAGCGCATCATTTTGGAAAGCAGCGTTTCCTGCGCCCGCGCTTCGCCGGCCGCCAACAGCCCGAGCAACACCACCGCGATCACTCTAGTTCCGGTAATACGCATGATTCACACCACCTCTTTTACTTCATTGACGTGCGATTCTGATTCGACCGACGGGCCGGGAACGTCTTCCCGATGTTCGTCGTCCGTAGCGGCCGGTTTTCGACGGTGACGCCGCCACAAATATCCGGCGAGGCACCCTAGTCCAATCACCACCACGATGGTCAACCAAACCTCGATCTGGCGGATCAAGTGGGTAATTTGCTGGCCGAAGAGGAACGCCAGCCCAAAGAAGGTGCCCACCACGGCCGTCGCGCAGATCAAGTCGATCAAGAAGAACCGTCGAAAAGGGACCCGCATAATGCCCGCCGTCAGGTAGACCGGCGACCGCAATCCGACCAGAAACCGCGCCACGAAAAAGACCTTCAGTCCGTGCCGGCGGAACATGGTCTCGATTTGCGCCTCGCGTTGCGGTGTAACCCACCGCGCCCAGCGGGGATGTTCTCGCAACACGCTACGGCCGAAGTGGAAACCGATCCAGTACATGATCGAATCGCCCACGATGGCCCCAAACAGGCAGCAGGCGAACGCCAGCGACGGATTGAGCGTTCCGTGCGCGGAGAGAATCCCCGCCGCGATAATGGGAACTTCCTCGGGAACGGGGAGTCCCGACCCGGTCAAGATCAACACGACGATGATCGCCAGGTACGAGCCGTGTTCCAGCAGAATATCGGTCATCTTATTGGGGGGGCTTGTAACGAGTGCCGTCGCGTGCCCATTTTACCGCCGATGGAGTGGCAGCACAACCGAAAAGTAGGCCGGGTTACAACCCGGCGAACATTCCGCCGGGTCACGACCGGCCTACCCGCTACAGCGACAATTCGCTTTCGTCGAGGCCTGCCGAAAAAACCTCCGCGTCCGCGCCGCGATGGCCGGGGCAAACCATGACCATGCCGATTTCCGGATGCGTCCGACAATAAGCCAGCGAGTCGGTGGACCCCATTACGTGGAAGGCCGTCGATAGGGCGTCGGCCAACGCGGCCGTCGGCGCCACGACCGTCGTCGAGAGGACTCCGTCGGCGGGCCAGCCCGTCCGCGGATCGAGAACGTGCCCGTAACGCCGCCCGCGATGACGGAACGATTGGAACTGCGACGCGGAAGTGCCCAACGCCCGGTCGTGGAGCCGGACGATGCCCAGCCGTCGGCCCGGCCGCCGTGGGTCGGAGATGCCGATCTCCCAGGGAGAAAAGGGGACAGGTCCAATTTGTGCGCAGCCGGGCACCGACCGGAGGTTGGTCGCGGGCCGTTCCGGCAAATTGGACCTGTCCCCTTTTCTCCGCTCGAGGAAGCCCCGGGCGAGTACGCTGCTCTGCCCGCCGTGGAGCAGGAAGTCGTCCATACCCGAGTCGAGCAGCCACCGGCCGCAAACGTCCAGGGCGTATCCCTTGCCGAGGCTGCCGAGGCTGATTCGCACGCCCGGCGAGCGGAAGCGGACCGTTCGCCGGTCGGAATCCAACTCCAGCAGGTGAGAGCCGATGTGCGACCGGGCCTCGGCCAGTTGGTCGTCGGAGGGGATTTTGCCGGCCCGCCGCGCAAAACCCCATGCCTCCCAGAGCGGCGCGGAGGTGATGTCGTAGGCCCCGCCGGTCTCTTCGTGGAGCCTCGTTGCCAAGGCGAGCAGGTCGAACAACCACGGTTCGACTTCGACCGGCGCGTGGGCCGCCGATCGATTGATTGCACCGATCAGGCTCGTCGGCTGGAAATAAGACAACTGCTTTTCCAGCGTATCGACCAGATCGAGCGCTTCGATGGCCAGTTGCGTGCCGTCCTCGCACCGCGCCGCCGGAAAACAGACCTCGAACGGACAGGCCATTGCCCGGCGCGAGACGCGAATCAGCGGATCGTGTTTTTCTCGGACCATGCCGTCGCAAAAAGCCCACCCGTTGCACAGAATGGGCTTGGATGACGAAACGAAGTCTCTCGGCCAAGGCGCCCGGCGCCGAGATCATTCGATAGTGATGGCTTCCACGGGGCACGCATCGACGCACGCGCCACAGTCGCTGCAAGTATCCGCATCGATGACCGCGAGGTCGTCTTTCATTTCGATCGCGTCCACCGGACAAGAATCCACGCACGATTCGCAACCGGTGCATTTCTCAGAGTCAACTACTGCTGGCATTGAACATCTCCCAAAAACAGAAACTAACGATCCAATTATTTTCCGCGCAAAGCCGGGGCAAAAGCCATGCCTTCGGCATAACGCCGCGTCCCCGCCATACGTGGGGCAAGAATACGCAAAGGGATTTTTACCTTACACTATCGTCGAATTGCGTCAAGGGGATCAGTCGCCAAGTTTTTCGGTTGCGGGGCGTGGTGGAAAAGCAAAGAGAAAAATAGTTCTGACACCTTTTTCTGTTCCTTTTTCTGTTTAGCAGCCGCCGGCACGGCGGCTTGCGACCAAACACGGGCCGTCGTGCCGACGGTCGCCAAACGGATGGGGACAATATCCGTTTCTATTCCCCAATCACTTTCACCAGCACGCGCTTTGGGCGGCGGCCGTCGAACTCGCCGTAAAATATCTGCTCCCAGGGGCCGAAGTCCAACTTGCCGCCGGTGACGGCCACGACCACCTCGCGGCCCATGATTTGCCGCTTGTGATGAGCGTCGCCGTTGTCCTCGCCGGTACGGTTGTGGTGGTAGGTTTTCGGCGACGGATCGTGGGGGGCCAACTTCTCCAGCCACCGCTTGTAGTCGGCGTGCAGCCCCGGCTCGTCGTCGTTGATGAACACCGACGCGGTAATGTGCATGGCGTTGCACAAAAGGAGACCCTCGCGGACGCCGCTGCGCTCCAAAACGTCCTCGACCTGGGTGGTGACGTTGACGAAATCCATCCTCCGGGGAACGGTAAACGTCAGATATTCGGTGTGGGATTTCATGGGGTGGAATTCTCCTCGATGGTTGACGCCGATTCTAACACCGGCTTGACGTAACCACAACTCCTTGCCTCCCGCGACTGCGGGGCTTGACGAATCCGTGCGAGACACTAAATTGGCTAATGCGCGTATGTTCCAGAAGAATGGTTTGTCTCCTGCTGTTCGGGGGGTAGAACGTGGTAGGGGTAATTCGCGCTCGGGATGTTTTGTTCCATCCGTTTACAACGATCCGTTGTTTCGGTTGGCAGATGTTTTATCGTGCCCTCCGGGCGAGTTCGGAGCGGACGTTTCTGTCGTTGCTGGGCGAAACAAACTTCTTCAAGTCCGCCGACTCCGAGGCGGTTTCCATCGTCCGGCGGTGCATCGACCTGGAGTTGCAGGCCAGGCGAATCTATGAAACGCTAACCGAGATTACCGCCCGGACGCCGTCGGTGGCGGAGTTTTTCGCCATTTTAGCCCAGCAGGAACAAGAACATGCCGATCTGCTGAAGCTGTGTCTGGCCGCGTCGCGGCGAAGCGGCTGGAAGCTCGGCCGCTTTAACCCGTGGTGCGACTATCTGCCCCGCTTGGAGCAACAGATGCGCGAGGCGGAATACTCCGCCTCCGCGGTCGAGGGCGTCGACGATGCCTTGCGGCTGGTGGTGCGGATCGAATCCTCGGAGATCAACCTGGTTTTTCGCGGGGTGATCGCCGCCAGCAATTCGGCTTTCACCAAGCGGCTCGGTCCGTTTCGGAACGCCGTCGAAACGCACATTGACTTCATCGTCACCGAAATATCCCGGCTGGCGCCCAATCTGACGATGGTATCGCGGGAACTGCGGACCAGGTTTTCGCACTCGGCTTGAGACGGTCGGGGAATGGGTAGGGTGCGTCCGCGACGCACCGATATTCTTGTTTGTGGTGCGTCGCGGACGCACCCTACAACGAGAAACGGCGTTAATTCCCGATCTACTTGCCGAGCGACTTCAGGCGTTTTTCCGCTTCCCTCTTGCCGATGCCTCGAATCGCCACCACGGCCGACAATTGAACTTTTCGCGGGCGCGACTTGCTCGACTCCCAATTGTATATGGTCAGCGCCGAAACGCCCACCAGTTTTCCGTAGCTGGCGGCCGATAGTGTCAGCCGCCGGCGCTGGGCTTTCACGGATCGGGCGGAGAAGCGGACGCCGGACGGCGATTCTTCCGCGAGCACTGCTTGTTCTCCGCCTTGCGATAGAAATTGTTTTTTGAGTCTTTCAACCTTTCTCTCTTGCTGGACCAACTGTCGTTTCAACGCGGCGATGTCCCGACGATATTGAGCCACGGCCTTTTGGGTCGTACCGACCATGGCCTTGATTTCTTTCCTTGCCAAGCGGCGGATTTCTTCCTTCAGGGCAATCGCAAGGTTCGGCATGGGAATCTCCTTCTTTGTGGACTATTGATTACCGCGAGATCCAATTGCTGCATGTTCAATGTATACAATATACATGCGTTTGCGCCGGCCCGCAATGACCGAAAAGTAAAACTTTTTCTATAGAATCGCCCATGCCCGCAAGGGTGCCACTGCTGGCTTGTCCAGCAGTGTTTTCCCGGGCAATATGCTTCGCACTGCTGGGCAAGCCAGCAGTGGCACCCATTCTCAAAACTCGTTCTATAGAATCGCCCGGTCCCGCGAAACGCTACGCCGCCCGTTTGAGCGGTTCGCTTCGATCGAGCCGTAGCGTTACGATCCGCATCCGGCCGTCGCGTTCCACCAGCAATTGCAGCGGCGCGTCGAGGGATTTCACCAGCCGGGCAAAACCGTCCTCGTCGGCGAAGTCTTGCCCGCCGACGCGATAAACGCGGTCGCCGACTGTAAGACCGGCGCGGGCGGCCGGCGAACCGGGGACCACGTGCGCGAGAATGACCATACCCGGCTCGGCGTCGTCAACCCTCCACGTAATGCCCCATCGCAGCGGGACGCCGGTCAATTGCAACGTCAGTTCCAACGGCTTCTCCTCGCCGGGCCGTTTGACGGTCATCGTGGCCGGATTGGCGGCGCTGCTGACGGCGGCGAAGAAATCGTCGTCGTCGCGGATTTCCCGGCCGGCGAACCGCACGATCAGATCGCCCGCGCGCAGGCCGGCCTTCCGCGCCGGAGAGCCGGCAACGATGGTCGATACCCGCACTCCGCCGGCCGTGGCCGCGTCCTCGACCCAGCCGACGCCCAAGCGGTCGTCCGGTTTAGTGATTCGAGCGAGGACGGCCCGTTCGCTCGCCGGCGTTTCATAACGGGCGGCGGCCCGAAAATCGGGGACAGCCAAGGGATTGTCGGCCAACTCGTGGACCGCGCCGAACAGCAGCCGGGTCACTTGCGTCATGCCCGGGCCGTTGATCAGATTGGCCACGTCGCCCGGCCGGTGATAATCGTCGTGCAAGCCGGTGTGGAACATCAGGGCGGGAATGCCCCGAGAAAAAAACGGATAGTGGTCCGCACGGGGCCTTATTCCCCAGGGAAAAGCGAGTTGCAGGCCGGCGTCGTTGCGGAGACATACCAGGCGTCGCCAGCCCCGGCCGCTGCGGACGCCGAAGATCATCAACCGCCGGTCGCGGAGCCGTCCGATCATGTCCAAGTTCAACACCGCCACCACGCGATCGAGCGGGACCGTCGGATGGGCGACCCAGTGCTTCGATCCCAGCAGGCCCTTCTCCTCCGCGTCCCAATTGGCGAAGAGGATCGACCGCTTGGGCGGGCTGGAGAAGAACGTCATCGCCTCGGCCAATTCCAGGACGGCGGCGGTCCCGCTGGCGTTGTCGTCTGCCCCAGGATGGATGTGTCCGTAGGGTCCAAGGCTGGCTACGCCGCCGTAGCCGAGGTGATCGTAGTGTGCGCAGACGACGATCACCTGATCTCGCAGCTTGGGATCGCTCCCCTCGATGATCGCCAACACGTTGCGGTAGTAAGGCGGGAAGGGCTGAAAAAATCCGCCGTTCGTGCCGGTGCCGCGGATTTTGAGTCGGGCGTATTGCTCGGCGAGGTATTTTGCGGCGGCCCGGCCGCCTTGTCTGCCGGCCTCGCGGCCTTCCATCGCCTCATCGGCCAGACGGCCCACGTGCCGCTCCAGGTCGTCCGTCTTGATCGACTCCAGGGCCGCCGAATATGAGGAGCTTTTCTCCGCCGCGCGGACCGAGACGGTCCACGCACAGCAAAGCAGCGCGACCGTGGATGCCGTCAGGAGAGAACGCGGAAAGGATCGCATGGGGAAACCTCCGCCGTAGTATACCACCCGCCGACTTCGGGGGAACGAAATAGCCGGGGGCCAACAGCCTTTGTCCATACCCATATTTCTTGATCTTATTACCTCGGAAACCGCGAAGATTTCGACCCGGAGGGTCGTTTGACAATAGCCCAGCGATTCAGAGACAGTCCGGTTTTAAGAATGTTATCTGGCAAAGGGTTACGACGTTTTCCGAATAGCCCGAAGGGCTTTCACAAGGTAGCCCAGGGTTGCCGCTTGGGCGGCTACCCTGGGTTGCGGGGCCGATGATTTGTTCAACCCTGAAAGGGTTGTGGAGCGACGCCGCCATTCCACAACCCCTTCGGGGTAAGGTTTTGCGACGATCTTTTTCACCCAGGGTAGCCACTGCGCGGCAACCCTGGGCTATCCTAAACAATCCCTTTGGGATAAAAACTCCCAAACCACCCACACCTCCAAAAAAACCGGACTGTCTCTAAACGCCGGGCCTATTACCGCCTACGGCGGACAAGGGTCGTAAACGACCCTGACTTTCGGCTTCATACAGAACATCAAACGTCAAACTTCGCTCGCCCTATTTAACTATCGTGTTCCAAATCTCAATGATCCCGGCAAAGAAAATAGTTAACAAAACAAACGCGGCAATGCCACAACCAAGCAATGCCATTCTATCTCGGCAAAATGCCTTACGTTTTCGTTCTTGAATAAACTCGGTTGGCTCCGGCCACGTTTCCATCCGTTGCATCCAATCCAGGAAGCAATCATTTTCGTC
>JAUWNG010000185.1 GCA_030612765.1 Planctomycetota bacterium
CTCCGGGCGTCGTCACGAAAGCCGCTCGTGACGACGCCGGAAAAGCACCAGTCAAATCAGAAATCATACATCCTAAATCATAAATCTACTTCCGCTTCCGCCATGCGTAGCACAGCAGGCCGATCAAGCCCGTGGCCAGCAGCGCCAGCGTGGACGGCTCGGGAACCAGCTCGACGATGACGTTGTCGATATATACGTCACCACCATTGGGACCAAACCTCAGGGTAGCGGTTGCACTGTCTGAGGGGGTAAAACTGAAGCTATGTAGGATCCAAACAGCCTGTGTTTGAGACCCTCCTGTGGGCGCCGCCAGCTTCAGGGTGTCTGTATCCGCCCCGGTCAGAGTCCCGCCGCCCACTCCCATCGTCCCCGTCAACGTTCCCGTGTCGACGATAACACGCGAATCGAACAGCGTCGGGACGGAGCCAAAGTTTGGACGGCCCGACATCCAGAAGCTAACGTCGTAGATGCTTCCGCCATCCACCGAGAAATCCTGCTCGAAGGAGCGTTGACTGGAGGCAGAGCTAGGGAACATGTACCTCGTCCCATCCTGCGGGAATGAGGCCGGGGTATTCCAGGTATTATCCGCGTAGTAGTTAAACTTATTTGGTTCACTACCGGTCGACGTCAAGGTCCACCAACAAACATCGGACGTTGCCGATCCAGGCCCCGTGACCATGCCTCCAATCCCGGTAGGGTCTACACCGTCCTCGAAGCTTCCATTCAGAATCAGGTTGGCGGAACAAGGGGCGACGCACGCCCAGCCAACGATCGCGAGGATTGCCACCATAACAACAGCAAAATTCATACGAAACTGACACATAACTGTTTCTCCTCCCCAATTGGGGAAAAAGCATTTTTTGAAGCGCCCAAGGTCCCCAGAAACACTCTGGATGAATTAACCTGGATGCTTCCTCGCCTCCTTTGAACTCTCCGAAACCTTCGTAAGGTGCATGCTTACACACACACGCGTTTCCTGGTTCCCACGTTCCGCGTGGGAACCCGCGTTCTCCGACGCGCTGCGTCGGGCGTAGGTTATGTTCAGCATAACCTACGCGGCTTGTCCGTTCCCACGCTCTGCATGGGGACGAGAGGCAGTCCGCTACGGCCCATTCATGGAAGTATCCTCCTTTCTCGGCGGTTGGCCGCGACCACCCGACTGCCAGGATGATAAGACGTGTCCGCTCAGTTCGACGCGCAACCCCATCGCGCCGTTGCCGCCGGTTTCCGGCGGGATTCCGTTGTGTACGTCGATCTCCAACGTGTTTGCGCCTTCGACGAAACCTTTTCGGGCGGAAAACTCGCTGAACAGGTTGAATGCATCGCCATCCGAAAAAATACCTCCTCCCAAACGGCCCCATCCGTGCTCCGATACCGGCACTTCCTTGCCGTTGAGTCGAATCGCCTGCACGTGGTTGTCCGCGATGAACCGGCCCCGCAGAACCGCCGTCTCCGGCAGCATATTCGTAAGCAGCTTGAACGTCGTGCAAAAGGTGTAGGTCACGTTAGGAACAGCGGGCGGGCCATCGGCCGTCGAGAGCCATTGCGATCGGGCGGGGTAATTCGCCAGCCAATAAACGTGGGCGGCGGTCACCAAGGCCGGACGCGGCTGGAAGTCCGGGTCGTCGCTGCGGGCCACAAGCTGCCAGTGCGGGTCCGGGGCGCCTTCCTTCAGCCCCACGCCCGTGTTGAACAACTCGATCGGCACCCACTCGGGCATCCGACGGGTGAAGCCGAGCGGTTGCGCATTCTCGGAAGTCCCGCGAATTATCCTGATTACCTGGTCCCGGTCGGGTCCCACCCGCGCCGACTCGCCCGCACCCAATCGGATCGCCCGGACATCTGCTTTGTTGCCGCTTAGCCGCACCTCGACCTTGCCTTGAAAAACGTGTGTCTTGCTAGTGCCCGCCTTGTCCACCTCGACGGCGAACTCGGTGCCCAGGTCGGTGATGACGGCGGTGGGAGTACGGACGGAGAATAAGGATGAAGGATGAAGGATGAAGGATGAAGGCTCGGGTTTGGAATTTGAACCTTGAACCTTGAACCTTGAACCTTTTTCTTCCCTCGCCCCTCGCCCCTCGCTCCTCTTCTCCACCCGCGCGGTTAATTTCCCCAGCGCGAGATAGCCGCCCGTGCGGGATTCGACCTCATAGGTGCAAGGCCCTTGAAGGATGACCTTCGCGCCGGAGTCGTAGGTGATTTCCAACAGCCCGGAGTCGAGCTTGTATTTTCTGTCTAAGGGAACGTGGGCGAAGTCCGGCGGGGGCAGATAGCGGGGATCGTCCGACCACTGCACATCGAGCATGCCGGTGATCCGGCCGACGAACACCATCTCCGGCCTGACGTCCGACGGGGCCGACTGCGCCGGGGCCTCGGCGATATGTTGGTGGTGGGTGACTTTCATCGCCCAGAACACCAGCAACATCACGCCCATGATCACCGTGGCAACCATGCAGGAGAACGCCCAACTGCCAACGGAAAAGTGGCTGGTGGGTAGCGGGTAGTTGGTAGTGGATAGAGTTGGGAAGGGAGGATTTGGGAGGGGAGACTCAAGACCTGAAAAACCTGAAATCCCGGCTGCCGAATTCCCATTCCCATCTCCCCTGAGTTCTGATTGCTCGTCTTTGGCTGTCGCGCGCTCGAACTCCAGCAGAGCGCACAATCGCATGTATTGCCGAAAGTAAGTCTGTGCGTCCGCGTCTTGTGAAAGCAGATTCTGTAGGTGGACAAATTGCCGCTGATTTATGTCGCCGTCGGTCAGCGCGATCAGCAGTTCACTCAATTCGTCGGGTTGTGACGACGACATTTTCACCGGCTCACCTTAAATCTCGTTCGGACACTCGTTGTTGTACGCAATCCAACAGCTTTTGGCGGACGCGATGTAATTTGACCGCCACCGCGTTGGGAGATTGATTCAGATCAGCAGCCATTACCTTTACGGAAACGCCCGCGTCGTAACGCCAGCAAATCAGCTCCCGATCGTTTTCCGGCAGTAGTTTCATGCAATCCCGCAAGGCAAAAACCTCTTCTTCGGCGTAGACCGCCTCGCGATCCATGTTCGCGGCAAGATCCTTTATCAGGGCGTCGTCGAAACGCAAATGGTCCCGCTGGACCTTGCGACGTTGGGCGAGCACCTGGAAATAGGCGACGCGATAGGCCCAAGCGCGGAAGTTCGTGCCAGGTTGGAATCTGGCGGCATCACGCCACAACACCAGATTGGTCTGTTGAAGGACGTCACTGGCTTCCTCCGGCCAAGGGAGCAACGTCAGGATGTAGGCATACATCCCCTTCTGGATATGGACCAATTGGTCGGAGAACCACGAGTTTGACTCGGTGTGTGACATAGTCCGCCCACCATTGCTCGGCAAAAGAGGATGAGAAAAGGGAAGCGTTCCGCACGATGCCGGACACTAACCACAAGTCGATTGCAGACCGTTCCAACAATCGGAACCAGTTCCCGTTCTCTTCCCTCTATTATAAATAGCCGCAAAGTGACTGTTGTTACATATAATTTCTGCACGGCTGTCGTCGAAGCACCTCCCCGTTCGCAACCCTCTTCTTCGTAATAAATGCGAGCAGAGGCAAGAGACAGAAGTGTTTGTGGCACAAGAAGTTACGAATACCGAGTCTCTTTCGGTCCCCATCTGAACGAAAGCAACCCGTAGCACAACTGCAACTGTGTGAACGCCGGTTGAAACGTGTGGCCCGGGGCGGGGCCTGCGCGGCCGACCGTTGGGCGATGTCTCTACTTGCGGACGAGAGACAAGGGGCGAGAGAGACGGGCAGGTATAACAGCCCGTTGAAAAAGTCGGATTTCGGGAGTTTGGGTGCCACTGCTGGCTTGTCCAGCAGTGTTTTTTCGGGTGTTATCTCCCTGCACTGCTGGACAAGCCAGCAGTGGCACCCTTTTTCAACGGACGGATAAGTTGTTGCGGAGATCGGCCTTTCTCAACGCAAAAGGCCGGGGCGGAGTGCCTCGGCCTTGGGTCTTAACCCGCGGGTAGCCGGATTTCGCTACCGGCGGGTTCAAGTGGCGGGGACAGGATTCGAACCTGCGACCTCGAGGTTATGAGCCTCGCGAGCTACCGGGCTGCTCCACCCCGCGTCAATGTGTGAGCAATGTATTACCATCACCGCGGCAAACCAGCATTTTACCGTTTTGTCGGCGGTTGTCGAGCGGGTGTTGCAACTTTTCGTCGAATATCCACAACACATCGATTGGGTGGATAATTCCGCCAATATTCTCGCCTAAACGGGATTTGTCTTGGGGGAGATGGTCTCGATGGGCGATTCTTCCTGCAAGACGACCCTTACAAGGCCGCAAGCGGACAAACATAGTACTCCGACCGACCTAAAATGACGGGTGCCACGGTTGGCTTGTCCAACCGTGTTTCCGGCACTGCTGGACAAGCCAGCAGTGGCACCCAACGTGTCAAACGAACTCGGTTAGTCCTAATAGGTTTGCTTGGCGCTTGGCCGAGCAGCAGGTACACTCCATTTAGGGGTAATCTACGGGGATCGTCGGAACAGCGCTCGAGGAGGCCAGCGGATGGCTTCGTCCGGACCACGAAAAGAGCAACAAACGCCGCCCACCAAGGCGCCGCCGCCGGAGAACCCGCTGGCACGAAGCGCGCTGCCGATCCCGCCCCAGCACCCCGTGGGAGCGGCAGCCGTCGCCGTCGCGCGGAACGGCGACGCCGCTCGGGAAGAACCGGCCGACGACGACCTGATTGCGACGCTGGTAATCGAAAAATCCCCTCCCTGGCTGTTCAGCATGGCCTTTCACATGCTGATGATGATCATCATGGGGATGATCGTCTACGTCAACATCCCATCGAAGCCGATCCAACTGGAAGCGGAGGCCGTCTACGCGGAGAAACTCGGCGACCAGTTGATGTTCGACACCCCGTTGGGTGAACCCGACGTTAAGACCACGGCCGAGCACGCGCTGATTACGCCCGATAACTTGCCGTTTGTGGATTCTCCCTTGGCCGCGCCGAGCAACATGGAAATGTTTCCCGAGGGTCTGATGACCAGCAGCGACGTGCAAGCGCCGCAAATCGGGTTGGCGCTCAGCGGTCGAGAGGAAGGCAGCGCAAGGAGGACGGGGCTTATCGGCCGCTACGGCGGCAATCTGGCGACCGAAGCGGCGGTCAACAAAGGGCTGGCGTGGTTGGTGCGGAACCAACGTCGAAACGGCTCGTGGAGCCTTGCCGGCCCATACCGTGACGGCGTGGCCTACAAGGGCCTCGACAACGAGGCGGCGGCCACGGCCATGGCGCTCTTGGCGTTTCAGGGGGCGGGCCACACTCACCTGGGCGGCAAGTTCAAGCGGAACGTCGTTAGCGGTTGGCGATGGCTGCTGAAACAGCAAGACGCCGCGGGCTGTTTCTTTCAATATGGTCTTAACGCGCATCGGTTTTACACGCACGCCCTGTGTTCGATCGCCGTTTGCGAACTCTACGGGATGACCAAGGACGAGAAGTACAAGGAACCGGCACGGCGGGCCATCGACTACTGCGTAAAAACTCAAAGCCCTCAGGGCGGCTGGCGATACAGTCCGAACGTCGATAGCGACATCTCCGTAACCGGGTGGGTGGTGATGGCCTTGCAAAGCGCGCGAATGGCCGGCCTGGAAGTACCCAAGGAAACACTCGGCAATGTGGAGCGGTATCTCGACGCCGTAGCCCAGTACGACGGCGCCCGCTATCCATACCAGAGAAACGGCGACGTGCGGCTGGCGATGACGGCCGAGGCCCTGCTGATACGGCAGTATCTTGGATGGAAGCGAGACGACCCGCGGCTGGTGGCCGGCGTCGAGTGGATCACCTCGCCGGAGAACCTCATCAACTTCGAGCGCAACCGCAACGTCTACTACTGGTACTACGCCACTCAGGTAGCCCATCATATCGAGGGCGACTACTGGAAGCGATGGAACAAGGTCATGTGCCAAGTCCTGCCCGAGCAGCAGGTTTCCCGCGGCAAGGAAGCGGGAAGCTGGGACCCGAATCGGCCGACGGCCGATCAATGGTCCAGCAACGGCGGCCGCCTCTTTGTCACCTGTCTGTCGATCTGCATGTTGGAGGTGTACTACCGACACCTGCCGATCTACTCGAGTGTCTTCGCCCGCTGATTGATTTCGTGTGCGGCAAGATTTTCAGGCGGCCTCAAGTGGTTGGGCCGACACGTCTCCTGTGCGGCAACTCGCACCCCTAATACTACAACGCTAAGTCGAGTCCCAACAGCATCGTTTCAGTTGAGTCAATATGATGCCAAATTCCCGTAGTTTTCGCCGCTTTCGCTTGATGTGGCTCTTACGTGCTTTGGCGTTGTCTTGTTGGGTGGTTTGGATGCACTTGGCCGTGTGCTCGATCAGCTTGGCCGAAGCCCGTCCATTAAGCCACCAGGATTGTACG
>JAUWNG010000091.1 GCA_030612765.1 Planctomycetota bacterium
CCAGCAGTGTTTTTCCGGGTGTTATCTCCCCGCACTGCTGGACAAGCCAGCAGTGGCACCCTTTTTCAACGGGCTGCTATGCAGCGGCAAAAAGCATGTTCCCGGCGTGGACGCCGGGGCTAAACAATCGGTATCTTCCAATTATCGCGCAAGTCCATTTACGTTTGCGGCACGGGGGCGGCACCGTCCTGATATACGCCGACCTCGTCGATGCCGTCGCCGTTCCAATCGCCGGCCACCGGTTTGTCACCCGCGCTGCCCAACTCGAAGACCTTGTCCGTGGCGTCGATCTGCCGGTTGTTGTTGATGTCGAGATGGAAGGCGCCGTCGCGATAGATGCCGAACTTCGAGATGCCGTCGCCGGTCCAATCGCCGACCACGGGCAGGTCTCCCTCTTGGCCATATTCGGCGGCCACGTCGTTTTTGCTCCATCGGCCGTCGCCGTCTAGGTCGAGGAACCAGGTCCCGTTGCGGAAGATGCCGATGGCGTGGATGCCGTCGCCGTTCCAATCTCCGGTGACCGCCACGTCCCCCTTGGTGCCGTATTGGAAGACGTGGTCGATCAGATCGGATCGCATCCGGCCGCCGTTTCCGGGTTTCATCGTCCGCCATCCGACGGCCGCGTCGGCCGGATCGGGGGGGACATTCTTCGGCCGGTCCTTGGGCGGGTTCTGCGAATCGGGCAACCCCGGCTCGACCGCCACCGCACGAAGATCGCCGATCCACGTTGGCCCGAAGATGCCGATGTCGGTCTTGCCGTCGCCGTTCCAATCGCCGGCCACCGGCTGATCGCCTTTGTCGCCCAACTTCACCCACAGGTCTCCTTCGTCCCAGACGCCGTTGCCGTTCAGGTCGAGGAACCACACGCCGTCGAGGAACGCGCCGATTTTGCTCGTGCCGCTGCCGTCCCAATCGCCGACCACGGGTGTCGCGCCGGCCATGCCGAACTGGAACTTTTCGATATTCGCGCCGTTCTCGTCCGCCAGAACCCACTGCGACCGGTCGAGATCGGCGCCGGTCCAAGAGATCGGATCGAAGTACGGATTGTGCGAAACCTGGGTAAACTCGGTCCCCGACGACTCGCTGCGCGGATGTCCGGCGTCGATGACGCTGAGGTGCCAGGTGTATCCCCCCGGCCCGCCGCCGCCGCCGAAGATCGGCTGCATCACGGTCTCGGGCATAAGATAATACGGGCTTCCCACGGGCCGGTAGTCCACGAACGGCAAGATCGTCGGCGGAGGCGTGATCGGAGTGGGGCGCTCCGGCGGAATGATCGGCGGAATGTCCGGCGGCTCATACTCGATCAGCACCTCGCTGAAGTTGTAATGCACCGCCGTGTTGCCCGACTCGATGGAAATCAATACGATGGCGCTCCCCTCCGGGTCCACCGCCAACGTGCCGAGCACTGCCGGATCGACCGACGTATAACCGTTGACCACCAGCCCGCCGTGGCTGCCGGCGGTGTCGATGCCGGAGATGTAACCCTCGGGCTGGATTTCCACGATCGAATAGATGCCCGGATAGAGCCTGTCGAACTCATAGTACCCGTTGGCGTCGGTCACGGTGGTGATGGGATCGCCGTTGCCGTCCGGCAGGGGTACGCCGGAGGCGTCGCACAAGTGCAGCACCACTCCGGCAAGCGGAGTGTCGTCGGAGGTGAACACGCCGTCGCGCAGCGAGGGCACGTTCGGCATCGGATCGCCTTCTTCGATAACGATCGCATCGCCGTCCTGGAACACGTAGCCGGAGATTTTCGCCGGCACGATTTCCCAGAAGTCGTAGTTCAGACCCATGACGCCCGAGGCGAGGTCGGCGCCGCGGATTTTGTCGTTGGCCACGATAGCCCCGCCGGCCGTGCCGACTTGTTCGCCGCTGTCGAGATAGGCCGCCGGCTGTACTTCCTCGACGCCGTAGACGCCCGGTATCAGTCCGGTGAAGCCGTATTTTCCGTTGGCGTCGGTCGTCGTCGAAGCGATGCGGTTCCCAGAGCCGTCCAACAAAAAGATGGTTACTCCCGACAGCATCGGCTCGCCGTAATCAAGTACGGCGTTGCCGTTGCTGTCGGCGAACACCCGTCCGCCGATGCCGGCCGAGAGCAGTTCGCCGAAGTTGTAGTCCACGGCGGCCGTTCCGCTGCTCAACGGGATGGAGTGGATCAGATCGCCGGGGTTTTGGGCCACCCCGCCGACCGTGCCGGGCGTGTCCAGCCCGTCAAGGTATCCGTTCGGCTGAATTTCAACCAACTTATACTCGTTCGGTATCAAGCCGTCGAACTCGTAGTAGCCTTTCCCGTCGGTGATGGTCGAAGTTCCGGTGGCGATCAACTTGCCCTCGGATTGCACGTAGAGCGTAACTTGGACGCCGCCGATGCCGGCCTCGCCGGGGTCCATGTAGCCGTCGTTGTCGACGTCGTGGTAGACGTGGCCGCTGATCGAGGCGGGCAAGGCCTCGGCAAAGTCGTTGTCCACGCTGTCTTCGCCGCCGTCGAGGGTGATGCCGCTCAGAATGTCCTCGCTGGTCACCACGCCGCGGGTCACGCCGCCGACGGTTCCGGCCGCGGCGCCGCCGCTGAGGTATCCGCCCGGCTGGGTCTCGACCACGCGGTACGTGCCCGGCAGGAGGCCCTCGAACTCGTAGTTGCCCAAGGCGTCGGTGGTGGTCGTCGCCGTGGTGACGACGTACTCGCCGCCGACCAGTTCGAGCAGTGTCAGTTCCACGCCGGCGATTCCCGGCTCGCCGGTTTGCTGCTGGTTGTCGAGATTGGGATCCTCGAAGACGGTGCCGGAGAGGGTGATCGGCAGCGGTTCCTGCTCTAAGGAGAATATGGCCCCGGCGGTGTAGACCGGCCCCGGCGACGCTTCCTCGGGCATGTATGGGCTGGGCGGATCGTAATCGTCGGCGGGCAGGTCCAGGCCCGTGCCGGCGAGCTTGCCGTCGTAGGCGTCGTAAAAGATGTCGTTTCCGGCGGCCACGGCGTAGTGCGGGGCGGTGAAGGTGGCGGAAAGGATCGACCCCTCGAACTCCGCTCCCTCGGCCACGGCGTTGGCGGAGAACAGCCCCTGTTCGTCCACGTCGATGCTGAAGACGAGCTTTTCGCCGGCGTCGAAGCCCTCGAAGGTCAAGATCAACAACGTGCCGCCGTCGGCGACCTGCGCGGTCACCGAATCGATGCCGCTCTGATCGAGCACCGCGAAAGGCGAATGTCCGTAGACGCCCGCGCCACCGGCGGCGGTGTCGAAGAAAGTGTCGCCCAGGCCCAGTCCGTCGCCCAGTTTGTCGGTGTCGATCCGCAGTTCGGCGAGTTGCGTGCCGGCGGCGCCGCCGTTGAAGCTGATTTCCAACAGGTCGCCCACCTGGTCCGACGTGCTCGAGTCCTCGAAGTAGACGGCGCCGATCTGGATCGGCGCGATCGAGACCGACAATAAGTGCCGCGATTCCATCTGTTCGAGGCGGCAGACGCGCCACGGCGAACCGGCGCGGCGCGGTTGTTGTCGGCGCGGCTGGGGAACTCCATGCCTCCGATGCGTTTTGCGTAGCAGGCCCACGTCAACCTCCGTGTTGATTATCCGTTGTGTTTAGCCCCGGCGCCCACGCCGGGAGATGGCCGCGTGGACGCGACCGCTAAACGTCCATGTTTTTCCTAACGCCGCGTAACTCTCTCAGCGTCTTGATTTGTCAAGTCCCACAGGCGGACCGTGGTGTCGAAACCGCCGGAGATCAACGTCTCCGCTTCGCGGTCGAAGCCCAACGTCGTGATCGAACCGGTGTGGCCGACCAATCGGCAAAGCTCTTGCCGGGAGTCCACGTCCCAGAGGTGAATCACGTTGCCGCTGCCGGCCGAGGCGAGTTTGTCGGGGCCACAGAAGCAAAGCGCCAACACGTCTCCCGACCGCTCGGGCAAATCGAACAGCGGTTCGCCCGAGGCCGCGTCCAACAACCGCACGATTCGTTCCTCGCCGGCGGCGGCCAGAAGTTTTCCGTCGGGCGAATACTCCAGGGCGCAAATCCGCCGCGGGGAGACCCGCACGTCGGCAAGCTGGTTTCCGCTCTCGGCGTCCCAGATGCGGACCACCCCGGCGCGGCCGGCCGCTGCCAGCCGCGATCCGTCGGGCGAGAAGCTCAACGCTCGGATGTCGTTGCCGGGCGCGGCCAGTTCGCGCGAGAGCTTCCCCTGCCGGCCGTCGAAAATCCAAACTTTGTCGCCGAAACCGGCCGCCGCCAACATCCGCCCGTCGGGGCTGAAAGCGAGCGAGTAAATTACCGGAAGTTGTTCGACCAATACGTGCGGCCGGACGGTGGAATCCATGTTCCAGAAGCGGATACGGCCATCGGCGCCCGAGGTGGCCAGCAGTTGGCCGTCCGGCCGGAAGACCGAAGCATGGACCCAATCGACGTGCGAGTCGAACCGGTGCAGGAGCCGGCCGCTTTGGGCGTCGAATAGACGCACCAGGTGGTCGTCGCCGACCGCCGCCAAGTATTTCCCCGTCGGATCGAGCGCCACGCTGGAGATGACCGGCGTTTTCTCCTGCGAATCGGGAGGGGCCAACTCGATTACACTGCTGGCGGAGACCTCCGGAACGGCCTCGGCCCTCGCCCGCGAGTCGGCGATCAGGCCGGTGAGCAGGAGCGTCCCGAACAAAATAGGGAATGACAATTTCGACATGCTTACCACCTGGAAGTGGATGGTTCCTTGGGCGGCGCGCGCCCCGCCGGTGCGCACTCGTACCCTTCTTCTCATCGGTCGAATTGGTGGGCGAGCCTGCGGGAAGTTTTCGGCTAAAACCCGAAGGATAAGGCCGGGCAAGATGCGCAAGTTTTAATGGTCGTATTGAGTATTGTAGGCCGGGTTGTAACCCGGCGATAATTTGTAATCATCCGCCGCCGTCGTTCAATCCTGCCGGGTCACGACCCGGCCTACCCATTGATATTATGCGGTTTTGCGGCCATAATCACGGATCACTGCTATTTCCCCTCCCCTCAAAGAAAGGGCAATGCCATGCCTCGAACATTGATCTTGCTCATGCTTTCACTCATGCCGTGTGGATTCGCCTGCGCCGCCGGCGATCGGCCACGCGAGATTGCCGACCCGGCTGAAGCTGTCAAAGACTTCGACTTTGCGGTTCAGGGAGAATACATAGGCGAGGGGTTATGGTCGGATGGCGAGAAAACTAAGGTCGGGGCACAGGTGATCGCCCGCGGCAAGGGGCAGTTCGACGTGGTGGTGACCCGTGGCGGCCTGCCCGGCGACGGCTGGAAGCGCGGCGAACCTCGCTTCACGCTTAGCGGAAAACGAGACGGCGATATTACGAAACTCTCCGGCCAAGATTTTTCGGGCAAGATCGACGGCCCCGCGATGACCATCGTCGGCGGCGACGGCAAAGTCGAGTTGAAGTTGAAGCGGACGGTGCGCCACAGCCCGACCGAAGGCGCCAAGCCGCCCGAGGGGGCCGTGGTGCTGTTCGACGGCACGACCGCCGAGAACTTCAGTAACGGCAGGATGTCGAAAGACAATAACCTGATGTCCGAGGTCACCACGAAGCGAAAGTTTGGCGACTATACGCTCCACCTGGAGTTTCGCCTCTCCTACATGCCCGAGGCTCGGGGCCAGTCGCGGAGCAACAGCGGCATCTACCTGCACGACTGCCACGAGATACAGGTGCTCGACTCGTTCGGTCTGAAGGGTAAGAACAACGAATGTGGCGGCTTCTACCAGTTGCGCAGGCCGGACGTGAATATGTGTTTCCCGCCGCTTACGTGGCAGACCTACGACATAAAGTACACCGCACCGAAATATCGGGACGGCAAGAAGGTCGCCAACGCGCGGGTCGAGGCGCGGCACAACGGTGTGCCGATCCACCCGAAGTTCGAGTTGAAGCACGACACACCGGGCCGTCAGGCGGAAGGCCCCGCCCCGCGCCCCTTCTATCTCCAAGGCCACGGCAACAAGGTGCAGTATCGCAATATCTGGGTGAAGGAAAAATGATTTTCTGGTTCCCATGCTCCGCGTGGGAACCAGGGTTTCGTTACACCAAATCGAAAGGAAAATAATGAATCACAACACACTCAGAAAATACACCGACATCGTAATGTTCCTCGCGATGTGTTTCCTCGTGGGAACGGGGTTGATGATTCACTATCGCCTGGTTCCGGGCTATCTCGGCGGGCACGGGCTGACGCTTTTCGGCCTTTCGCGGCACGAATGGGGGTTCTACCACCTCTGGACAGCCTATCTACTGATATTCCTCGTTGTCGTTCACGTCGTGCTCAATTTCGCCTTCGTCAAGAATGTCGTTGCCTCGAAGCGAAACTGGATATTAGCCGTCCTCGGACTGGCCGGACTGATTATCTTGCTGGTGTTTCTGATCGTCCCCATTGAACGAACGGAAGGCGGAGGGCACGGCGAAATCCACGTTGGGGAACGCGGCGAAGGACGCGGCGAAGGACGCGGCGGCGGCTACGGTGGCGGACGCGGTCGGGGACAAGGTCGAGGACACGGTCGAGGCCGGATCGACTCCGAATAGACAACGCCTTGGAACGTGTTTTGGAATTGTTCATTTAGCCCGCCGTGAATACACGGCGGGGAGAGGTGAGAGCATTCCGCACACCTGTGCCCCGGGCGTATTCACCCGGGGCTAAATGCCGTGCTACCTATAATCCCGCACGGCTTCGTAGAGGGCCAGCAGATTTTCGGCCGGCGGGCCGGCCTGGACGTTGTGGACCGTGTTGAACACGAACCCGCCGCCACGACCGAAAATTTCGATCCGCTCGCGGTCCTGCTCTCGAATTTCCTCGGGCGTGCCGAACGGGAGGGTCTTCTGCGTGTCCACGCCGCCGCCCCAAAACGTGATTTTATCGCCGAACTGATCCTTGAGCGTCCGCGGGTCCATGCCGGCGGCCGAGCATTGTACCGGATTGAGGACGTCGAACCCGGATTCGATGATGTCGGGCAGCAAGGCGATGATCGAGCCGCAGGTGTGAATGAACGTCTTCCATTGTGTGTGTTGGTGGACCCAATCGTTCACTTGGGCGTGGAACGGCTGATACAGTTTTCGGTAGCTGGCTGGGCTGATGAACAGCCCGTTCTGCGTACCGAAATCGGTGCCCGTGAGAAACACCACCGAGACGCGGTCGCCCACGGCGTCGTAAATTTTCGCCAGGTTTCCCAGGGCGATGTCGCACTGGCGGGTGAACAACTCGTAGATGTAATCGAACCGGGTCACCGTGCTCATGTACCACTCGGCGACGTCGCGGATGCCCTTGGGGTTCCGCAGCCAGGGGGCGGGGACCAGGGCGATGTCGCCGAAGGCCGTGCCGCCGAAATTGGCCGCGATCGCCCGATCACTCTCGCGATGCAGCCGGTCGGCCTCGCCGGCGAAGTGCTGGAGCAGATCGTCGGAGATCGGGCCGAATTCCTCCAGGTTGTCTTCGACGTTGAGCTTCTCGTCGTCGATCGGCTGTTGGCGGACGATGGTGTCGAAGTAGAGCCCGCCCTTGGGCATCCGGCCGCTGGGGGCCAACGAGCGGTCGTCCTCGGGATACATAAGGATGTCGCCGTTCGGTTCCGGCTCGGTGTTGAATCCGCCGGGAACCAGCACCGGCGTGCCGTCGAAGGTGGTCCACGGTTTCCAATTGTCGTATTGGAAGCCGAAGAACGACTTGGCGCCGCCGAGGCCGACGGTGTCGACTCCCAGCGTCTCCATTAGATCCGGGGCGATTTCGCCGAGCATTTGGTAGGCCTCGACCACTTTCACCGGCGTACCCGGCGGATCAAGCTCCAACGCCTGGCGTAGCCGGTACACGCTGCTGACGTGCATACCCGAGGTCGGAGTGGCGCCGAGGTCCAGGGGAACACGGTCCGGCTGTTGGTGGTTCAAGGCGGCTTCGACGCGTTGGCGAGAATTCATTGGATAGTGGACTGTGGGTAGAGGATGGAAATAGTAAATAGCCGGCGTGTATCCGTCGGGTTGAACGCCCAACTTCACAAAAACTCATTTGATTCACCGGCCGACCGCTTGTCAAGCACTGGTGGGGGCCGATAACATGGATGCTTTGCCCATCCAAACATCCCGTTGAAAAAGGGGGCCACTGCTGGCTTGCCCAGCAGTGCGGGGAGAAACACCCGGAGAAACACTGCTGGACAAGCCAGCAGTGGCACCCGCGCTCCGCTTTCACCCGTTCGGCCCGCGGTGCGTGTCAAGAAACGGTCGGCGCCGCCTCCCTGGGTTTGGGTGGCGGGCAGCGGCGGCGTGGCGGTTGTGATTCTGTTGTTGGTTGGATTCGTGAAAGACGATTCCGACGACTCAACCGTTCCCGCTCCAACCACGATTGCCTCGGTCCCAAGACCGGCCGCCGGAAACGCCGCGTCCGAGGAGTCGGAACCCTCGGCCGTCGCTTGGACGTCTAATCGCCCGTCGTCGACGTCGAGTTTGGTTCCCGTCACGGCCTCCGTCGACATGCCTCTCGACCGCTCGCGGTCGAAGATCGCAAAAACATTCGAGGAGGTTGCCCACGCCATCGTCAAGTTTGAGATGCCTCTTCCCAACGGCAGAATGATAACGGGCACCGGTTTCCTGATCGACTCGCGCGGCTGGGTCGCCACGAACCACCACGTCGCCTCGATGGCCTCGACTGCCGCTCGGGTAAAATTGAACAGCGGCCGGAAAATCGAAATCGAAGGGATAATCGCCTTGGCGCCCGAGCGGGATTTGGCCATTGTGAAGCTCAAGGAACTGCCGTCGGATTCGTTGCTTCTGGACATCGGCTATCGGGACGTTCCCAAGATCGGCACGCGGGTTTACGTTTACGGTCATCCGTTGAACAACGAGTTCTCGCTCGTCGAGGGCATAGTGAGCCGCGTATTGACCACCGCGGAGTTAGCGGACCAACAACCGGACGGCGGCAATGTCCTCTCCAAACTCAACTCGCCGGACGATCAATTGTGGATTCAGACCGACGCCACGGTTTCGCAGGGCAACAGCGGCGGCCCTCTGTTGGACGAGAACTGCCGCGTGATCGGCGTCAACACGTTTGCAAACCTTGACGCACGATTCGGCTTCGCCAGCCACGTCAAATATCTCAAGGCGCTGGCGGACCGGTCTTCCGGAGAAGTGACGCCCCTCGAGCAGCCCTCGGAGCTTAAGCCGCCTCAGCGGCCCAACTCCAGCCCCACGCCGAGCAAGCCGCGGGAAATCTCCGTATCAAAGGAAAAACTGCAACGGTTGTTCGATGCCGCCGCGGCCTTCGGCTGGCAACCCGCCAACCAGGAAGACTATGCCGTCATGGCGGATCTGGCCCTGATGATGACCGTCTGCAAGGAACCCCACAACAAGAACATCCCCTTCAAGCTGTCCGACCTCATAGATCAACTTTTTGCACGGATGAAGCAATTCCCCTGGTCCAAGGAACACGCCAGCGCGATCAATCGGTACGCCAAAGAGAAGATCACGCCGGACCACGGCATCGTATTCGTGGGCACGGTAATAGGTACCGCAACAGGCGACTCGGGAAAAATCACTGGTATCATCATCCAGGTGTCGGGCGTTTCGGAACTGTTCCTGGTGCCCATCGACAAACACTCCCTGGCTCCTTCGCAGGACAGCCGGCTGTTGGTTTTCGGCGTGGTTCTGTCGCAAACCGGAACAGCCAATATCCACAACAAGTCCAAGCCGTTCCGTTTCATCCGGTCCCATCACACGGTTTCGATGTAGTCGAGGGTTTGGCGACGGTGCCCCATTAAGCCGCTATCCCTATTTCTCCTGTCCTGCCTGCTTTAACGGCGGGCTACTTCGGTGCCCCTTCTGCCATTGACGACGGTGGCCATCCTTCGGTATTCTCCGCCCCCTCCTAATCGTGAGGGAGCGCTGGCGTGGAAGATGCCGCGTCCGAGTAAATCATTGCCGATCTATCTAGTTTTACTTCTCTGGCACTTGATTCGAGCATGGAACAACCAACCGTATCGCAGTCCGTCGAGTCTGAAATCGAGGATCGCCCCAATGTCCAGTTCGTGCATTCCATGTTGCGGCTGGTATTGGCGGTTCGCTACCGCAAGAACCTGGTCGTGGCCGTGATGGCGGCGACGGTGCTGTTGGGCGGGCTGTATTACGCCACCGCCACGCGCCTCTACTCGTCGAAAGCCGCCCTGCTGATCACGCAGACCCGGCCCGACCGGCTCGACACGTCAATCACCAACGAGGAATCGTTGCGGCGGAACGCGATGCCCACCTTTGAGAACATGATCCGCAGCGCCGTGGTGATCGAGGGTGCCCTGAAGAGTCTGTCCCCCGCCGACCTGATCGACCTGACCAACCTGCCCCGGGAATATTGGACCACCTATTTGCAAAAGGAGATTAACGCCAGGGCGATCCGATCCACAAGCATTTTGGAGGTGAGTTATCGCTCCAAGGATCCGCGGGTGGCGGCCAACGTGGTCCGCGCCGTCGTCCAGTCGTACCTCGACTTCATGGAGCGCATGCACCGGGGTACGGCCAGCGAACTGAGCCGGATGTTGACCCAGGAACGGGAGGGATTGGCCGCGAAGCTCGGCCGCAAGCAGCAGGAGTTGCTGGATGCCCGACGCCTTTTCGCCGACATGGGCTTCCGCTCCAACGGCAAGACGCTGCACCCGATGGTGCAACGGGCGGTCTTTTTCAACGACGCTTTGATCGCCGTGCAGAAGAAGCGGGTGGAACAAGAGGCTCTGCTGGCAACGATCCAGATGGCGGTCCAAAACGGCGAGGATCTCGGGCAATACCTGATGTCCGTCGGAGACGCCGTCGGCCGTGAGATGTTGCTCAGCAGCCTTGGGCTGGGAAGCCGGGACTCATACGCCCAAGCCAGCATGGAGCAGAACCTGCTGGCCGACCGCGCCGAGCTGCTGACGATCCAACAGAATCTCGGACCAAAACACCCCGAGGTCGTTGCGCTGGTCGAGAGGGTCCGCATGACCGGGCAGTATCTCGCCTCCACGCAGAATCGCATCAACCAGCGCGTCGCCGAACTCGGCCAGAGCCGGTTGGGACCGTGGCTCGTGCGGATGGTCCGCCAGAAGCTGGACAAATCGCGGAAGGAAGAAGAGATACTCAATGCCCGCTTCGAGGATACCCGCGCCGAGGCCATCAACCTCAGTGGCCAACTGGCGCAGATCGAAATGCTCGAACGCGACGTGAAGCGGCTAAGCGACATGAACGACGTGTTGCTGAACCAGATTGCCTCGCTCGATCTGAGGCAGAACGGGCAGGACGTCCGCGTGGCGGTGATCGAGGAACCAAAAGCAACGAGCAGGCCGGTCTCGCCGAAGCTCGGCATGGTTGCCGTGCTGACGGTCTTGGGCGGCCTCGGCGTCTCCTTGGGACTGGTGACGCTGCTGGACGCCTTGGACGACCGTTTCCGTTCGATCGAGGAGATGCAAAGCCGGCTGGGGCTGCCGTTGTTGACGATGGTCCATCGGTTGGAGGCGCCGGAAAGCGTCGGGCCACGGGCGCTGGTCGCGCACGCCGCTCCCACCTCGGCGGCCAGCGAGCCTTTCCGCACGTTGCGAACCGCGCTCAGCTTGACCCACTCCGACGTCCGGCAAATCGTCATCACCAGCGCCGAGCCGGGCGACGGAAAGACAACTGTCTTGGCCAACCTGGCCGTCTGCTACGCCCAAGCCGGCAAGCGAACGTTGTTGATCGACGCCGACCTGCGGCGGCCCGGTTTGACGAATCTGATGGACATGCGCGGGCCGCACGGCCTGAGCGAAGTCCTCCGCTCGGAACACGACATTGGGCAAATGGCAAAACTCCACGTCCGCGGTTCCGGCATCGAGGGTCTCGACATCCTGCCCTCCGGCCCGCGGCCGACCGATCCGGCGGAACTACTCGGCAGCCCACGGTTCTCGCAGTTGCTGGCCTGGGCGGAAACGGTCTACGACCAAATCATGATCGACAGCCCGCCCACCTTGGCAACCACCGACACGGCGATTATCGGCCGGTTGGTCGATGGAGTGGTGCTGGTCGTGCAGCCGGCGAAGAACCGTCGCCGATTGGTTACCCGCGCCGTCGAAAGGCTCAATCTGATGAAGATTCCGTTGCTGGGATTGATAGCCAACCGAACCGGCGACGAAAACGACCATAACTACTACGGCTATCACAGTTACGGTTACGGTTCCGGTTCCGGCTACGAATATCGCGAGGAATACGGCCATGAAGAGTCGCCGGAAAGCATGACCAGGGAAGGGTGCGTGCCCTATCCGAACGGAGCAGGGCAGGACCGAGGCGACGACGAGGATTCGCAGGCCCTCCTCGTCCCGAGACGCGTGGCCTGAATCAAACAGGGCAAACCATGAACAATGGCCATAACCGTCCGAAGAGAGCCTATTGGCGCCAGCACCTCCACCTGCTTACCGAGGTGTCGCTTCTGCCGTGTTTTGTCGGCATCTATTTTTTGAGCTATTGGCTCCGCTTCGAGGGCCAATTGGGCGAACAGGAACTGGCCCGCTTCCAAGCAACCGTCGGCTGGGTGGTGCTGGCAAAACTCCTCTGGTTCGTGGGCATGAGAGCGTGTCGGGGTTGGAGCCGCTCGGTCACGTTTTACGATTTGCTGGTCCTGCTGCGGGCGGCCACCGCCGGCCTGTTGACCGTGACCATGATCCAATATCTTCTGGCCCCCTGGCCCACCATCCCACGACGCGTGTGCTTGTTGGACTGGGGCGCGCCGATCGGCGCGCTGGGCGGGGCACGTTCGCTGTTGCGGGGAGTGCGCGAAACGAGATGGCCGCTGTTTTCCACAACCAACCGGGTACGGGTGCTGATCGCCGGGGCCGGAGACATGGGGGCCTCGGTGTTGAGGATGATACGCCGCATCGACCGGCCGAACTATCACGTCGTCGGTTTCATCGACGACGACCCGAACCTGTCCGGTACGCACATCGAGGGCGTTCCAGTCGTCGGCGACTGCGGCCACGCGCGGCAACTCGTCGATCGCCACGGGATACAACAGATTCTGGTCATGCGGGGTGAACTCGCCGGCACGCGGCTCCGCAAGCTGGTCGAGGAGGTCCGCGATTGCGGCTGCGAAATCCGCGTCTTGCCCAACTACCGGCAGTTGATCGAAGGGACCGTGACCGTCCAGCCGCGGCCGATCTCGATAGAAGACCTGCTGCAACGCGAGCCGGTCCGGTTGGACATCGAGGACATCCGCGACTGGATCGACGGGCGCGTGATCCTGGTCACCGGCAGCGCCGGCAGCATCGGCTCGGAAATCTGCCGCCAACTGCTGCAATTCTCTCCCCAACGGATCGTAATGGTCGATCGCTCGGAAACGGGACAATTTTACCTCGAGCGCGAATTGCTGCCGATGGCCGAGGGGAAGCAGATCGACGTTTGCCTCGCCGACGTGCTCGACGCGCACCGCATGCGCCGAATCATGATGCAATACAGGCCGCACGTGATCTTCCACGCCGCCGCCTACAAACACGTTCCCCTGATGGAAAATCATCCGCAGGAAGCGGTCAACAACATCTTGAAAGCCACGCGGCAGTTGGCCGACCTCGCCCGCGACTTCCACGTCGAATCGTTGGTGATGATCTCGACCGACAAGGCCGTCAACCCGACAAGCGTGATGGGCGCCTGTAAACGGGTCGCCGAACTCTACGTCCAGTCGATGGCCGGCCGCTCGTCGTGCAGGTTCGTCACCGTGCGGTTTGGAAACGTGCTGGATTCGGTCGGCAGCGTGGTGCCGCTGTTTCGCCAGCAAATCGCCGCGGGCGGACCGGTCACCGTCACCGACCCCGAAATCCACCGCTACTTCATGACCATTCCCGAAGCCTCGCGATTGGTGATTCAGGCCGGCGCCATCGGCCAAAGCGGACAGATTCTGCTGTTGGACATGGGCCAGCCGGTGCGAATCGTCGATCTGGCCTCGGACATGATCCGGCTGTCCGGGTTGCGCGTGGGAGAGGACGTGGACATCGAATTCGTCGGCCTCCGCCCCGGCGAAAAATTATACGAGGAGTTGCACATATCCGGCGAGCAATTGTTGCCCACCTCCCATCCGAAGATCATCGTGGCCGATCACAAGCCGCCTGTCGTCGACGACCTGGACGGCGCGATCGACGAGTTGGAGCGCATGGCCCGCGCGGAACCGGAAAAAATCGTCGAACTGCTGCAGAAGATCGTCTGCGGATATCATCGAGAAGGACACGGCGATGCGTTGCCGTGCCGTGCCGCCGCGTGAACGGCCGCTAAACTTGCAATTTCAACTGTCGTGATGTGCCAGCGCCCCGGCTTGAAAATCCCCCCGACATCGGAGATAATCCCGGTTTGACGTTTTCGACGGATAATGGAGCCGACTTGATGAACATCACGATTGGCCGGGACGCAAGGGAGATGGGACGGCGGGCCGCGGCCGACGCGGCGGAGCGGATTCGGCTGGCCATTCACGATCGCGGCCGGGCCAACATCATCGTCGCCACCGGGGCCTCGCAGTTCGAGGTGCTTTCGGCACTGATCGAGGCCAAGGATATCGACTGGCCGAAAGTCGTCGGCTTCCACCTGGACGAATATCTCGGCCTGCCGATGACGCATCCCGCCTCGTTCCGCCGCTATCTCAAGGAACGGCTGGTCGATCGCGTGCCGATCGGGGAGTTTCACTACATCGACGGCGAGGCCGACGCGGAAAGCGAGTGCCGCAGAGTCGGCGAACTGATCGCCGCCGCGCCGATCGACGCCGCGCTGGTCGGCGTCGGCGAGAACGGTCATCTCGCGTTCAACGATCCGCCGGCCGATTTTCAGACCGAACGGCCCTACATCGTGGTCGATCTGGACGAGGCCTGCCGCCGCCAACAATTCGGCGAGGGATGGTTTCCCGCACTGGAAGACGTGCCGCGCCGGGCGATCAGCATGTCGGTCCGGCAGATCATGAAATCGCGGACCGTCATTTGCACCGTCCCCGACCGGCGCAAGGCAGAGGCGCTTCGGGCGGCCGTCGAGGGACCGGTCACGCCGCAACTGCCCGCCTCGATTCTCCAACAACATCCGCAGGCCATGTTCTACGTCGATCCACCCGCGGCGGAGTTGCTCGCCCGTTGAGAAAACCAATACCTTGTTCCCACGCTCCGCGTGGGAACACACTGCTCAGAGCGTCCAATAAATCCGTTCCCACGCAGAGCATGGGAACGAGCGTGGGTTTGCATTGCTTAATTCAACCGACCTTGGCCCATAATGACCACGCAACTCGAATATATCGATCTGCAAGTAAACGGCTATGCGGGTGTGGACTTCAATCAAGACGACATGACGGAGGAGGATTTTCGCCGCGCCTGCGTCCGGCTCCGCGAGGACGGCGTGGCCGGGATTCTAGCCACGATCATCACCGACGAGTTGCCGCGGATGGAGGCCCGGCTCCGAAGGGTAGCTGAACTTCACGGGCGCGATCCGCTGGTGCGGGAAATGGTCTTGGGCGTACACCTCGAAGGGCCGTTTCTCAGCGATGTGCCCGGCTATTCCGGCGCTCATCCGTCGCGGTCGATCCACCCCGCCTGCGTCGAGGAAATGAAGCGCCTGCTGGATGCGGCCGGCGGATTGACGCGCCTGGCAACGCTCGCCCCCGAGCGCGACGCGGGGCTGAAGGTCGTCCGTCATCTCGCCGACCGAGGGGTTTTGGTCGCCGCCGGACACTGCGATCCGAGCATCGACCAACTCAACGCGGCGATCGACGCGGGGCTATCCGTGTTCACACATCTGGGCAATGGTTGTCCGCCGATGCTGCACCGGCACGACAACATCATCCAGCGCGTTTTGAGCCTGCGCGACCGGTTGACAATCTGCTTCATCGCCGACGGGGTACACGTCCCGTTTCCGGCACTGGAAAACTACCTGCGATTGGTCGGATTCGAGCGGTCGATCGTCGTGACCGACGCCATTTCCGCGGCGGGTTGCGGGGCGGGACGCTACGCCGTCGGGTCGCAAACCGTCCGGATCGGCGAAGATCTGGTCGCCCGTTCAGCCGACGGTTCGCACTTTGTCGGCTCGACGGTAACGATGCCGCGGATGACTGCGTTGCTTCGCGAGAAGGTGGGGCTTTCGGATGACGAGATACGGCGGATCCTTTCGGACAACCCCCGCCGGCTGCTGGAAAAGTAGCCCGCACACGGAGTGTGCCGCTTACATTAGCATTACTTCTCTCGTGCCGACGTGGCGGAGAATTGCAGCAACACGCCGGTCGGCTCGCGGGCCGCGACGGCCAGCTTCAAGTCGAGCCGGACGCCGTAAGGCAGCGCTTGGGCTGTACGGATCCGCGCCTCCGGCCCGTCGATCTGTTCCACCGCCACTTTGGGCAGGGCGTCCAGCGGCGGACAAAAGGCCACGTGTACGCTGCCGGTCCGCTGTCCCGCCGCGAAAAAAGCCCGCAACCAACCGGAGAGTGTTTCCGTGCCGTCGGCCGCCCGGCTGCGGACGAGTTGCTGGGTAACTTCCTCCGCCGGCATTGTGTTTATGGCGGCAATGGACCGTTTAGCGGCCCCCGGCCCCGCGGGCCGGGGCGGGGCACGGGCGGGCCGGGGGACCAGGCAGGCGGGGGAGGACTGTAGTGCTGCACGTCCATCTCGGCTGAGTAGCGGATGTCG
>JAUWNG010000170.1 GCA_030612765.1 Planctomycetota bacterium
GCCATTTTTGTCATTCTGAGCGCAGCGAAGAATCTCGCTTTTCCGGCAGCGTCGGCGAGATTCTTCGCTACGCTCAGAATGACTGAACCTGCCAGAAAATCTGGCCGCACACTCTAAACGCCGATCCTTGACGTTCCACGGGCCGACTGATACACTTTTTGCTTGTTTCAATGTCGTTTTTAGATAAAAATAAGCAAAATCAGCAATTTTTTTGTGACAGATCACGAAGGAAGGCGGCCATGACCCAAAAATTCGTTTACTTCTTCGGCCCGCAGGCGACCGAAGGCGACGCTACGATGAAGAACACGCTGGGCGGCAAGGGAGCCAACCTGGCGGAAATGGCGAAATTGGGTATGCCCGTCCCCGCCGGTTTTACCATCAGCACCGAGTTCTGCACCGCCTTCTTCGCCGAGGGTCGCCAGTTCCCGCAATCGCTCCGCGACGAAGTGGCCGCCGCCCTGCAAAAGACCGAAGAGGCGATGGGGACGAAGTACGGCGACCCGCAGAACCCCCTGCTGTTGAGTAGCCGTAGCGGTGCCCGGGCCTCGATGCCCGGCATGATGGAGACCGTACTCAACGTGGGCCTGTGCTCGAAGACGATCCCCGGGTTGGTGAAGAAGACCGGCAACGAGCGGTTCGTCTACGACGCCTATCGACGCCTGATCATGATGTACTCCGACGTGGTGATGGAGAAGGCCGAGGACATTGAACCGGCCGAGGGAAAAGGCATCCGCCTGCAACTCGAACACCTGATGAACCGGGCCAAGAAGACGAAGGCCAAAAATCTCGGCAAGAAAGTAAGCGAGATTCTCGACACCGATCTGACCACCGCCGATCTGAAGCGGCTCTGCACGAACTTCAAGAAGAAGGTCCAAGAGGTTCTCGGTCGCGAGTTCCCCGACGATCCCGACGAGCAACTTTGGGGCGCCGTCGGCGCGGTGTTCAAGAGTTGGGAGGGGCGTCGGGCCGTCTCCTATCGGAAGATTGAGGGCATTCCCGCCGAGTGGGGAACCGCCTGCAACGTGCAGAGCATGGTCTTCGGCAACCTGGGCGATACCTCGGCCACCGGCGTGGCCTTCTCCCGCAACCCCGCCACCGGCGAGAATAAGTTCTACGGCGAATGGCTGATCAACGCCCAGGGCGAGGACGTGGTGGCCGGCATCCGCACTCCCAATCCATTGAACGAAGAAACGAAGAACCCGCAGAACCAACACCTCACCTCGCTCCAGGCCGAATGGCCGGACCTCTACCGGCAACTCGATGAAATCCGCTCCAAGCTGGAGCATCACTACCGCGACATGCAGGACATCGAGTTCACGATCCAAGAGAGCAAGCTCTACATGCTCCAGTGTCGCGGCGGCAAGCGGACCGGCACGGCGGCCTTGAACATGGCGACGGACATGCTCGAAGAGGGGTTGATCGACGAGCAGACCGCCGTGATGCGGGTGCAGCCGGCGCAGTTGGACGAGTTGTTGCACCCGATCATAAGCCCGGAGGCCGAGAAGAACGCCGAGGCGTTTCTCCACGGTCTGCCGGCCGGTCCCGGCGGTGCGAGCGGCAAGATCGTCTTCACCTCGGCCGACGCCGTGGCCTGGGCAAAGAAAGGCGAGAAAGTAATTCTCGTCCGCGAAGAGACCAACCCGGAGGACGTCGAGGGGATGCGCGCGGCCGAGGCCATCCTCACCGCACGCGGCGGAATGACCAGCCACGCCGCGCTGGTCGCCCGCGGCTGGGGCAAGTGCTGCATCGTCGGCGCCGGCGACGCCAAGATCGAAGCCGGAACGAAGCGGATGAGCGTCGGCGCCGTGAAGTTCAAGGAAGGCGACCTGCTGACGCTCAACGGCACCAAGGGCTGCGTCTATCAAGGTGAGCTGGAGATGATCGACGCCACCGAAAACCCACGGTTCCAGGGTTACATGCAGATGGTGGACAAGTTCCGCACCCTGGGCGTGCGGACAAACGCCGACACGCCCGAGGACGCGCGGGTTGCCCGGCAGTTCGGCGCCGAGGGGATCGGCCTGTTCCGCACCGAACACATGTTCTACGGGGTCGGTTCGGACGAGGCGTTGTTCCTGCTGCGGAAGATGATACTCAGCAAGACGATCGATGAGCGCAAGGCCGCGTTGGATGAGCTATCCGTCTTCGTCAAGCGCGACATCAAGGCCACGCTGGAGGCGATGGACGACATGCCGGTCACTATCCGGCTGCTCGATCCGCCGCTGCACGAGTTCGTCCCGCAAGACCCGAAGAACCGGCAGGAATTGGCCACCGCATTGGGTATCAGTCCCGCACAGATCAAGAAACGCGGCGAGAGCTTGCACGAGACCAACCCCATGATGGGACATCGCGGCGTCCGGCTGGGCATCACCTATCCGGAAGTGACCGAGATGCAAATCCGCGCGATCCTCGAGGCCGCCGCCGAACTGAAAAAGGACGGCCGCTCGCCAAAGCCGGAACTGATGGTCCCGGTCACCTGCGACGTGCGGGAACTCGACGTTACGAAGGTGATTTTCGACCGCGTGCGGAAAGAGGTCCAGCAGCAGACGGGCGTCGAGGTCCATTGCCTCTACGGCACGATGATCGAGATTCCCCGCGCGTGCCTGCTGGCCGACCGGATGGCCAAGACGGCTCAGTTCTTCTCCTTCGGCACCAACGACCTGACGCAGATGTGCTTTGGGTTTAGCCGCGACGATGTCGGCGGATTCATGAACGATTACCTCGACGACAACGTGCTCGAGGCCGATCCGTTCCAGACGATCGACCAGGACGGCGTGGGCCAGTTGGTTGAGATGGCCGTAAGCAAGGGCCGCTCGACTCGCCCCGACCTGAAGATCGGCATCTGCGGCGAGCAGGGAGGCGACCCGGCCAGCGTCGAGTTCTGCTTCCGTATGGGTCTGAACTACGTCAGTTGCAGCCCGTATCGGGTACCCATCGCCCGGTTGGCCGCCGCCCAAGCCGCCATCAAGGCGAAAAAGTAACTTTCCCCGTCCCCTTGCCTTCAACTTTCCTCGACTAATGCGATCATACTTTCTCCCGGCATTGGCCGTCTTGGGATTGTTGTTTATCGGTCGTCAAGTTCATACCGAGGTCCCGGAACCGCCCCGCGCGGTGGATCACTCGCAACTGATGGAGTACCAGTCGCCCGACGGGCGGCTGCGGCCGGTTCGCACGGCGGAGGATTGGGCGATCCGACGCCGGCAAATCATCGCCGGAATGGAAGCGGCAATGGGACCGCTGCCCGACCGCTCGAAACTCTCACCGTTGGACGTGAAGGTCCTCGGCCGCCTCGAAGGGGATGGTTTCGTCCGGCTGGAGATCACGTATCTTGCGGAGGAGAACGACCGGGCGCCGGCCCTGCTGTACTTGCCCAAGAATCGTCCGGCCGGGCGGCGCGTGCCGGCGTTGATGGCCCTGCACTCGACGGTGCCGCAGGGGAAGAAAGGGGTGGCGGTCGAGGAAAATGCGCCGCGAAACCGCGGCTACGCCACGGAACTGGCCCAGCGCGGTTACGTCGTACTGGCCCCCGACTATCCGTCGTTTGGCGACTACCCTTACGATTTTGGCAAGAGCAAATACGCCTCGGGGACGATGAAGGGGATTTTCAACCATATTCGCGGCGTGGACCTGCTGCAAGCCCGCGAAGAAGTTGATCCCGAGCGGATCGGCGCGATCGGCCATTCGCTGGGCGGACACAACGCGATGTTCCTCGGCGCGTTCGACCCGCGGATAAAGGTGATTGTCGCCAGTTGCGGCTGGACGCCCTTCCATCACTATTACGGCGGCAATCTCAAAGGCTGGACGTCGGACCGCTACATGCCCCGAATCCGCGACGTTTACGGGTTGGACCCGGACCGCATGCCGTTCGATTTCTACGAGGTGGCGGCGGCGTTGGCCCCTCGGGCGTTCTTTTCCAGTTCGCCGCTTCACGACGACAACTTCGACGTCCGCGGAGTGAAGAAAGCGGAGCCAAAGGTCCGCGAGGTCTATGCCTTGTTGGGGGCCGCCGATCGGTTGCGATTCATCCATCCCGACTGCACGCACGACTTCCCTCCCGAGGCACGGCGGGAAGCCTACCGGTTCATCGACCGCGTGTTCGGCGAAGAAAAAGGGGGAAAAGGAATCAATCCGTAGAGTTCAGTGTCCCGCGGGAAAATTTTCGCCTGTCTTGCCCAGTATGAAAATTACACGAAATTTTTCGGACTGCCCTCGTTTGCCGAGAACCTTTTCGCCGGTAATTCCGTCCATATATCATGCAGCCGAATCGAAGTGGATTTCCGCGGCCATCGGGCACGGATTGGGGCCGTGCCCTGCTTATTCCCCTATTCCATGCAGAGGAGATGTATCATGCGACGAATGATTGCATGTGCGCTGGCGCTGGCGGTTTGGACGGCAAGCGATGGCGGGTGGGCCGTTGCTCAGCACCGGCAACGTGAGGCCCCCCCAGCCAAAGCGGTTCCGGTGGGCGACTTTTTCATTGCTCAGCCCGTCCGCTGCAAAAACCTAACGGTCTTTCCTGTCCTCTCTCGGACGCCAAAGAATGAAGACCGTTACATCACATTGGAGGAAGGGCTCAAAAGCGGCAAGGTCTCCGTCTTTGAAGTCGGCGGCCAGCCGGGGGAAAATCCCCAGGTCCAAGGCCGGCAGACCGGCAACCAACTGCGAGGCGGAGCGGCCGACGTAAACCGTCTGATGGTGCTCAACCGGTCGATCAAGTCGCTCTACCTGATGCCCGGCGAGATCATCTGCGGCGGCAAACAAGACCGCTGTGTCGCAAAGGAATACGTGATCGCGCCCGGCGGCAAGCCCGTGAAAATCGAAGTCTACTGCGTCGAGCATGGCCGTTGGGCTTTTCGAGGGGCATTCGCGGGAAAGGCGGGCAATCTGAACAAGGCCGGTCGCGTTGCCGTCCAAGGCGGCAAGGGACAACAGGAAGTCTGGGACAGCGTGGGCAAATCGAACGCCGCCAGCGGTGCGCGGACGTCCACCGACGCCTTCACCGCAAACTACACCGATCCGAAAATCCTGAAGCTGATCGACTCCTA
The DNA here is from genome assembly GCA_030612765.1 of Planctomycetota bacterium. Lineage (GTDB taxonomy): Bacteria > Planctomycetota > Planctomycetia > Pirellulales > Thermoguttaceae > JAHIKV01. The sequence goes on from JAUWNG010000170.1 coordinate 5,043, forward strand.
CGTAAGGGATATCGAGCGGCCGGTGGCCGAATCTCCCCAGGTGGTCGGGGCAATCGTGGCGGTGGGCGAGAGGATCGAGGTGGTCGACGTTTTCGGCTCCACGCCGTTGTTCCAAAAGGTGTGGCCGAAGCTGCTCAAAGGCTACGCCCTGGACGCGGTCGTCGCGGCACGAAAAAAGACCGCGAAGCACGCCCAAGCGCCAACGCTCAAGGACGCCGAAAAGTTCTTCCAAACCGCGATGAAGGCCGACGTCCAACGGAAAACCGTCGGCAAGGACGGCTTGGTCGTCACCAAGCGGGAGTCCAAGGACCTCATCTCCTACTCGGCTTCAGAGAAGACGCGGGGCACCCCGGCCGCGATGGGCGGTTTCGGCGGCGGTGTGCATAGCTCCGGCTACGCAAAGTAACGAGGAAACAGGAAGCGATATGTCGTTTAGCCGACGCGCTTGCACGCCGGCTAAACATAGTCGCCCCATCAAATTATGATCCAAACCCCTACAAACAGTGCATGAAGGCCGTTAGGTCTTTCTTCTCTTGCTCGGTGAGTTGTGTCTCCAGTACGAGGTTGAAGAACTCGACGGTGTCTTCCAGGGTCAACAGCCGGCCGTCGTGTAGGTACGGCGGCGAATCCTTGATTCCGCGGAGCACGAAAGTCTTGATCGGTCCGTCGGCCGAGGCCATCCGGCCGTTGATCATAACCGGTTTGAAGAACCGCTCGGCCCGCAGGTTGTGCATCAGGTTGTCGGTGTAATATGGCGCCGGGTGGCAGACGGCGCAATGCCCCTTGTTGAAAAAGACCTCTTGGCCGCGTAGTTCCGACTCGGTCGCCTTCTTTGGGTCCAGCACGCCGTAGACGTTCAACTTCGGGGCGGGCGGGAAGTCCAGGATCGACTGGACCTCCGCCATGAAGTGGACCTGGCTGCCGCGTTCGAGAACGTTGACGCCCTTTTTGGCGGCGATCACCGGATCGCCGTCAAAGTAGGCTGCCCGTTGCTCGAATTCGGTGAAGTCCTCGATGCTCTTCAGTGCCCGTTGCGAGCCGAACAGCCGCTGGATGTTCACGCCGCGGAGCGAGGGCGTATCCAACCGGTGGCGGAACGGTTGCGGCCGAATGTCGCCGACTAGATGGGTCGTCCCGTTGCTGTGGCCGTTGACGTGACAGTCGAAACAGGTCACGCCCAGGCTGGGCTTCAACGAGCGGCGGTCGCCGGTGGCGTTGAACTGCTGTTGCGGGAATGGCGTGACCAGCAGCCGCATCCCCTCCAACTGCTTGGGGTTGAGAATGCCGTTGAACAACGCGAAGTAGTTGCTCAGTCCGACGACCTGACCTTTTGAAACATCGCCCAGGTCGGGGCGGGTGGTTAGGTAGATCGGCGGCGGATACTCCGGCAACAGATGTTCCGGCAGGTCGAAATCGAGATCGAAACGGGTAAGATCGCGGCCTTCCTGCTGCTTCATTTTGTCGATGTGATGTTTTGGGAAGACCATCCCGCCCTCCGGATGGTTCGGGTGCGGCAGCGGATAGAAGCCCTTCGGCCAAAGTCCTTTTGCGCGTACCTCCGCGGGCGTCATGGCGCCCAACTCCATCCAGGAGCCAACGCCCGGCGACAGTTTTGCCCGCACCCCCTCTTGGACCGGCTTGCCCCGCGACATGGTCACGCCCTGGGTGGGCCTGTCGCTAAGATCGTACCGCTCCCGCAATAGAGCCGAATGTCGCGCTTCGATGGCTGGCTTTGCGGCCTCCATCTTGGCCACGGTGTCGGCAAAACTCTGCCCCATCACCACCGGCGAGTAACTACTCGGCGGTTTCTGTTTCTCTTGTTCCGCGGCGAAGCACAGTGCCGCAGTGGCTAGAATTACCCCGCCGACTCCGATGTACACGGATCGAACAGAATTCATCGTGCCGTCCTCCTGCCTAGGGAAAAGATGTTGTTCAGTTTACAGACAACAACACAACGCAACGTGCTGTATAGCCGAAAGGAAAAAATTGTCAACAGGCGCTGGCATAATTCTGAATTGCGATCTCACCGGCCGTTGGAAACATCGGCCGTGACGAGAAACATCGGCAGGTGAGCCACTCGCAGAACACCCCCCAGCGAGGCGTCGGCCCGCCGCGCCCGATCCAAGGCGGCCCTCTCCGCCTCGGTCAACGGCAGTTCGCTCAACAGGTCGAACCTTAAAGGTGACGGTGGTTCCAGGCGGTCCAGCAGGTCCACGCGGACCTCGAAGCCAACGTCGGCCAGCAGGGCCGGCAACTTGCGGCCCACGCAAGGATCGGCCCCGGCACGCTCCAACGCCGACCGCCACAGTTCGCCGACGGTGATTTCAGGCGGCTGTTCGATCATTCCGCCGTAGTCCGGCTCGATGGCGACCAATGCACCGCCAGGGGCCAGCACGCGACGGATTTCCCTCGCCGCGGCCGACACGTCGAGCCACATAAGCGCGAACTGGCAGAACACCAGATCGAACGTCGCGTCGGCGAACGGCAACCGCTCCGCGTCGCCGCGGACAACCGTTGCGCTTTGGAATTGCCGCGGCCGATCGCTCAATACGTTTTTGTCGCGGTCCAGCGCCACGACTTCGCCGCCCGAGCGGCGGACCAACTCCTCGGTAACCACTCCGCCGGCGCAGGCCAGATCGAGCACCCGGCGGCGTTGGGCGATATTTGCCCGTCGGAGCAGGCGCGCCCGCGCCGGGGCCAGCCACGCCGCTTGTGCTTCGAGCAATCGTCGGGATGGAATATCGTAGTTCATAAAGCCGCGACCGTTGGTCGCGCCCGTAACGACCCGGCGTAGAGAGACAGTCCGGTTTAATTGGTAATGGAGGCAGAGTAGCAAAAATAATTGACCTCCCGGCATTTGGGTATTTTATGCAGACTAGTTAAGTCCAAACAGTCTGCTCCCAAATGCAAGGAGGCTAAACGATGGTAGGCTGCA
>JAUWNG010000096.1 GCA_030612765.1 Planctomycetota bacterium
CCAACAGCGCAAACGGCAACGCGAACAACGTGTGGCTGAAACGGATCAGTTCCAACAGGCGGACGAGCATAGTGGGTAGTGGATAGTGGGTAGTGGGTAATGTTTGGCCGCCGCGTTCACGCGGCGTTTAATTAGGCGATATGATTTCTTGGTAAGCCTGTTGGTGCGGCAGTTGTATTGCCCTGTACCGGCCAAGTTTATCGGTTCGGCAGTACAACTGCCAAACCAACAATCTTTCACTACCCACTACCCACTATCCACTATCCACTATCCACTATTCACTGCCCACTACTATGCGGCTTTGCGTTGATCGGAATATGTTTCATCGTCGCTCGGTTTTTCAAGAACGATCGTCTTTTCCATCTTCCGTGTCTTCGAGCGACGCATCAGGCTCCTGACATAACCGGAATATGTCCTCAGCGTTCGGAGAACGGCAAGTTTTATCAAGGCAAACTCGTGGTGGCCGAACAACCGCAGGCGGACCATCAATACGATCAGGGTAATGGCGGCGATCCAGGCCAGGGCGTCGAGGCGGAAGATGGTGGCGGCGGTGGCTGCCCCGCCCATCGTCAAACACAACGCTCCCAACAGACAGAGGACTTGCCAGGGCGTCCAGCCGCGCTCGAGCAGCCGGTGGTGGATGTGTCGCCGGTCGGGGGCGTCGAACCGCCGGCCGGTCAGCCGACGGCGGACCAACGCCGCGGCAATGTCGAACATCGGCAGGGTCATTACCACCACCGGGGCCGTAATGGCCAGCGTGGCCGAGGTCTTCAACGACCCTTGAATCCCCAACAGGCCGATACTCAATCCGATTACCATGCTCCCCGAATCGCCCAGGAATATGCTGGCCGGCGGCAGGTTGTAGATCAGGAACCCGGCCAAAGACGCGGCCAGGATGAAGGCCATCGCGGCGACGTGCGGGTGTCCCTCGCCGACGGCGATCACGCCCAACATGGCGGCGGTGGAAAGGCCCACGATCGAAGCCAGCCCGTCCATACCGTCGATCAGGTTCAGCGCGTTTATGCACCCCAAGAACCAGAGTATCGTCAGCGGAACGCCCAACCACCCCAACTCGATCGGGTAGCCGAAGGCGACGATGCGATCGACGTAGTATCCCATCAGAATGATCGGCAGCACCGAGACGATTTGCAGGAGCAACTTAACCCGCGCGGAGAGCTCGAACCGGTCGTCGAAGCTTCCCACCAGACAGACGAAGCCCGCGGCGAGCATCCACGCGGCGCAAAGCTCGATGTACTCCTCGGTGGCGCCTGCGCCGAATCCGGTCGCCAGCAGTCCCAGTACGGTGGCGCCGTAGACGGCCACGCCTCCCCAGAGCGGGACTGGCCGGCCGTGCAATTTGCGTCGGCCGTCGGGTTTGTCTACGATACCCCATCGCCGCGCCGCCGCGCGCACGACGGCCGTCAACGCCAGCGACGCCGTGAAGGCCACCGCGGATGTCAACGCCAACGAGTCCATAATGCAATCCGTTGCTGGAACTTAGGAATTTTCAGTAGTCAGTTTTCAGTAGTCAGTAGTCAGTTTTCAGTAGTCAGTTTCCGGAAGATTACTGAGGGTAAATTACTGACAACTGATAACTGACAACCGATTACTGACAACTGACAACTGATTAAGCCGCGCGCCTTCTGCGCGACGCGCATAGTAATTTGAGTAACCCGCTGCCCTGGAAGCGGCAGCGCCAATCGTTTTCGCGGCGGAAGCGGCCCGTTTCGGCCGGATCGACACGCCGTCCGATCGCCGCCCGAACGACTTCCGCCAAGTCTTCGTTTTGATCCAGGAAAAACACCCCCTCTTCGCGGCCGCGCATCGCCATTTCACCGAAACTCGTGCTAAGCACCGGCAGTCCGGCGGCGCGGTACTCGTAATATTTGATTGGGTCCACTCCGGCCGTCAGGGCGTCGTTGACGAAGGGGATCAGGCCCGCCGAAAAACGCCCCAAGTGGCCGACCGCCGCCGAATGTTTGCAGGCCGGCAGCAGCCGCACGTTCCCCGGCAATTTCTCCGGCGGTTTGACCACGCACGGACCGACCAACTCCAATCGAGCGTCCGGCATCGCCCGGGCCAATCGAATCACCAACGGCCAATCGAACCAGTGTCCGATGCAGCCGACGTAGCCGAGAACAAGGGAATGATGAATGTAGAATGATGAATGATGAATGAAAGAATCATCATTTATGCCCGATTGGCGAGTGTTGCATTCATCATTCATCATTCTACATTCATCATTCTCGCTGGCGTTCAACACTTTTTCGACTCGCAGGCCGCGTCGGACGAACTTGTCGGCCAGGAAGGTGGACGAGGCCACGATCAAGTCCACGCGCTCGGCGACGGCCTGTTCGGTACGGAGCATGGCGCGGCGGGAAAGGCCGCCGTAAAACTCCGGAAAATTGTCCATCGCGTCGTAAAAACTGCCTGACTGTTGCAGCTCGTTGAGGGCGGCCAACGCCAGCGCGCATGGGCGGCCGACGCCGACGATCGTTTGTCCGTCGGCCGCGTATCGTTCGATCTTCCGCCATGCTTTCCCGCCCAATAGACGGCGATTCAGCCACGGCCCCAGCGGCAACGGCTCGATGGGCAAGGCGGGTACGTTCATCACCCGGATGCGTGGATCGCGCAGCGACGCCTGATTGGACAGTCCCGGGCCGCGACGCAAGTCTTGCCACCGCGGCAAACGGCAGGGATACGGATTCACCCATAGCACCGACTCCGCGCCCCATTTGAGCCAGGCGCGCACCATGAAGTGTGGCCGTTGGGCGTAGCTGTCGGCGTTGACGGGGGAAAAATACAGTAGTCTCATGGAGGTTTAAGCCAGTCGTTGTCGCATGCCCAACCAGAATCAATTTACTGCTGGTAATGTTCCGCCCTTCTCCTCCACTCATCGCGTTGCGCCTCAAATCGTGATCGCCGCTCTTGCGGCGTGGCGCCGTCGGTATAGTGTTTCTCCGCAAGGCGGCTAAAGAAGTAATCAGTCAGATGCGCGTAGCCTATCGGTGCGGCGAGGCATAGTGTCAGGAACACGATTGTGATCTGTCGCACGTCCAAAGCTCCCTTCAGGTTACGCCGCTTGCCGTTTTTCTCCCTGATTGTTTTGTTGCGTGTACGCCTTGATAACCTCCTTGGCCGGACCGATCGACCGCATCTTGCCGTGGTCGAGCCACAGCACGCGATCGCACATCAATTCCAACGATTTCATGTCGTGACTTACGACGATTACCGCCCGCGCACTGGACATCAACGACTTCATCCTTTCGCGGGCTTTCGTCTGGAAGGCCATGTCTCCGGCCGAGAGGACTTCGTCGACGATGAGGATTTCCGGCGCGATTGCCGTGGCGATGGAAAAGGCCAGCCGCACTTTCATGCCCGACGAATAGTAGCGGACGGGCATGTTCAGAAAATCGCCCAACTCGCTGAACTCGGCTATGGGCTGAATTTTTTTGCGGATCGAGCGCGGCGTCTCGCCTTGCAGGTATCCGCGATACATAATGTTTTCCCAGCCGTTGGCGTCGGTCTCGAATCCAAGAGCGATGTCGAACAATGAGCTGATCCGCCCGACGACCTTTCGCCGTCCGCTGGTGGGTGGGTAAATGCCGGCCAGCAATTTCAGCAGCGTGCTTTTGCCGGCGCCGTTGGGACCGATAATCCCCAACCGGTCGCTCTCTTCGACCGTGAGGTTGATGTTTTCCAGTGCCTGGACCTCGAAGGAGGTCTTTTTCGAGCGGCGGAACAGTCCGTGGAGCAGGTAGTCCTTGAAACTGATCCGGCCGGCGCGTCGCACCTGGAACTTCAGCCCGACATCGTCTAATTTAATCAGCGTCATTGCGTCAGAGGTAAAAGATCAATCGCTTTTCAAAGCATCTCAGGGCCAACATGGCGGCGCAGACGACCAGCAGGGCGAAGAGCGAGCTTGCGCCCATCGCCCATAGCGATGGAAGCTCGCCGTCCAGAAGCGGCTTGCGGATCAACTCCAAAAGCATGGCGAAGGGGTTGTAGTTGAAAATCATCGCGAAGTGCGGCGATTTGTCCAACATCATCTCGGGTTTGTACAAGATCGGCGTCAAGTAGAACAACATTTGCATTACGATTCCGATCAGGTGCTGCGAATCCTGAAACATCACATTGGCCACGCCCAAGCACACGGCCAACGACCAGCCGACGACGAACAGCAGCATAAACGTGGGCACAAGACTTACTAATGCCGGGAGGTTCCCGAACCCCTTGACGCACCAAACGAACACCAAGGCGATGGCGAAGCCGAGCAGGAAATGGAAGCCCGCGCTCAAGGTGGCCCGCAACGGATAGATCGCCAGCGGGGCGGGATGTTGGCGGATGTATGACTCGCCCTGGAAGAAGCTCTGGCATCCCTGCATCACCACGGCCGTGATGAAGCTCCAAAACGTCAACCCGGTCAGCAGATACGGCGCGAACTCGCGGATCGATTGGCCGAAAATCTGGCTGAAGACCAGACACAAGACGGCGGTCATGGCGATCGGTTGCAACAGGGACCAGCCGATGCCGATAACGGTTCCCCGATAGCGTTTGCGGAGGTCGATGCGTACCAGGGCCATCCAGAAGTGCCGCAGCCGCCAAATACTCGATAGATACCCGGTCACTTGAGCCTCCCTGCTCAATCCTGGGCGCGCTCCTCCAAACGCGACCTATCACAAAGCACATGATAAGGATACGCCCCAACTTGGGGCGACAGTATACAACCGCCACCCCCGGCAAATCAATAGAAGAATGGGGCAGCCCTTAGGCCATCATGCCCTTCACAATAGGGAAGATGCGTCGCCTTTAGCAAACAGTAACTGGGCTTACAAGCTATCTGAAAAGCCCCCCCACTGAGAGGGGGTGCTTTTTCCATTTTTCGGGGTGCCTCTCAATAGGTCCGGCCTCCCCCCTTTATGATTTGCTTTCGGCGTAGTTCTCAAATAAAATATATTGATTGGTTAAGTTGGTTGGAACGCCAACGGCGAAAGTACTCCCGCCTTTTCGCCAGCCATATTTTCTTCACACCTAAGGAACAGGCAGATGCGATCCCTTGTAAATGGTACGGTATTAGCTTTGATGCTCCTGATGTTTACGTGTACGTCGTTGTTTGCCGCGCCGGACAAGCCGGCCGACAAACCAGACCCCTACGCGGTGCCGGAAGGTTCGCCCCAGGACCTTGTTGATTTCCTCAAAAAGTTGAGCAGGGAGAAACCGGCCAGCGCCGAGGAGGCCAAGAAGATGCTGGCGGCGCTCCTTCAAGCTGCCAACGGGATTCTGGCCGCCGATCCGGACGAGAGGCAATTGGCGCTGGCCGTCAACGCGAAGTCGCAGGCCCTGGGCGACAACTTGGACAAGCTGGCCGAGTTCGCCACCGAGTTGAAGAAAGACGGGTACGCGAAGTATGCCCGCAATGTCCGTGGCTTCGCTCTCGGCCGCAAGCTACAGCTAGTGCCTCTCACGCGGGAAACGATCAAAGAACGGGCCACGGAAATCGTAGACTTCCTCTCCGAAGACACGGTAAACGCGGGCATGGACGCTCAACTGGCCAAAATCGCCGGGCAGATGGCCAAAATGTCCGGAGACGAACAATTCGCCGCCGACACCTACCGCAAACTTCAGCAGATATATACCGGCAGCAACGATCCAAGGGTCGTCCGCATCGGCAAGGCGATGGAGGGGCTTGTCCGCCGGATGTCGTTGGTGGGCAACCCCATGACCATCGAGGGCACCATCCTCGGCGGCGGACCGTTCGATTGGTCGAAGTATCAAGGCAAGGTTGTGCTGGTGAACTTCTTCGCCACCTGGTGCGCGCCATGCCGGCGGGAAATAGAAAAAATCAAAAAAATCTACGACCTCTACCACGACAAAGGTTTCGATGTCGTTGGCATCAGTTGCGACCGGAACCAGACCTTGCTCGAAAAATTCGTCACGGACAAGAAGTTACCCTGGCCGATCGTCTACGGCGACAAGAAACCCAGCCCCACCGTGTCGTATTACAGAGCGGATGAGGTACTTCCGCAATTGATCCTCGTCGGCAAGGACGGCAAGGTAATCACTCTAAACGCCCGCGGAGACAGGCTCGTCAAGGAGTTGGAGAAGCTCCTTGGCCCCGCCGAAGAGAAGATACTTTTCGGATTAAACGCCGGAGCATTGAAGGCCCCTTGAACAACAGCCGTTCGATTCCGGGCGAAATCGAGTCGAGTTTCCGCGAAAGGTCCAACGCCGTCAGCGCCGCCGCGTAATTTTATTACCGCATCCGTTTAGCGGCCGCCGGCACGGCGGCCCGTTCTCAGCCGCGAGCCGCCGTGCCGGCGGCCGCTAAACATGCGATTCGTTGACACTCCACTACTGCACCAGCCGCAGCTTCGGGTTGGTGATGATGTCCTCGAAAATCTGCCGCAGCACCGCTTCGTAAACGGTCGGATCGTCCGAGCCACGGGGGCTTTCGCCGTCGTTGTTGGCCGTCGCGCCCATCCGCGCCACGCGGTCCATGAAGTCGTAGTCGCATCCCCGTCCGATTCCCGCCGCAAAGGCATACCAGTTGTCGCCCCGCATCATGGACGTCTGCATCAGGGCCGCGTTCTTTGCGTTTTTGTAACTTCCGCTGGTGACCCAGTTGTTGACTTCCTCCCCGGTGTCGGGATCTGTCCAGACGCTGTCGTTATCGCTTATATAGTTGTTGATCGTTGTCGTCGAGGACTGTTTTTGGTTGGGCATGCCGTCGGTCAGCAGCACGATGATTTTGTTGGCGTTATTCCGTCCCATTCCGCCTTCGTTTTCCGGTTTGATGTGGTCGTAGGCGAGGCCCATACCCGCCTCGGTGCCCGTCATTCCAGCAGCCTGGAGTTGGGTGCAAATCTGCATCGCGCTGCTGTAATTGTCGGTCAACGGCAGCATAATCGTCTCTTTGGATATGCTGTCAAATGCGATAATCGACACCCAGTCTTTCTGATTCACGTTGGAAATCGTCTGATTGCGGTCTCGGATCACCTGGAGGGCGGCGATCATCGCGCGGCGTGCGGCATGGGTCGGCATCTCGCTCGGGGGAAAGCTGAACGACTCCCCGCCGACGGTTTCGGTGTGCATTGGGCAGGGGCAAAGGCTGCTTTTGAGCGATAGCGGCGTATAACTCCCCGCTAATTTCCCATCCCTCGCCTTGCTCATCATTAATTTCATGTAGCTCTTATAGCCCAACTTCCTCCGATACGAGTAGATGAAGCTCTTCCAATAGTTGTAGTTGGCTGAATTGTCGGCGTTTGGCACGGGGATCATGTTGGGCATCAGTCCGGTATCGGGATCCCCCAACTGAACTTCCATCACCCAGGCATACGCCTTCCGCGTCCGTACGCTCGACGAGTCGCTCGACGTGACCCGATAACGCGCCGGAATCGAAGAACCCCGCAGCGGGCCGCCCCTCTTCGTGAGGTAGTATACCCAACTGCTACTGTTTCTGATGCCCAGCGACTGGCCGGCGTACTGCGAATTGCCGGGGTACGTCCCGAAACCGAAGTCGTCGTAAACGTTCTGGATCATCGCCGGGCTGCTCGTGCTGTAGCGGGGGTCCGTGTCGTCGTTCATCGAGCCGGAGAGGTCCACCACGAAAGCGATGTCGCGGGGATTGACCGCGGCGACGGCCGAAGCCTCTTGGGCCAGCGACGCCATCCCAAAAATACGGCCGAAGAACAGCGTCGTTTCGCCCCCGCTGCCGGCGCCGGTGCGGACCGTCACTCTAACGGCGGTTCCCACCTGTCCCGACGACAGTGGGGTGAATTCTTTGGCACCGGCGTCCCAACTGCCAAACTCGACATCGCCGGCGTTCAGTTGAACGTCTCTTCCCGCAACCTTGTTGGCCTCGGCAAACTGTTGGGCGGTCTGGACCATCTCGGCTTGCGACCCGCCCGAACTGCCCGCAGCGGCCAGCGCCGCGGCGTCGGCCGCCGTCTGAAGTTGCGTGCGGACCACGCCGATGTATCCGATGTCCACCGCAAAGGCGATGAATCCCAGCAGCATTACGAGCATTATGGCGGCCAGGACCGCCATCACGCCCCGGCGTCGGATATTCGGTTTCGATCTTGAACGTTTCATGGTGGATCTAGCTCCTTGAAGCGGGCAACCCCGGTGGGCAAGCCGTTGGATAGCGTTCTATACAGTTGCTGCGAGTGACCGACGGACCGCGTTCACCATTTCACTTTGGTTCCATAACAAATCCCGCAAACGCCGAGACTTTTTGGCGTCGATCCGTCGCCGCTGTTCGCCGGAACGGATATATTCCCATCTATAAATTCTTTAGGCCGGAATCGGGGCCTTGTCAAACCGCGAAGCCCCCAACGGTGGCGTTGCCTCCCCTGTCCGGCAACTCGTTGCCGTTGATAACGATCTTATGGGTGGAAGGCCCCGCCCCGAGTGAATTATTTAGCCCCGGTGAATACACCCGGGGCAACTTGCGTCAGATGAAATTACTACTCCCCCGCCGTGTATTCACGGCGGGCTAAATGGTGCTTTTTCGCCCTACTCCATCCCGGCGCCGAAGCCGTTCTGATCTTTGCCCGCTCTAGCGGGCCACAAAAAAACGCACTACAATATGGCGGGAGGCAAATTCACATGAGTTCCGAAGTCCGTCAAATCACCGTCCCCGAGTTCACGGCCATGAAATCTTCCGGGCGGAAGATCACCATGGCGACCGCTTACGACTACGCCCTGGCCGGACTGGTCGATGCCACAGGCATCGAGGGGATTCTAGTCGGCGACAGCCTGTCGATGGTCGTCCAGGGGCACGGCACCACGCTGCCGGTAACGCTCGAAGAGATGGTTTATCACGCCGAGATGGTGGGCCGGGCGGTGCGCCACGCACTGGTGGTCGTCGACATGCCCTTTCCGAGTTTCCACCTCGGTTCCCACAAGGCGATCGAAAGTGCCGGCCGCATACTGAAGGAGACCCGTTGTCAGGCCGTTAAGCTCGAAGGCGGCACGGAACAGGCCGAAGTCATCGCGGCGCTGGTCTCGGCCGGCATACCGGTGATGGCCCATTGCGGGCTGCGGCCGCAGAGCGTCCACCAACTCGGCGGCTACCGGGTGCAGCGCGACGAGCGGCAACTGCTGGCCGACGCCCAGGCCGCCGAACACGCCGGCGCGTTCTCGATCGTCTTGGAGTGCATTCCCGCCAAGGCGGCCGCGCGGATCACCGCCGCGGTGAAAATCCCCACCATCGGCATCGGCGCCGGGTTGGGCTGTGACGGCCAAATCCTCGTCCTCCACGACCTGTTGGGCTTGAACACCGGCTACATCCCCCGCCACGCCAAAGCCTACGCCAATCTGTCGAAGACGATCATCGACGCGGTGACCCAATACCGCGACGATGTCCGCGACGGAAAGTTCCCCGGCGAGGAACAGACGTTTTCGTGACAACAACTCGTTTCGGGAGTACAATAGATAATGAATCTCTCTCGATAAGGAGTCGTGCCATGTCCATCTCGTTGCCGGAAGAGATAGAACGGCAATTCACGCCGGAAGAGATCAAACTTCATCTCGCGTTGGGGATGTTTTTGGACCATCGCGTGTCCTTGGGACAAGGCGCGGCCATAGCCGGCCTCTCTCAGAGCGCGTTCCTGCACGAATTGGGCAGTCGGCGGATACCTGTCCACTACGATGAAGCAGACGTCATCGCCGACGCGGCCACGGCTGAACAATGGGGGAAGTGATGCTGGTCGTCAGCGATACTTCACCCGTCACGGCACTGCTCCAGATTGGACAAGCCGCTCTCTTGCCGACGTTGTTTGACCGTGTGTTGATTCCTCCGGCAGTTAAGGATGAGTTGCTGCGATTTCACGCCGAGATTCCCGAATACCTGACAGTTCGTGCGATTCAAGACCAACAGAGCGTCGAATCGTTAAGCCGCAACCTCGACCGAGGTGAAGCGGAAGCCATTGTTCTGGCTGAAGAGTCTCACGCGGATTACTTTCTGATCGACGAAAAAATCGGCCGCGCCCTTGCCGAAAAACGGGGGCTGAGGGTCGTCGGCTTGTTGGGCGTGTTGCTGATGGCCAAGAAAACCGGTCACATTCATTCCATTGGCCGGATCATCGATGAATTGGAGTCAAGGGCGGGATTCTTCGTTTCCGATGCGGTCAAGCAAATCGTTCTGGCGGCGGCCGGCGAAGAGCAATAACAGCAGGCATCCCGTCAAGGACCATTTCGTTGAGATCACCGAAATGATCGAAATCGGCGACGAGCAATAACGGCCTATCAGAATCCGTCGCATTTATTTCCCCCCAAGCCGCTTGGCGGCGGATTGATCGATGCAGATTCGGCGGATCGCGGTCGCTCGGCCGGTCTGCGGGTCCAGGTCCACGATGGTCCCGTTCAGACGCACGTCGCCGGTTGCCACTTCGTAATGGGTGGGCCGAAATGTGCGGACGGTCTCCATCACCCGGTCGATCCGCCGGCCGAGGATGCTTTCATGGGGTCCGGTCATGCCGACGTCGCATTGGAAGGCCGTTCCGCCGGGAAGTATTCGCTCGTCGGCCGTGGGCACGTGGGTGTGGGTACCCAGCACGGCGCCGACCCGCCCGTCCAGGTGCCGGCCCATTAGTTGCTTGTCGCTGGTGGCCTCGGCGTGAAAATCGACCAGAACCACGTTTACGTCGGCCGGTAGCGAGGCCAACACCCGGTCCGCGGCCTGAAAGGGGCAATCGACCGGCGACATGAATACCCGGCCCAAGAGGACGAACACCGCTACGTTGATCTGCCGGCGGGCCTTCAGCACCATGAAATCGCGTCCCGGAGCAATGGTTGGGTAGTTGGCCGGCCGGACGAGCCTGCGCTCGCTTTGCAGGATCGAAAAGACCTCGCGGCGTCGATAGGCGTGATCGCCCAGGGTGATCCCGTCGATGCCCGCGGCCAACAGTTCATGACAGATCGGCGGCGTAAGTCCAGATCCGCCGGCGGCGTTCTCGGCATTGGCCACCACCAGGTCCAGGTCTTCTTCGACGCGCAGCCGGCGGACGGCCTGCGTGCAAATATGCCGGCCGGGTTTGCCAACGATGTCGCCGATTAGGAGGATACGCATTTGTAGTGGCTAGTGGTTAGTGGCTAGTGGGCCATGAAAAAATGCCGGTAATGTGTAAACCGCGAAGATTCTATACGGCCCCGGTTCGCACTCCCTGAAACTTCCTGTTTCTAATTGTTGTATAGCCTGTTCCAGGGATTCGATGAGGCAATGCTCATTCGTGTGAATCGATCTGGCCAGATCGTTGCACGATAGCGGCGAGTGCTCCGGAGAACTGCGCGCAAAGAACGTCACTACATCGAACCCCTCCAACCGCTTCGCGGCAGGAACCAAGACGCTGGTCCCGAAAGACGCTTCCGGTTCAAACAGTTTCCACTTCCTTTCATCCGCATCGAATTGATGCCCGTATATTTCGTAGTAGAACAGCGTCGTGTCTGCAAGATCAATGGCGTTTGCACGAACGACCTCTTGGATTACGGCGGGTGAGTCGAAAAGCCAATAGCCGTTGTGCATCCAGAACCCGACATAATCCGCAAAGTCCCTTGAAATACAACCACTCACGGAATACACGTCGACGACTCGCTCGCCCAGCCAGTCTGCTGGCTTCTGGGCGATTCTCTTCGCCATGTAGCCCGCGGGTATCAGGGAATCTGAAATCTTTGAGCGTTTCATTGAACGGCCATGCCGAAGCCCATTCCGCCCTCAATTGATCGTCATTCCATCCACCAACCACTAGCCACTAGCCACTAGCCACTACCTCGCCATTTCCACGTGTCTTGTTTCCCGCAAAACGGTCACCTTTATTTCGCCGGGGTATGTCAGTTGGTGCTCGAACGCGGCGGCGATTTTGTGACAGATTTTGGCGGCCGATTCGTCGGTGGTCTCCTTGGCGCTGACGATAACCCGCAACTCGCGGCCAGCCTGGATGGCGTATGCCTGTTCCACGCCGGCAAACTTGTTGGCGATCGACTCCAGTTCTTCCATCCGTTTAACGTATCGTTCGAGTGTTTCGCGCCGTGCGCCGGGTCGCGACGCGCTGCAGGCGTCGGCCGCGGCCACCAGCACCGTATAGGGATATTCGATGCGGAGGTCGTCGTGGTGTCCCATGGCGGCGCGAATCACCTCGGGCTTTTCGCCGTAGCGTTTCAATAGGTCGGCGCCGATTTTCGGATGCCCGCCCTCGATCTCGTGATCGGCGGCCTTGCCGATGTCGTGCAGCAGTCCGCAGCGTCGGGCGAGTTTGCCGTCAAAATCCATTTCGTCGGCCAACATGCCGGCGATGAAGGCCACCTCGATGCTGTGCCGCATCACGTTCTGGCTGTAACTGGTGCGGAAATGCAGCCGCCCGAGCAGGTTCACCAACCGCTCGTGCAGTCCGTGTACCTCGGCCTCCAAGCAGGCCTGTTCGCCCAGTTTCTGGATGTGCCGCTCCAACTCTCGTTGCGTGCCGGCGACGATCTCCTCGATCCGCGTGGGATGTATCCGTCCGTCGGCGATCAATTTTTCGAGTGCCAGCCGCGCGACCTCGCGGCGGATCATGTCGAAGGCGCTGACGATCACCACGCCCGGCGTATCGTCGATGATCACGTCCACTCCGGTGGCCTTCTCGAAGGCGCGGATGTTACGCCCCTCGCGGCCGATGATCCGTCCCTTCATCTCGTCGTTGGGGATACCCACCGTGCTGGTCGTGGTCTCGGCGGTGTGGGCGGCGGCGTAACGCTGTATGGAAGTCAGCAACACCTCGCGGGTCTTCTGCTCGCAGGTCTCGGCCAGGCGGTTTTCGTGGGCCAATATCGCCGCGCCGGTCTCTTTTTGCAATTGCTCGTCGAGTATCTCCAACAGCCGTCGGGTGGCCTCTTCCTTGTTCAATCCGCTCAGTTCATGCAAGGTTTGCCGCTGCATGTCCAGCAGCTTCGAGAGTTCCTCCTTGCGGCGGTTGGCGTCCTGAATCCGCTCGGTGAGCTTGCGTTGGGTGCTTTCGACCATCTTCTCCTGTTTCCGCAGCACCTCGGCCTGTTCCTCCAGAGCGTCCTGACGCTTGTCCAACAGCCGTTCGCGTTCGTGCAACTCGCCGCGGAGCCGTCGCAACTCCTTCTCGCTTTCGGTCTGTTGCCGCAGGGCGGACTCCTTGATTTCCAACTCGGTTTCGCGGCGGCGGTTCTCGACCTCTATCTCGGCCTTGCGGACTATCTCCAGCGCCTCCGACTCCGCGTCACGGCGCCGCAGCCGGTCCATCAGCCGGAGTAGTAGAACCGTCAACGCGAACGACAGCACTGCGACCACGACGACGATTATAATGACGGTTCCATTTCCATTCACGACAACGGTCCCCCGTAAAACCGGCGGGACCGAAAGAAACCGGCGAAAAGTCGACGACGGCGGATTACTGCTGAACGTCGGTTGGGCGAAGCGGTTCGGACGTTTGGCCGGCGGGATCGACCGCCGCGCGGGTCGCGGCAATCATCTTTTTCCGCCACGGACAAGATAAGCCGGCTAACCCGTCGGAACGCAACATCGCTCGCCGCCGTGAGGCGGGGTCTTAGGCCACGTCGTCGGGATACGCCCCAAGGGCTGGGATTCCGACAACGCGCAAGCACACGGAACAGGATCAAGCCGCATCGTAATCCCGCCGACGCCGGGGAATGGGACCGCCCAACGGCAGCCGACCCAAGGCAGGGAGTAGTCCGCTTGGGCCGGAACCGGAAGATTCCATACCCGGCGGAGCATAACGCCCACCGAGCATAAACCCGCCAGCCACCGGACGATGATCGCAAACAGTTCCACCATTCTTTTGACCCTTGGCAATCGGATGGTTCTTGCCGCCTAATACACCGCTAACCGAATAACACCCGGAAAAACACTCAGTCAGTATGTCGTTCGTCGACTTCGGCCGCCAATTTCGGCCCACCGAAGACACTTTGCTATTACCTAAGGCAATTTTAGCAGAGGAACCTGGAACTGCAACCGGGGTTTCCGGGGCACCCGTTGCATAACCTCCTGCTGGAACGTGGGTCATGTCGATCGCGCGGGAAAACCGGGGGGGTACGGGGATAAGGGATCAAGGGCGGAAGGCGGAAGGCAGAGGGCGGAAAACGACCAGCAACTGCAAAGCGAGGGGGTGAACGCGACTAGGCGGTTAACTACCCGACCCTCCTAATGTAAAATCCATTTTCCGCCTCCCACTATCCACTAACCACTACCCACCATGCTCCACCCGCTGGAATCCAAACTGGCTGCGACTTGGCCTCCCTCCGAATGGGCCGACGTGACGGTCGTGGCGGCCGTCTCGGGCGGATGCGACAGCGTGGCGCTGTTGCGGGCCTTGACGGCCGTTAAGGCCGCCGGCGAGGGGCGAATCTGCGCCGCGCATCTCAACCACCGGTTGCGACCCGAGGCGGACAAAGACCAGCGGTTCGTCGTCGATCTTTGTAGCCGTCTGGGAGTGGAGTGCGAGGTGGGACACATCGACGTCGGCCGCGCGGCGGCCAAAGAGGGCGAAGGCATCGAAGCCGCCGCGCGTCGCTGCCGCTATCGGTTCCTGCAAGAGGCGGCCGGCCGGCTCGGCGCGCGGTTCGTCGTCACCGCCCATACGGCCGACGACCAGACCGAGACTATTTTGCATCGGATCATTCGCGGCACGGGCATTCGCGGGCTGGCGGGTATGGCGCGGGTCCGAACGCTGGGTCACGCCTCGCTGGTGCGGCCCCTGTTGGGCGTCCGCCGCGCCGAGTTGATCGCCTACCTCGACGACCTGGCCCAAACCCATCGCCACGACTCGAGCAACGCCGATCGTCGTTTCACCCGCAATCGAATCCGCCTGGAATTGCTGCCGCGGCTGCGCGAAGGCTTCAATCCCGAGATCGACGAAGCCGTGCGGCGGCTCGGCTCTCTAGCCGGCGAGGCCCAGACCGTGATCGACCGGCTGGTGGACGAGCGGTTCGAGCGGTGTGTGGCGTCCGACGGACCGGACGCGGTTGCGGTCGATCTCGATGCGCTGGCCGATTGGCCGCCATATCTCGTCCGCGAGTTGTTCGCGGCCGTGTGGCGGCGGCGGGGTTGGCCCTTGCAGCCGATGGGGCTGACGCAATGGGACGAGCTTGCCCGACTGGCTGCGTCGCCGACGTCCGCGGCGCGGCGCGACTTTCCCGGCGGCGTGGCGGTGGAAGTCGCCGAAGGGCGGATGCGGCTAAGCCGGAGTGTTTAGCCCCGGCATGGGCGCCTCGTTGTTGCACATAAATGGTTGAGCGATAATTCGTCCCGGAGGGACGGGTGACAATAGCCCAGCAGTGTAGAGACAGTCCGGTTTAATTGGTAATGGAGGCAGAGTAGCAAAAATAATTGACCTCCCGGCATTTGGGTATTTTATGCAGACTAGTTAAGTCCAAACAGTCTGCTCCCAAATGCAAGGAGGCTAAACGATGGTAGGCTGCA
>JAUWNG010000089.1 GCA_030612765.1 Planctomycetota bacterium
GGGTGGGACCAACACAATGTGCGAAAATCTCATACTCGGCCACAAATCCGGCAGCAGCGGAACGTACATTTTGAGCGGTGGGTCGTTGCACTCCTATAACTGTCAACACATTGGCCCTGCCGGCACGGGGGATTTCATACAGTCGGGTGGGACAAACACCATAGAGTACAAACTCTTCCTTGCCTTCGACCCCAGCGGCATCGGATGTTATACCTTGAGTGATGGCTGGTTGTCTATCAAATCTGGACTATATATCGGTTACTCCGGCACGGGGACGTTCACGCAGTCGGGTGGGACCAACGTACTCAGACCCGATAAACCGCTCAATCTAGGCTACTGGTCCGGAAGCAGTGGGACGTACAACCTTAATGGCGGGACACTCATCCTTTCCTCTATTAGCAGCGGTTCTGGAACTGCTGCTTTCAACTTTGGCGGCGGAACGCTACAGGCTTGCGGTGACTTCACTACCACGTTGCCCATGACGCTGACCGGAATCGGCGGCAACGCAAACGTCAATACCGCTGGTTACGCGGTTACGCTTTCCGACCAACTATCCGGTACGGGCGGACTGAGCAAGATGGGCACCGGTACGCTGACCCTCTCCGGCACGAATATCTACACCGGCCCCACGACGATCGCCACCGGCACGCTCGCGCTGGGCATCGACGGATCGCTTGCCAGCAGCGTCATCGATGTGTGCGGCGGCGCAACATTCAATGTTTTGGCCAAGCCCAGCGGCTATCACCTCCTCAGCGGGCAAACCATAAAAGGCAACGGCACGATCGTCGGCGACATCACGGTCGACCCCGGCGCCGATTTGGCCCCGGGGAGCAGCATCGGCATGCTGAGTTGCACCGGAAACTTGACCCTCAGCGGCAACGCCAGTTTTGAGTTGGGTACGCCCGGCGCGAGCCACTCGTCTCCCGGATTGAGCGACCGGACGATTGTGTCCGGGAACCTGGTTTTGGGCGGCGCCTTGAACCTTCTGGATAATGGCGGGGCCAACGGCCAAGGTTTGGCCGGCGCTGGCGCCTACAAGCTCCTCACCTGGAGCGGCAGCCAATCCGGCGAGTTTGATTCCGTTGCCGATCCGAGTTCAAGTCTCCACGCCAAGACCGTGGTGGACGGATCGGACAAAGCGGTGTACGTGGAGTTGTACCGGCTGGCGGAAGCCGCGCCGCAGTCGGTGTATCTGGGTACGATTCACGTCGGCCAGTCGTTTGCCACGCAGGCAATTACCGTCGGCAACGCGGCGGCCAATGACGGCTACTCGGAAAAGCTCAATGCCGGCATAGGCGGCCTCAACGGCGGCGCCACGGCCGGCGGTTCGTTTAGCCTCCTCGCGCCGGGAGAGACGGACAACACCAGCCTGATGGTGGGACTGGGAAACAGCGACACGAACGTCGCCGGAGCTAAAAGCGGCACGGTTACGCTCGCGCTGACATCCGATGGCACGGGCACCAGCGGTTACGGCGCCACGGCCTTGCCCTCACAAACGGTTGACGTGACAGGCAAGGTGAACTTGTACGCCCAACCGCGGTTTGCCAATGCCACCGGCGACGCCGTGTTGACCATGCTTAACGATCAGCAATACACGCTCGACTTCGGCGACTTGCCGACGGACGGCGGCGAGAAGTCGTCTTGTTTCCAACTGACCAACCTGCTGCTGGCTGAGGGCTACCAGGATTTGCTCGGCGGGAGTTTCACAACGGAAGGGGTGACGAATTTCACATTGTCCAAGTTCACGGATTTCTCCGACGTGCTGCCGGGCGATAAGAAAAGCAGCGACCTGGGAGTGACCTTCGATCCCGATCAACCGCTCGGCGTCTACAGCGAGACGCTGACGTTGACGCCCCGTTGGAGCAACGAAAGCGGCTGGGGAAACCTTGGTGAAATACAACTCACGCTCATCGCTACCGTCGTTCCCGAGCCTTCCACGTTGGCGATATTGATTTCGGCTGCCGCGGGACTGTTGGCCTTCAGCCTGTGGCGATGGCGAAACTCGCTCGCCTCCGCCGCCTAAGTTCGACTATAGAGCAAAAGAGAACGCCCAACCAAATACTCCAAAGGAAGAAAGGAAAACAAACGCGCTGATTGACGAGGGGAACGAGTTGCGGTAGGCTTCCGGTATGCTGCATGTGGAGGGAATGCGATGGGAATGTTCAAGAAAAGAGTTAAGGTATCAAACAGCAAAAAACCGGAGTTGTTCTTCGAGGAGGAATTCTGGATTGACACCGGTGCCTTGTATTCCTTCGTGCCCGAGGACTATCTCGAACGGATAGAAGTGGAGCCTTCCGCCACGCGCAATTTGATCCTTGCCGACGGGAGGCAGGAAACGAGGCTTTTTGGTTTCTGCGATTTTCAGATTGAAGGACTGGAGGGGAATATCCCGTGTCCGGTCGTTTTCGCTCCGAAGGGTTCGTTGTTTTTGATCGGTGCCACGGCGCTCGAGAATTTTGGCGTGGAAGTCGATCCGATCCACAAGAAACTCAAGCCCATTCTGGCGGTGATCGGCGGTTTTCTGGGGTCAAGCTGAGAGCCGTAGGGTGCGTCCGTGACGCACCGATTATTTTTGGTTGTGGTGCGTCGAGGACACACCCTACTGAATCACTTACCCGCCGAGTTCTTTTTCGTATATCCGGTACGTCTTGTACCGTTTCGCGCCGACGGCCTCGATCGGACGGTTCACTAAATCGTTGTCCTCGAAGGTCCAACTCAACTCGGCGCTGGTGTAGCCGAGCACGTTTTTGCCGTAGTCGAGCGTGCGAAGGATCAGCATCTCGGCCACTCCGCGGCGGCGATATCCTTTCAACACGTCGAGCACGACCATCCGCGCCGTTTTGATCCGCCGCTTGCGACGCAAGAACCGCAGCAGTCCCAGCGGCAGTCCCCAACTGGTCAACCGGCCGTTCAGCGGGCGGATCGCCTCGTTGATGTCGGGCATGGTGATGGAGAACCCGACCGGCCGACCCTTGATCTCGGCCAAAAGCACCTGGTCGGCAATGGCCATTTTCGACAGCCGTTTGGCGAAGTATTGAAACTCGGCCTCCGTCAGTTTGACGAATCCCCACAGGTCGCCCATCGCGTCGTTGTAAATCTCTTGGCAGCGGGCCACCTCGGCCACGAAATCGTCGGTGCGGAAGGGGCGAATCACCACGCCGCTGCGCTTTGCAATTCTTTCGACCCGCTCCTGCCACCGGGAGGCTAGGTCGTGCGAATCGACGAACCACCAGGCGTAAAGGTCCTTGATCTTCCGCAGACCCCACGATTCGAGCAAGTCGGCGTAAAAAGGACGGTTGTGGTTCATCATAATCCGCGGCGGAGTGTGGAAACCCTCGATCAACAGGCCGCAGGGGTAGTTGGTCGAATAGTCGATCGGGCCCATGACGGTCGAGCGGCCGCGCGACCTGAGCCAGCCGGCCGCCGCGTCGAGCAGGGCATGGGCAGTGGGCCGGTCGTCGACGCACTCGAACATGCCGAAGCAGCCCACGTTGGTGTCGTGCTGCTGGTTGTATCGCGAGTCGTCGCTGACCAGAACCCGGCCCACGCATTGATCGCCGCGAAGGGCGATGAACTGCGTTGCTTCACCGTGTTTATAGAAGGGGTGTTTGCGACGGTTGAGGAACTCCTTGACTTCCACTAGCAGTGGCGGAACCCAGTGCGGGTCGTCGGCGTAAATTCGCCACGGCAGCCGAATGAAATGGTCGAGATCGCGGCGGTTGCGGACCTCGCGGATCTCAAGAGGGGCGGGAGAAAATGATGAATGATGAATGATGAATGATGAATGATGAACTGTCTGACCGTGCAACTGCGATTCATCATTCATCATTCTGCATTCATCATTCCTTTCCGCTCCTCTCCCCTCTCCCCTCTCCCCTCTCCCCTCTTCATCCAGATCGTACAGGCGATAGGTTTTAGTAATCTTCGCTCCGCCCTTTTTCAGGCTGCCGTAGGAGAGAGAGTTCGATTCGAGAACCCAGGAGAACTCGGCCTCCTCGAGGCCCCATTCGATGGCCTTGGGGACCAGCTTGTGCAGCAGAACGAGACCGACGCCCATCCGCTGATACTCGGGCAACACGTTGGTGCTGATCAGGCGGATGCGTTTGATCGCCCGACGGTTCCGCAGCAAATGAATAAAGCCGAAGGGGAACAGCCGGCCGTCGATCTTCTTGATCCGCGGATTGTAATCGGGCAGGCCGAAAGAGACGCCGACCACGCGCCCGTCGATCTCCGCCGCGATGGCCATCTCGGGGACGATTATCCGTCGCAGGCCGCGGGCCATGTGGCTGACTTCCTCGGCCGACATCGGTACGAATCCCCAAGTGCCCACCAGCGATCGGTTGTAGATCGACAGGAACAACTCCACGTCTTGCTGGAACCGGGAGGTGTCCATCGTGCGCAGCTTGACGTCGTACCGTTCGATGATCTGCTCGGCGATGGGGTTGAGCTTTGCCCCGATCTTGGGCAACATCTCGATTTCACCCCAGAAAGCGTACAGGTCCTGGGTCTTGCGGAATCCGTGGTTTTCGATCAGCCGTTCGTAGTACGGTGGATTGTAGGTCATCATGAACGTCGGCGGCGAGTCGAACCCGTCGATAAGCAGCCCCAGTTCGTAGTTCAACGAGGGGTTGGTCGGCCCGCGAAGTCGATGGATGTCTTGGTCGGCGAACCAGTGGCGCACGGCATTGAACAGTCCGTCGGCCGTTTCCTGGTCGTCGATGCAATCGAAAAACCCGAAAAAACCACGGCGGTCGTCGTACTGATCGATGTGTCCCTGGTTGAGTATCGCCGCGATCCGGCCGCAGACCTCATCGCCGCGATAGGCCAGAAACGTCTGGATCGTGTTCCGCGCGTAGAAGGGGTGCGGACGGTAGCCGACCAACTCCTGCTGGTTCCCGCGCAGCGGCGGAATCCAGTTGGGGTCGTCCCGGTAGAGCGTCCAGGGGAATTCCAAGAACTGCTTCTGCTGGCGGCGGGTTGCGACGCGCTCAATCGTGAGGTTCAACATGGAGGGAAATTGTACCACTTGGGAGGGAAAACCGCAATTTGGATTTCTCGCAACAATTTAACCGTATGTAGTTCCGAAGGAAATTATTACAGGAGGAAACAGAGACAACAGAGATGATATGTTCCGTTTCTTCCAAACTCTGTTTTCTCTGTTTCCTCCTGTTCAAGTTGTGATTGCGGTTCGTTTGTCACTGCAAACGGCTAAAATGAAACCGAGAAGGTGAATCCGGTCCATCCCGGCGAAGTCCTCCAGAAGGAGTATCTAACGGCCGTTGGGGTTGAGTCAACACCGGCTGGCGCTCGATATCGGCGTCGATTCGCGCCGGATCAACGAGATTGTCTCGGGCCGACGGAGCGTCACGGCCAATACGGCGTTGCGGTTGGCCCGCTACTTCAACACGTCGCCCGAGTTCTGGCTGGGACTCCAGTCGCAGTACGACTTGGACCTCGAGGAGGACGGATTGGGCGACCGCATTGCGAGAGAGGTTAAGGTGTACGCCGAAATTCATTGAGAGAGCAACGGGGTCGAGTCCAGCGTAACGCGGTCGGGATACAACAAAGACTCCCGACCCCTTTAAAACCTAGAGTGAACCAATAGCCGTGACGGTGACCAAGGCGGGAATACCCTCGCCGAACCCCATAGCTGACCATCCGGTGGCTGTGGCGGATTGTTTTTCCTCGGGACCAGTGGATGCCAACTGAACTTTTCTTGGCGTTGCGTCGTTGACAAATGGCAGGCGTGTGGTATAATATATGTTAAAGGTCGCAGTATGTACTCGCCAGTTACGGTGAGGCTGTCACCCTACACAAAGTCGGGTCACAAGCAAACGCCTTGTTGCCCGCAGAAGAATAGGAGCCTTACAATGGCACCCTCTCATTCGATTGTGCGCGCTGCACATAGTCTTCCCCGGACATTTGAGATTCCCACCGAGGAGTTTCGTAACCATCCTGTTCCAGGTCTCAGCCGTGCCAAAGTCGGTAGTTGTTTCATTCGAGTTACCGACGTGCCAGACTTGGACGATTGGTTGCAGGTGAACCCTCGGGTACCAAAAAGGAATGCTAAAGATGTGCTGGTTGGCCAACCCGTGAAAGGAATCATCGAGACCCTGAAAGAAGCACCGGAAGATATGGCCCTCAAGAATTTGGGACTTTACCTATTGGTGGAGACAGCCGAATATGAGCGACGGCCCGGCGGCAATCATGTCTTGAAGATTACCCTTTCCGATCCCGACCGGCATGGTCTAGCGAACGGTGGGCATACCTACGCGGCCATCCGTCAGTGCGTGGAGTCCGAAAACGACGCCCTTGCCGATCTGCACGAAGCCTATGTCCGATTACATGCTTACCAGGGCATTCCGCTCGAAAAGGTCGCAGAAATGGCTGAGGGACTTAACCGATCCAAGCAAGTTGATGATCCCAGCCTTATGAATTTGAGAGGCCTTTTCGACAACATCAAGCGAGTGATGCAGGGTCGGCCTGGCGCGGACCAGATTTTTTACAACCAAGGTGGAGTGGGTGACTATTATGCGCCCGAGGTGCTGCTTTACCTTGAGTTGTTCAATCGTGAGCGATTCAACGACACAAAGCATCCCAACGGATTGTATCGACAACAAAAGCGAATGCTGGAGATGTTCTCGGAGGATGTAAAACTGTGTCCTTCGCCGATGGACCTCCTAATCCCTAGGTTGCCCGAAATTTTGATTCTATCCGACAAAATCCGCAAGAGTGTTCCGGCAGCGGCCAAGAACTCCTGTAGCTTTGAGATGGGGCGCATGAAGCCTGATCCCAAGAAAAAAGTACGATCGGGCAGCGACAAGAACCGGAATACTCCGCTTTATTTCATCAGCAAAACAATGTCGTACCGAGTCCCTAATGGCTGGCTCCTGCCCATGTTGGCAGCCTTTCGTGCCAACGTGCGGTGGAATTTGGAAAAATCGGTGTTCGAGTGGATTGCCTCATTGGACGAGGTCTTGGAGGCAACAATCGGAGACCTGGTTCGTGTGTGTGTCGTTGAACACCGCGAGAACGGACAGAAGCCCGAGGACATTGGCAAGAAGGCATCGGTCTACTCACAGTGCTATGATAAAATAGCTCTCTACCTGTTGCGTCGAACCAAGTGACCGGATAGGGCGTCAGGAACCATTTCCTGACGCTCTGACCAAGACCACCGTGACCCTTGACAGCGGCAGACAAGTGGCGCTATGTGGCCGTTTTGGCACTTACTCAGCGGGGATCAGAGGCACTTGCAGCAACGGAAAAAGGTGTTAAACTTACGGCGATAATCCGATATTGACACGCGAGTGTCAAACTGCTTCACAGAAAACAACCACTTGGGGCCGCAAGGCTCTTGAAGAGAAGCAGCTTGGCCCGCCCCCGTAAGGGGCGCGGCCGTGCTGTTCTCTTCGCCCCGTGGTTGGGGTTCTGTGAGCGGCCGGTTCGCGCCCTCTCTTTTTTGTTGCGGGGTGTTGCGTGACAACCCAACTGGAATTGCTCGGCTGGCGGGTGCTTGACGAGGGCCGGCAGGAAGACGGCCGCTATTGCCTACTCGCCAAGAGTTGCGGGCATTTCGTGATGGCCTTTGCCGACACTCGGAATGAAACGTGGTCGACTGCCTGTTTGATGGCGCTGCGGCTTACACGGGAGGGACTATTGCGTCTGCCGTTTCGGCCTTAGCTGCCGTGTCTGCCCCCACGGGGCTGGGCCGGCGGCAGGCGCGTTTTGTGCAAGAGGGCTGTATGGAAAACGACAAGGCGAAACTGGCCCGACTGGTTGCCGAGTACGAACGTCTCCGCAGACTCCTGCACGAATTGGATGTTCAAGCCAACACGGTTGACGGTCGGCTTGTCGAAATCGAGAGGGAATTGCCGGATAGGTACACGTTTCCCGGCGACCTGCCTCACGATCGGCTGTAATTCGACGCGGCAATAGTTGGCGGCCGGTGGCACTAGCGTCTCGCCAGTGCCGGCTGCCCGTGCCACCCGTGCCGCTTAACGGCTACCCGCCTCCGGCCTTCTTTGTTTCGGCCGTGGATGGAACGTCCTCCGCCGCGCGTCGGCCGGCGGACTCGGCCGTGCCGGGCACGATCCGCGCGCCGGGTAAATTGGCGTCGATCACCTGCTTCAACTCGTCGTTGTTGATGACTTCCTTCTCGATCAACCACTCGGCCAAGGCCACCAGCGCCTGACGCCGGTCGCGGAGGATGCCGCGTACGCTTTCCAACGATTCGCCGATAATCCGCGAGATTTCCTCGTCGATCTCCCGGCAGGTCTGTTCGCTGTGCGTCCGCTCGCGGGGAAAATCCTCGCCGCCCGACAGGAAAACCGAGCGGTGGCTCTCGCGGAAGTTCACCTTTCCCAGCCGGCTCATGCCGTAGTCCATGACCATGCTGCGAGCGATCTCGGTGGCGCGTTCCAGATCGTTTTGCGCGCCGGTCGCCACGTCGCCGAAAATCATTTCTTCGGCCATCGTGCCGGCCAGGAGCGATTGGATGCGGCTCTCCAACTCCGCTTGGGTGCTGATATACCTGTCACCCTCGGGGCGAGACATTGTGTAGCCCAACGCCATAGATCCTCGGGGAATGATCGAAACCTTGTGGACCGGATCGGAATTCGGCAGGCTGTAGGCGACCAGCGCGTGGCCGCTCTCGTGGTAGGCGATGCGTTGTTTTTCATCGGGATGGATCACGCGCTGGCGCTTCTCCAGACCAGCCACGACGCGTTCCACTCCCTCGTTGAACTCGATCATGGTGACGGCGGATTTGCTCTCGCGGGCAGCCAACAGGGCGGCCTCGTTGACCAGGCTCGCAAGATCGGCCCCGACGAAGCCGGGCGTGATTCGGGCAATTTCCTTCAAATCGATCGACTCGTCGAGCGTTACCTTGTCCACGTGGACCTTTAGTATTTCCTCGCGTCCGCGGACGTCGGGACGGTCGACCAGCACGTGCCGGTCGAAGCGCCCCGGGCGCAACAGGGCCGGATCGAGCGTTTCGGGGCGGTTCGTGGCCGCCATCACGATCACGCCGCTGTTCGAGCTGAAACCGTCCATTTCGACCAGCAGAGCGTTGAGCGTTTGCTCGCGTTCGTCGTGACCGCCGACCATGCCGGAGCCGCGAGTTTTGCCCAGCGCGTCCAACTCGTCGATGAAGATGATGCAAGGGGCCTTCGTCTGGGCCTGTTGAAACATGTCGCGGACCCGCGCGGCGCCCACGCCGACGAACATCTCGACGAAGTCGGAGCCGGAGATGCTGAAGAACGGTACGCTTGCCTCGCCGGCGACCGCCTTGGCCAGCAGCGTCTTACCCGTACCGGGAGGGCCGACCAGCATAACGCCCTTGGGAATCCGGCCGCCGAGAACCTGATACTTCTCGGGCGAGCGGAGGAAATCGACCACCTCGCGCAGCTCGTCGACTGCCTCGTCAATGCCGGCCACGTCATCGAACGAGATGCCGAGGTCTTCCTGGGCATAGAGTTTACCGCGGCTGCGTCCGAAGGCCATCGCCGATCCCGCGCCTCCGAGCCGGCGCATCATGAAGAAAAAAATCACCATGATCAGAACCATCATGGCGA
The DNA here is from genome assembly GCA_030612765.1 of Planctomycetota bacterium. Lineage (GTDB taxonomy): Bacteria > Planctomycetota > Planctomycetia > Pirellulales > Thermoguttaceae > JAHIKV01. The sequence goes on from JAUWNG010000089.1 coordinate 9,573, forward strand.
ACATCAGCCCCATGCCGCGCCACCCGCTGGGCGCTTCCTCGGCGTCGATGTTCGTAAAACCCTTCGCCTTCGCCAGATTGAACAATTCGTTTTCGTCGTTTTCGAGTCCCCACCGCGGGGTATGGAAGGGGACATCCGGTTTCGCTTTTTCGCGTTTGTCCGCGGGCGAGATTACCTCGCGGGTCACGGTGCCGGTGATTTGTTGCGGGCCGAACTTCAGATCGTCCAAGTGTGAGTAGAAGACTTCCGTTTCCTTGCCGGACACTTTTTCGCGCACGTCGATGGCGCCTTCCGGGCCTTGCTCAATCAGCCTTTGCAAGTCGACGATTTTCAATTTGACCCGGCCGCCGTTATCCGTCAGGCCGTACAGGAACAATGCCCCAACGGCGAAAATGAGCAGATACCAGGCGACATTCATGCCCGTATTCATGCCCGTCGAGGGGGGCTTTTGCTCCGGCGGGGGTGTTTTTTTCGGGCTTTGTTCATCGTTCATTCGCGTAGTCCTTCACGGAGCAATGCCGCCGAGCATATCACATCCTACTATTGTACCATGCCCGGCGTGCGACGGCTTGACCGATTATGCGGACGAGGATAAAAAGGGGGGGTTATGGCACTTATCACATTAAGGGTGATCGACGGGGCCGACCGGGGCCGGGTCTTTGCCGACGCGCCCACCCCGCTGACCATCGGCCGCGAAGAAGGCAATCCCATCCAACTGAACGACGACCGGATCAGCCGCTTCCACCTGAAAATTCAGGAAAGCCAGGACAAGGTCGTGCTGACCGACCTGCAAAGCACCAACGGCACGAAGGTCAACGGCGAGCCGGTGCAGCTTTGGGTGCTACGGCCCGGCGACGTGATCTCGCTGGGGCATACCGTGTTGGTCTTCGGATCGCGAGAGCAGATTGCCCAACGGCTGGCCACATTGAGGGATGAAAACCTTTCGGCCGGCGTGACGCTCGACACCGACGAGTTTGCCGAGGAGCCGAGCGCGGCTTCGTTGGACTTCGAGTTGAACTTCGCCGATGATCCCGACGCGGAAGTTATCCTGCACACGCTTGCCCCGCCCGAGTTGCCCGAGGGGCTAAGCCCCGGCCAGGCCGCACAAATGGCCGAGATTCTGCAATACCTTCATCTGCGGATGCGCGGGCTGATTCAATCCGTCCACTCGAAAGGTAAAAGCGATCGGGTCACCTTGGAGCAACACAAGTGGCAGAACTTGATCGACTTGCAAGACCTGCTGGCGGGCTATCTGCGTGGGATAGGCGAACCGAGCGAGTGACGGGGTTGATGATTTATTCTTGACACAAGCGCGGAGGAAGAAGGTAATCCCTGACCATGCCTGACGTTTGTGCGTTGTTGGCGGAGGAATATGACCACCAGTTAAAATCAAAGATTCCCGGCCATATTATCGCCTCCCCTACAAGTCGAAGTCGATGGTGTTTTTACCATCTTTCACTTCGGCCGTCAGGGACGACGATTCCGGCCGGGAGAATTTTTCCGGTACGAGCCACTCCACTCGCGGAACGCCGCCTCCGACGCGCCCTTCGTCAAAAATACTTTTCGGCTTTTCCACGGGAGCGCCGATAATCCGGGTGGACTTGATTGTCACGCGGTGACGTCCCAACACGGCGCCGTCGCCCGAATCGAAAGTGGTCAGCGTGTAGCGTCCGTCGGAACCGATCGTGCCGATGGCCGCTCGACCGTGCTCCGGCTGGAACATAATTCGTCCGCCCGCGACAGGTTGGCCTTGATACGTCACCAGGCCATCGACGGGAGCGATGTCCGGACGTTGCGGTCCGCATCCGCACAAGACCGGCAGGCAAACCGCAAAAAACAGAACGACGATAACGCAGGATGTTGCACGCATTGTCCGTTTCGCTTTCATTTTCATTAGCGGGTCCACCCGCGGCTCTTTAGTACGTGTTGCCCGGAATCATTTCGTCGCCGTCGATGCTCCCCAGCGCTCGGTATACGGCCAAGTCGATCGTATCGTTGACAAAACCGACGTGTCCGTCGGCGAAGGCGAAGTGCGTGCCGCCGCTGTGAAAACTGCCGAACGGGGGTTCGTTATCTTCGTTGTCGGCCATCGGCAGGAGGCTCGAGTTGATCGGGTACTTGGTGCTTCGCACTAATCGCCCGTGCGACATACTCGACGGTGGGCAGTCGGGCTTGCTGCATTCGCCGCCGAGCCACCATGAGACGGGTCCGCCCACGTTCTCGTCCCCGTAGCCCGGTCCCAATCCCCACTTGGCCGGGTGAACGCTCTCGCCGATGGCGAAGGTCTGGGCGGTGCCGTCGCGGATGTCGGCGATCCGTCGCCAGCGGTTCATCACGAACAGGCCGTCGATATACACTTCGCCGCGCCAATTATGCCCTGCCCTTGGCGGCTTGCCGCCGCAGACGCCGAAATAGACCCGCGAATTAGGATACTCCTGCGAGCGGTCGTCGCTGGGACATTGGTAAACCGCCAGACGCGTGTTGGTAAACTCGGGGTATGCTCTTATCCATTGGAGCCAACTCAAGTTGTAGTCATACTGGCCCTCCAGCCCCAACTGCTCGATAAACGGCAGCAGCACCACGTAGAGAGAAGTGCCTCGGCAATTGACGGTTCCCTCGCAGTGTTCTGGAATATTGACCTGGGACGCGGCTGGAAAAGAAGTCGAGGTCTCGTGGTAGTTGTGCAGGGCCAGCCCCAGTTGTTTGAGGTTGTTTTGGCATTGCAATCTCCGCGCAGCTTCGCGGGCCGCCTGCACCGCTGGCAGCAACAGCGCGATCAGGATGCCGATGATCGTAATGACGACCAAAAGCTCCACAAGGGTGAAACCACGTGGGGCGTGGGGCGAGGGACGGGGGACGGGGATGAAGCGACCGTTTAACCGCCGCGTCCACGCGGCGTCGGTGGATGGTGGATTTGAGTTCATGAAATTGCTCCAATTATATTGCTCCAAATTTGTCGTTTTGTCGGCGTGCTTGCACGCCGCGGAAATAGCATCAACTCCCGCCTCATGTTGGGGTGGCAGTTAAACCGCCACCCCAACGACGACCTTTTTCCTGTTTCCTCTTCCGCCAGACGTACAGACCCGAGGCCAGCAGTCCCGTCGCAACCAGCGCGAAGGCGGAAGGCTCGGGGACGCTGGCGAAGTAAGCCCGCGCGTCCCACTCCAGCACGGACACCGGCGAGGCGTTGCCGGGGGGGAAGCCGTTGCCGCAGCCCGCATGGACTTGGTAGAGTAGGTGCAACTTGTTTTCCGTGGCCCAGATCACCGGGTCGTAGTTCGGCTCGTACTTGCCCATGTTGTCAGTCGTCAGATCAATGGTCGTCCACGTGGAGCGAGTCGGATCAACACTATAGGGTTCGCTGTATGCCACGGTGGTCCCGTTGGAATCCTGGTTGTCGCGATAGACCACCAGTAGCCGGTTGTCGTCGTCGCACAACACGAGCGGCCGGGCCACGTCCCCAAGTTCGCTCTCCGGCACCTTGTAGTCAGTTGGATCGATTGTGCGATTTGACACCTGCCGAGTCTGCCATACATCGCCGTATTCCGCGTCGTCGTGGAAGGCGACCATGTACTGACGGCGGTGGTTGCCCTGCTGGGCGCCTGGAGCCCACCACGACGCAATCACCGGGTTGCCGTTTTTGTCGATGGTCATGTCGGCTTGGTTGATCAGACTGCTGCCCTCGGGGATCGAGACGACCAATTCACCGATGCTGGCTGGATTCGCCCCGGCCGCGGCTTCGCCAATGATCGGCAAGGCGTACGGCGTGCCGTCCATCCGGGTCCAGGTCTGGCCCTGGTCGTTGGACCGGGCGTAATAAAAATTGTGGTTGGTCTGGTAGCCGCTTTCGCCTGCGGGCGAATCCCCCTGGTAGCGGTTGGTCCAAGTCAGGTGTAGATGACCCTGGTTGTCCGCGACCATCCGGTTGGGATATGAATTCCAGTCTGGGGTAAACCCCATCCCCTTGAGCAGCGGCGACTGCGAGGCACCGGATTTATGAATGTTGTCCCAGGCATCCGTGGCCGTGTCGTAGCGGTTGAGATACTGGTCGGCGGCACCGCAGTTGTTCTCGTTGGAGACACCCTCGCGGTAGAGGAACAGCAGGTCGCCGTCGGGTAGATTAAAGAATTGGGGGTAGGTGACATTGTCTTCCTGTCCGGTCATGCCCGCCGTGCCAAGGTTGCCGCTCATCGTCAGCGGATTGGCGCCAACGACCGGGGAGGATGACTTGGCATACCGTAGCGGGTGGACGTGCATCCCCCATGACAAGTGCATGTAGCCATCGCCGTCAATGCCCATGCTTACGCTGTCGTGGATGTCGCTGATGTTGGTTGCCGTGAGGCTGGTCTTGAGGACGTCCCATGTGGGTTGGCCGTGCGTGCGGCGGGCGATGAGAACCTGATTGTTGTTCGGGTCGCCGCTATAATCGGGATTCCGGTAATAGTACGTGGCAAACTGCTGGTCGCCAATGGTGTACAAGTTCCAAGCGATGAACGACACGTTGTTCACCCCAGAGCCAGCGTAGCCGTGCTCACAGGTTGCGGGGCTGCCATCGTCGATTTTCACGAAGTTGAGGAAATCGCGAGGATCGGCCGATTGTACCGACTGGGCCGAAAATCCCGCCACCAGTGCAACCGCCAGTGTCAACGAGATGGCCCGATAGAGCGTCATACGAGATTGCATAATTGTGTAAACCTGTTGCTAATTGTTCGCAAACGCAGCAAGATCGTAGGGTGCGTACTTGCATGCACCCTCGGTGTCTGAACAGCGGATTTTGTATGGTGGATGCGCCTACCACGACACATCCACCATCCAACGTCCATTTGTCCCCTCTCCCCGTGGGAGAGGGTTAGGGTGAGGGCGGCGTTCGGCACGTTCATCCGCGCCGCCAACCGCCCTCACCCCCGGCCCCTCTCCCAAAGGGAGAGGGGAGTTGTTGTTACTTCCGCTTCCTCCATGCGTAGCAGAGCAGCCCGATCAGACCCGTGGCCAGCAGCGCCAACGTGCCAGGCTCGGGAATGGGCGTGTAGCCGATCACCAACTGCGGCCGAAGACTGGCGTCATCCATATACTCCGAGGAGTGAAAACTCAGCCACGAATATTTCGACTCGTCCGCGGCACGAAGCGCCATGCCCGGGTTGGTGACCGCGCCCGTGACCCAGTCGTCGATGAACGACAAATCGGTGAACACAAGCTCCATCCAGCCGGTGGCCGCACTGCTGTAGGCAGTGGTGGCAATGGTTCCGCTTTCATAATCCGTTAGATCGGTTCCGGCCGTGCCGCTGTCCCAGGGGGTCGTGTTATACGCACGATAGTTCCAGCATGAGGCGCTATGAGTGGGCGGATACGGCATACCGTTGGGGCTCGGACCTTCAAGCCAGTCTCCGTTGGCGGCCGTGAAGCGGAACAGTTGAAGGCTGTTGGCATGGTCCACATTACCATCTGTGACGTATAGCCTCAGCTTGACGGAGTCGATGCTGGCGTACTCTCCCGCCAACGACGTGACATCGAACCGGATCAAGCCCTTGTATTTATACGTTCTACCATCGGGATCGTCGGTGCCGCTGATCCCCGTGCCTAAGCTAGGCGACTTTCCGTAGTTTCTAAGTTCATGTTGGCCTGCTTGGTAGTTGCCTGCCGTGTGAGAAAGCCATAGAAGCGTGTTGTCATCGACTCCCTCGTAGGCACCGCCGATGAAGGGGGTGTCCGCACCTTCCTGGTATATGATGGTATCCGCGCCGGCCGTTGAGCCGATGCATAAGACGGCAGCCAAGACAGCCAGTAGTCCAAGTGATCGAAAACTCATGATAAACTCCTACCTGAAAAAAGGGTCAACTGAAACAAAACACACAAAACACTCGCTTACAGCCTCTTTTGTCCGCGGACCGAACAAGCCTCGCAACTTTGTTCACCGCTTTGACAATTAGCCGCCCGCCACGCGGAACGGCTGCCTGCAGCTTTACGGACCATTCATGGTTTCACCTCCTTCGTCCTTTGGTTCGTTTGCTTCGACCTGCATCAGGTCCAGCCGAGGATCGCCGAACATGGTCCAATCGCCATGGGCCTTATTCCCGCCGTCGGTGGTTGCCAACGTCAGAAAGCGGTCGTCGTCGCCGATTGAAACCAAGACCAGGAACGCGCCGCTGTAGCCATCGATGTCGCGGCGCTCGAAACGCACTTGACCATCGATCAGCACCCAAAGGTCTGCGGACACCCTCATCCCCTCCTGGGATCGCATTGCCCCGCTGCTGCTGCCCGCCACGGCGCGGAACCGAAGCAGCCTGCAACTGGGGTTAGCCCGCCGGATCGCCTCCAGATCGAAGGTGATTCCGCTGCTGGCGTGCATGAACAACAGGCAATGAGGAGGCGCGGCATAGTCGATGCCACTCAAGACCGCCGTGATCGGCAGGTCGACGGGAACCGCGCTGCCTGCCCATATCGGCTGCCACGTGACACGGGAAGTATCGGGAAAGCCAGCGAACATATTGCCGGCGGAATCGACTTGCACCGGGTCTTGTCTACCGTCGGGAATGAAAACGCCATCCACCAGCGGCAGTGCCTCGACGCGATGATACTTTCCGTTGCCGTGAAAACTTACTCCAGAGTCCGTATCCTTTGACGTCATCGTGTCTACTTGTCCGTTGGTCGGATCGATGCCGCAGTTGCGCCGGCCGGAAAAACCGTCGCCGCCGGCCACCACGTCGACCAGGTCCAGTGTCTTGTACGTCACCTTGGGCATCCCGCGCGTGAAATCGGCCGTCTTGGCCGACGCACCAAGCATCGTGATGCGAGGCTTGCCATGACCTTCGACCCGCGCCGATTCATTCTCACGCAACACCACGTCCTGCCCGCGACCGTCGTCCGAGACTACTTCCACCCTCACCGAACCACGGAAGACGCGCGACTCGGTGGTTCCCTCCTCACACACCTCGACGCCGAACTCGGTGCCCAAGTCGGTGACGATGGCCGTGGGAGTACGGATGGAGAATAAGGATGAAGGATGAAGGATGAGGGATGAAGGATGAAGGATGACGTGGAATCGGCCGCCCTCGCCCCTCGCCCCTCGCTCCTCTTCTCTACCCGCGCGGTCAGTTTGCCCAGCGCGAGGTAGCCGCTGGCGGTGGATTCGACCTCGTAGGTGCAAGGCCCTTCGAGGATGACCTTCGCGCCGGAGTCGTAGGTGATTTCCAACAGCCCGGAAGAGAGGATGTATTTGCGGTCTAAGGGGACATGGGCGAAGTCAGGCGGAGGCAGGTAGTGGGGATCGTCCGACCATTTCACATCGACCATGCCGGTGATCCGGCCGACAAACACCATCTCCGGCCTATCGTCCGACGGAACCGACTGCGACGGCGCCTCGGCGATTTCATAGTGGCGGTTGATTTTGATCGCCCAGAATCCCAGCAGCATCACGCCCATGATCACTGCGGAGACCATGCAGGAGAACGCCCAACTGCCGACGAAAGGAGTAGTGGTTAGTGGATAGCGGCTAGTGGAGGAAAGATCGAGGACGATCGGCGGGATTGGGGGGTCGGGGTTCGGGATTTGGGACCATTGGCCTGACGGCAGTTCAACTGTCG
>JAUWNG010000020.1 GCA_030612765.1 Planctomycetota bacterium
GCGCGATTGCCCGACAAACCAATCCACACCGGCCGGGCCGAGTCGAACCGCGTCTGGTCAAACGCGACCGTCGAAGATACGGCTTCCTCAAAGAACCCCGCCACGTCGCACGAGAAAAATGCTTATCCTAGTGCCATTGCCTCTCCCAGCCGGTAATACATCTCCGGGGTCGGTTGACCGCGCATCACGGCGGCCGCCAGACTCGCCGCGCCGTCGTCGCACCGTCCCACGGCGACGTAGGCCAAGCCAGTGAGATAAAGCACCTGACCCGGCTCCTCGCCGGGCGAGTATGTTTCGGCCAGTCCTTGCAGGGTTTGAAGCGCGCGGCGCGGCTGGTCCAATTGGCGATACAACTCGGCAACCGCCAAGAGAATTGCGCGGTCGTTTGGTGCATGTCCCAGGGCGCGGAGGTAATCGGCCAATGCTTGGCGCGGGTGTCCGAGCGACAGCATCGTGCCGCCGCGGATGGCCCAGGCCCCCGGCAATTTCGGATCGAGATCGATCGCCCGTTCGGCGCTCTCGCGGGCAAGCTCCGAGCGGCCGTCGGCCAAATACATCTCCGCCAATCGGCCCCAAAACGATGCGTCTTCTTCGGCCAGCCGGACGGCCTCTTCCATCTGTGCAATTGCTTCCGGCCGTGCCCCGCGCTGCCAGATCGATTCGGCATAGTGACGTCGGGCCTCGGCATCGACCGGACAGGCGGTCACGGCCTGGGCCAACATCGTTTCGGCGGTCTGCTGCTGGCCTCGCTCCAGCGCCGCCACCCCCCGCTGCGAAAGCCGCCGGCAATCGGCCAACGACTGCGGCACCGGTCCCTCCCGGCCCGGCAATCGGCAGCCGACCGATAGCAATGCCAACAGCAAAATAGGGCTTGTTCCGAGAAGGGTATGTCGCATGATTAGGGGTCAGGCCGGGTTTTTTCGCTGCGGCCGCGGAAATCAACCCGGAAGCCTAGCAAAACGGGCGCAATGGAACCATCCCGATTTGGCCAAATGCCTCCCGGTTTTCAGCATTCGGAGCGTTTGTTACGATGGCCATAGGTTTTTGGTGGCACGCCCATTGGCCGTCGTCAATCACAAAGCCGCCATACACGCAAAAACGTCATCATGCCGGCACGATTCAACAGCCTGGGAATCTCGTTCCAGTATCCCGACAACTGGACGCTCGACGACGCCGACGCCATACTCGGCCGACACACGGTTACGGTCTATAGTCCCGGCGGGGCATTCTGGTCGGTGGCGATTCACTCCGGTTCAGCCGAGCCGGACAAACTGGTCGTCGCCGTAGTCGAGGCCATGAAACAAGAATACGAGGGGCTGGAGGCCGAAATGGCCCGCGAAACCGTGGCCGGCCATGAATTGCTAGGCTACAACTTGGCTTTCTGCTGCTTGGACTTGACCAATACGGCCCGGATCCGCAGCCTGCAAACTGCCCAGTCCACCTATACGATCTTCTGTCAGGCCGAGGACCGGGAGTTCGAGCAAGTCGAAAGCGTATTTAGGGCCATGACAACGAGCCTGTTGAGCGAGTTGGGAACCGGGGAAGACTAACTCGCTCGCCAAGCCCACGGAGTTTTTGGTTTCCCTATGATGTGTATACAACCTATACTTTTCTGAAGGATTCGCTATAATCGCCGTAAGTTACGTTTTTGCCTGCACAACAGGCCCCCATCTTAAAATCGAGGTGGTCAGATGGCAAAAAAAACCCCCGTTCCGTGTTTGACGAGCATAGGCGAGACGGCCGGCATGGTCTGGCGGACCCTCTCGAAAAACGGCCCAATGACCATGGCCAAATTGGTTAAGGGCATGGGCGAACCCCGCGACGCGGTAATGCTGGCCCTCGGCTGGCTCGCCCGAGAGAACAAAATCGACATCGAGGAAGACGGCCGCCGCCGCGTGGTGTCGCTCAACTAGGAAATTGCATGCTCGTCTGTTGAGTGTCAGAGAGTTCCAATGCAACAAAAGAAAACGCCCCGCGACTGCAGGCGCGGGGGTGGATGACGGCGTTTCGCGTCCCCCCGCGACCGCAGTCGCGGGGCGTTTATACGTTGCACGGAAAGTAATACAACATTCTTATCGGATGGAAAAGAATGTTGCACTTCAAGCCGCTCACTGTATAAGCAATTATTCCGATGCTCAATTGCCGGCGGATTTGCCATCCGGTTTCTTAGTTTCCGGCTTTTTTTTCGCTTTTCGCTTGGCCTTTGCCTCGGCCCGAGCCTCGTCGATTTGCTGTTTCTGCTCGGGGGTCAACACGGCCTCGATTTTCTCGTCTCGCTCTTTGCGCAACGCCTTCAACTCCGTCCGCAACGCCTCGATCTTCGGCCGATACTCGTCTTGGATTTTGTAAATCTTCTCGCGTTGTTCGTCGCCGACCACGTCTCTGAAGTAGTGCGGCAAGCGATGGCGGCCCTTTTTGACTTTCGCTTGTTCCTTTTTCTTTGTTGTCGGTTTTGCGGGGGCCTTGTCCTCCGCACTTAAGACCGGTTGCGCCACGGTTGTCACGGCAAACGCCAGGCAACCCAACAATGTCCAGCAGGCCAGCCGCCGTACAATTGTCTTCGTCATCGTGAAGTCTCCTGTTGAGATGTGAGGTACGGGTGCAAAGTTCAATGGAGGGTATTGTACTAATGTCACGGCGAGAGGGCCACACCCCCCGCGGCAGGGACCCGGTTTTGACGGTTTCGTCGCCGTGCCGGATGCGCGAAAGTTGCACACCGCCGCCTCACGCGCCACGACACACACGGCAGGCGTCGGCACGAGATTTTCGAGGCCAAATCGGGGGCCTTGCCCGGCGGGACCATCGGCCGTAGGCTACACTTATGCAATCGGCCCCGCGTACGATTGCGCGGGGTATAGTCGCTTCTATTTCTCCATTTTCCATGTTGACAAAGGAACCGTCATTACCATGATACGCACTCTACTGTTCGCCGCCGTTGCCGTCTGCGTCGCTTGCACGACGTCGGAATCGGCCGCGGAGCCAATCGCCCCCGGCAGCCTCGGAACCGCTTCCGAAACCCCGGTGCAAATGAAAGAGCTGGCCGACGCGGCGGAACTTTTTCAGAAGCGCGATTACACGGGCACGATTAAGCTGTTGAAGGAGGCCGTAAAGAAGGATCCCGATCTGCCGCCTCCCCATGTCATCATGGCCCAATTTTTCGCCCAGACCAACGTTCCGGCGGGAGTGCGGAGCGCGTTGGAGCAGGCGGTTGTCGACGCGCCCGACGATCCACAGGCATACCTTATCATGGGCGACATCGCCATGCGCGAGCGGCGCGCCGCCGAGGCCCGGCTGCTATTCGAGAAGGCCGAGAGTCTGTTGGCGCAATGGAAGGGGAGCGCCAAGCGAAAGGATGCGATGATGCCGCAGCTTTACAGCGGCCTGACGTCGATGGCCGAGGCACGCGGAGACTGGGCCGAGGCACGGAAGCAACTCGATGCCTGGTTGAAGCTGGATCCGAAAAATGCCGCGGCCTTGCTGCGGCTTGCCCAATGCCAGTTCAGGGAAAAGGACGTGCAGGGGGCCTTGGAAAGGCTCAAGGAAGCGGCCAAAATCAACACCGACATGTTGCCGCCAGAGGCCGTTTTGGCCCAATGGTCCGCTCGCTCGGGCGACCAGGAAAACGCCAAAAAATGGCTCGTTGCCGCGTTGACCGCCGCGCCGAAGAATCCCCAGGCCCGGCTGGTCGCCGCCCAGTGGGCATGGGAAACCGGCCAGCTCGAGGAGGCCGAGAAACAGGCGGCCGCCGCCTTGCAACTCGACCCGAATTACTACCAGGCCAAAATCCTCCGCGGCATAATCGCCCTGTTCCAGAAGGATTACAAGACGGCCGAGTTGTACTTCGAGTCGGCCCATCTGCAATCGCCCAAGGACTTCGCCGCCAGCAACAACCTGGCGCTGGCGTTGGTCGAGCAAAAGGATAAAGCGAAGCGGCGCCGCGCGCTGGAATACGCCGAAAACAACGTCAAGCAATTTCCGCGACTGGGCGACGCTTATTCAACCTACGGTTGGGTACTCTACAAGCTTGGCCGATTACAAGACGCCGAGGCTTCGCTACGGAAAGCGATCTCCGGCGGGACCTTCAGCGCCGAGACGGCTTACTATCTGGCCCGCGTATTGGCCGACCGCGGGCGCGACGCGGACGCCATACGATTGTTGCAAAGCGCGGCGCAGAGCGCGGCGCCGTTTTCTCAGCGAGAGGAGGCCCAGTCGCTGTTGGAGCAACTTAGAAAGGCTCAGCCGCAACAGCCCCAACCGCCGCAGCCGCAACAGCCCCAACCACAAAAATAGAGATCACGGCAATCGATCCGTCGCTGCCACGATCTTCGTCCTGAAATGGGACTTTCGTCCGTCCCGCCCTCCCGGCGGGTCTATCGTTGTTCCATCGGCACGGCCGATCGGACTCTAAAGCAATTTTTCACTGCCGTTGGCCGCAAAGTCTACCCTGTCGGCAAACCTTATCGCCATAAAATAATTACGCCGACAATCTCTACTTCCACGGCAGTTATAACCGACACTAAGCATAGGATCGGACTGCGACCCAAGCGGCAAGGGTCGCGGTACCGTTTTTGGTTCCCGTCTCTTACCCCCCGGCCTAAGGGCCGCTTGCCCAGCATTCCCAGCAGCAGTATGATGAAGAGTCTATCGAACACGATGACGGCGCGCCAGCCTGGGCTGCGACCGTGGCCCACGGATGTTCCGTGTCCGAGTTTATTGGTCGAAGAAGCCCGCGCGGCGTTCAAGGTGAAACCACGAAGGAAAGCGACACGCAGGATATTCGGCGAGCGTCGCCCGACCACCCCTGCCGAGAAACTGCCCATGTACATTCTCGAAACCCGCGGCTTGAAAAAAGACTACGGCATCGAGGGTGAAGTATGCGTTCACGCCTTGCGTGGCTTGGACCTCCAGGTCCGTAAAGGCGAACTGCTGGCAATCATGGGACCATCCGGCTCGGGCAAGAGCACCCTGCTGCATATCCTCGGCGGCGTGGAAACGCCCAGCAGCGGACAGGTGTTGCTCGAGGGCGTCGATCTGGCCACGATGAACGACGACCAGCGGACTATCATCCGCCGTGAGCGAATGGGATTCATATTCCAATCGTTCAATCTGCTGCCGGCTTTTACGGCGGAAGAGAACGTGGCCTTGCCGCTGGAATTGGGCGGGATGCCGAGCGCGGAAGCCCGCCGCAGGGCCGTCGACACGCTCCGGCTGGTCGGCATGACGCACCGCCGCAACCACGTGCCGAGCACGATGTCGGGCGGAGAGCAGCAGCGGGTAGCCGTCGCCCGGGCCTTGGTCATGCGGCCGGCGCTGCTGTTGGCCGACGAGCCGACCGGCAATCTCGACAGCGCCAACGGCCGCCAAGTCACGGCCTTGCTGCGAAAACTGGTCACTCGCGAGGAACAGACGATCGTGATGGTCACTCACGACGCCAACGTGGCCGCGCAGGCGGATCGGTTGATACGGTTGCGCGACGGACTGGAGGAAAGCAACGGACATCCCGACGCCGTCAACCCGCTTCCTCAAGCTCAGCCCGTGCGAAGCTGTTTGTTTAAGAAAACCGTTTAGCCCGGCAATTTTCGGCCGGGGCCTCGTTTCCACGCTCCGCGTGGGAACGCGCGGCTGGGCGCTTTGCGTTCTCCGCGATTTGTGGGCAAGAAAACGTTCCCGCGCGGAGCGCGGGAACGAGGAACCATTATGATCCTTTGGAAGTTCACTCTCCGCGAGATAAAGAACCGTCCCGGCCGGGCGACGCTCACACTGCTGAGCATCGTCATCGGCGTGGCGGCAATGGTGGCGGTAGACATCGGCACGACCACCACCCACCAGGCGTACCAGACCATGTACGAGGGGATGGCCGGCCGTGCGGCGTTCGAGGTGGTTGCCGAGGACGGCAGCTTCTTTCCCGATGAGATCGTCAATCGTGTCCGGCAAGTGCCGGGTGTGAAGGCGGCAATACCCAGCGTGCAAAAAGTATCGACGCTCTGGCACAAGGACGCCAGGGTTCGCTTGCTGGTTATGGGTATCGACCTGACGCAAGACGAAGCGGTGCGCGATTACGATTTGCAGGAAGGGGAGTATTTCGGCGAGAACAGCAAGAAATACGACGCCCTGCTGGAGACCGGTTTCGCCCGTGGCCTGGGCGTCAAGATTGGAGACAAAGTAAAGCTGGGCACCTCGCGCGGCGGACTAAGCGGCGGAGTAAAGAATTTCCGCATCATCGGTTTGCTCTCTCCGCAGGGCGCCGCCAATTTCAACCACGGCGGAGTCATCTTCCTCCCCCTTCAAACCGCCGAACACTTCTTCGCCAAAAAGGGCCTCGGCCACATCAATATGGCCAGCATCGTGCTGACCGATACGGCCGACGAAAAAGCCGTGCAGGCCGATATCGCCGGCATCCTGCCCGTTGGTCTTACCGTCCGCTCGCCGATGGCCCGCGCGCACTTCGCCAGGGAAACGATGCAAGCCGCTGAAAGCGGCCTGGACGTCGCCTACGTGCTGATGATCATCCTCGGGCTGTTCACGATCTTCAATACTTACCTGATGAACGTCGGCGAGCGGCGTCGGCAACTGGCCGTGATGCGGGCAGTAGGCGCCACGCGCAAACAGATCACGCGGATGTTGCTGCTCGAAGGTTTGGCGATGGGCCTCGTGGGCACGGTCCTCGGTTCGCTGTTGGGTCTGGGCGGCGCATACCTCTTGACCGATGCGATGAGCCGCGTCTACTCGACGCCCATGCCCCCGCTGCAAATCGCCCCCGGCACGTTCATCCTGGCCGCTTTCCTCGGCCCGAGTATCTCGTTGCTGGCGATGTTCATCCCCACCTGGATCGCCAGCCGGATTTCGCCGCTGGAGAGCATGCGCTTCGTCCCTTCGTCGGGACGGAACCGTATCTCGCCGTGGTACGTCCTGTTCAGCTTGACGTTTTTCCTGCTGACCGGATCGGCACTGGCCGCCTGCGTCGTTGGTTATTTGCCGATCGGGCTTACGGTCTACGCCGGAGCGGTTTTCACCACCGCGTTCGTGCTGCTGGTGCCACTCGTGCTGACCAGGCTGACGCGGCTGGCGGCTTGGATGCTGTACCCCATTTTTCGCACGGAAGGAAAAATCGCCCAGCGGCAAGTCCTCCGCCGCATGGTGCGCACTACGTTGACCATCGGGCTGCTCTACATCGCCGTCAGCACGGCCACCAACTTGGGAACCAACATCCTCAACAACGTGGACGACATTCGCACGTGGCAGGCCAAGACGTTTCGGGGTGATTTCATTATTCGCCGCATGAACCCCGACCTGCAATCCGGCCAGTCCCCGCCCATGCCCGAATCGCTCGGCGATCAATTCCGCGCCATCGAAGGGATCGCCAACGTCGAAAGCATCAGCACCATCAACACGTCGATAGAAACCGCCGGCCCGAACGGCGACAAGATATACGTGACGATGTTCGTGCGCGATTTCAACAACGAGGGAGAATTGCCGCTGGCCCTGAAAGATGGAAACCCGCAAGAAGTACGAGAGCGCCTGGCCAAGGGCGAAGTAGTGATCGGCACGGTGCTGGCCAACCGCACAAACACCCGCGTCGGCGACACGATTACCATCAAGACCGGCAAAAGCCCGAAAAAACTCACCGTGGCCGCCACCGCCACCGCCTATCTGGCCGGCGGAAAGATGATCTACATGCAAGGCAAGTCCGCCCGACGCATGATGAACATCGACGACGTGGATACCTTCATCCTCAACGCGAAACCGGGCGAAATCGACCACGTCCGCGAACAGCTTAAGCCGATCTGCGACAAGTCGGGCTTGATGCTCCACTCCTTCGCCGACCTCCGCAAGCGGCTCAACAACCTGATGACCGGCGTGATCGCCAGCCTGTGGGGGCTGCTGGCCCTGGGATTCATCGTCGGTTCGTTCGGCATCGCCAACACGCTGACGATGAACGTGCTGGAGCAGACCCGCGAGTTGGCCCTGCTGCGAGTGGTGGCCATGACCCGCTGGCAAGTCCGCAAAACGATCCTCGCCCAAGCAGTCATCATCGGATTGATCGGCTTGACCCTCGGGGTGGCCGGCGGGGTAATCGGCGCGTACGTGACAAACCTCTGCACGGTGCCGGTGTTGGGATACTCGGTCGATTTCGCGCTGCATCCGTCGCTGATGGTGATCTGTTTCGTCACGGGCATGGCGGTAATCATCCTCGCCGCATGGCTACCCGCCGAACGCGCCGCCCGGCTGAATCTGCTGATCGCGCTGCAATATGAGTAAGGCAGCCACATATTGCATGACCCCGGAATGTCCGCGTGGGCACCATCCCCCCCTGTCGCGGCGGCAAATACTCTAGCGAAGCCGTCTTTTCCCACTTCCACCGAGTGGAGATTCAAGTATAATAACGAGTCTATCTACAAATAGAACCGAATCAGTGGTAGCCAATCATGCCCAAGATGAAGACCCATAAGGGGACGAAAAAACGATTCCGCCTGACCGCCTCCGGAAAGGTCAAGCACCGCTGCGCCGGGACCAGCCACTTGGCCTCCCGAATGAGCCACAAACGGAAGCGGAACCTGCGCGGCACAAAGACCGTCAACGACGTCGAGGCCGTCAAGATTCGCCGTGTCCTGGGCAAACACAGCTACTAAGATGGCTTGTAGCACGGCCGCCCTCGGGCTGTGCGACATTAAATACACCAACGGGACGGGCTAAAGAACGCTGCCCTCGCATCGGGCAGGGCCTGGTTCCCGTGTAAACCGAAAGATTCTGTCCATGCGTACCACCAAGGGTCCGGCCCGAAATCGGGCCAAAAAACGCATCTTCAAAAAAGCCAAAGGATTCGTCGGCGGCCGTCGCCGGCTGATGAGGACCGCCAAGGAAAGCCTGGTCCGTGCCGGCGTCTTCGCCTACCGCGACCGCCGCAACCGCAAACGCGATTTCCGCCGCCTGTGGATCATCCGCATCAACGCCGCCGTCCGCGAACGCGGACTCCGCTATAGCGAACTGATCGCCGGACTGAAGAAGGCCAACATCGAGTTGGACCGCAAGATGCTGGCCGAAATGGCCGTCGCCGACAGCCAAGGCTTCGACGCGGTCGTGGAATTGGTCAAACAGGCCGGTTCTGAATAATTATGAATGGTGAATGTAGAATGATGAATTGACGACGGCAAGTCATTCATCATTCATCATTCATCATTCTACATTCCACTCATGGCTCTTTCCAATTTTCTGACCGAACTGGACGCCTTGCTCGACGAGGCGACGGACGCTTTCGCCGCGGCCTGCGACGCGGCCGCGTTGGAAGCCGCTCGCGTGCAATTCGTCGGCGCCAAGAGCGGTCGATTGAAGGCCGTCCAGAAGGGGCTAGGCAAGGTGGACAAGGCCGACCGGCCCGCCGCCGGAAAGCGGTTCAACGAAGTCAAGCAAGCTATCGAGTCAGCCCACCAAGCGGTGGTCGAACGGTTGGCCTCGGCGTCGCGTCCGGCGGCCACCGCCCGATGCGTCGATCCCACGGTTCCCGGCGACTGCTGCCGGCTGGGCCGGCTGCACCCGATCACGCAGACGATCGAGGAGCTGAAGGAGATCATGGGCCGGCTGGGGTTCAGCGTGGTCGACGGGCCGGAGGTGGAAGACCAGTGGCACAATTTCGAGGCGTTGAATATCCCACCCGACCATCCCGCCTGTAACCCGTTGGAGAACTTCTATCTCGATCAAGGATCAGCCGGCGGAGAAAGACAAGGAGACAAGGAGACAAGGAGACAAGGAGAAATCGCGGCAACAGCATCCTCCCTGTCTCCCCCTCTCCCCGTCTCCCTGTCTCCTTGTCTCCCTGTCTCCCCATCTTTTCTACTGCGGAGCCAGACGAGCACCGTGCAGATTCGGGCCATGGAACGGATGCGGCCGCCGGTACGGATAATCTCTTGCGGCCGGGTATACCGCCCCGACACCGCCGACGCCACCCACTACCCGATGTTCCATCAGATAGAGGGCCTACTGGTCGACCGCGGCGTGACGATGGCCGATCTGAAGAGCACGTTGCGGCTGTTCGCCCGCAGCGCTTTCGCCGACGACGTCCACATCCGTTTCCGGCCGTCGTTCTTCCCCTTCACCGAGCCAAGCGTCGAGGTGGACATGAGTTGGGCCGACGGGTGGATCGAGATGGGCGGGGCGGGTATGGTCGATCCAAACGTGCTTCGCGCCGTCGGCTACGACCCCGAGGAGTTCACCGGCTTCGCCTTCGGGCTGGGTATCGAACGTATCTGCGCCCGGCGGCACGGCATCGCAGATATCCGCGAGTTGTTCAAGAATGACGTGAGGTTTTTGCACCAGTTTTAGAAACGGGGTTCGGGATTGGGGGTTCGGGACTCGGGAAGCACGGCATCCTGAACCCTCCAGCCCCGATCCCCGAATCCCCGAACCCCCAATCCCTCCCATGCTCGTCTCCTGGAACTGGCTGAAACAATACGTGCCGCTGGATATGCCGCTGGAGGAACTTGAGCGGCGGCTGACCTTTTCTGGTCTCAACCATGAGGAGACCAAAGAGGTGGCCGACGACTTCGCCATCGACCTGGAGGTGACCAGCAATCGGCCCGATTGCCTGGGCCATATCGGCGTCGCCCGGGAAATCGCCGTGCTGTGGAATCTTAGCCTGAAGCTTCCCGCCGCTCGGCCGACGGAAGGCAAAACGCCGGTCGATAGTCTGGTTTCGGTGCGGATCGAGTGTCCCGATCTTTGCCCGCGATATACCGCTCGGGTGATCCGCGGCGTGAAGATCGGTCCCAGCCCACAATGGATGGCGAGGCGCTTGGAGACGGTCGGCATTATCCCGATCAACAACGTCGTGGATATCAGCAACTA
Organism: Planctomycetota bacterium; assembly: GCA_030612765.1. Lineage (GTDB taxonomy): Bacteria > Planctomycetota > Planctomycetia > Pirellulales > Thermoguttaceae > JAHIKV01. The sequence goes on from JAUWNG010000020.1 coordinate 10,840, forward strand.
CGTGCTGATGGAGTGCGGACAGCCGTTGCACACGTTCGACTTCGGCAAGCTGCGCGGGGCGGGGAATAAAGGGGACAGGTCCAATTTGCCGCATAGCGGCCCTTCGGGTGCTCCGCACAAATTGGACCTGTCCCCTTTATTCCCCCCGGAGATCGTCGTCCGCCGCCCGCTGCCTGACGAGATCCTCGAAGCGATCGACCACAAAACCTACCAGCCTGGCCCCGAAACGTGCCTGATCTGCGACGGCGCTGTTCCCGTGGCGATCGGCGGGGTAATGGGCGGGGCGCGGACGGAGATTTCGCCGGACACACGCGACGTGTTGATCGAGGCGGCCGAGTTCGATCCGGTCTCGATCCGCAACACCGCCCGGCTGCTGAACCTGCACAGCGATTCGTCCTACCGTTTTGAGCGGCGGGTAGACCCCGAGGGGCTCGACTGGGCCAGCCGACGTTGCTGCGAATTGATCCTCGACCTGGCCGGCGGCGAGTTGGCCGGCGGCATCGTGGACGTGGGCCGACCGCCGCGGAAGCGCGAGCCGATCGTGCTGCGGTTTTCGCAGTTGCAGCGGATTCTCGGCATTGAAGTGCCAGCCGAGCGGGTGCGAGAGATATTGCTGGCGCTGGGATTGGACCCGCTGGCCGCTAAAGCGGCCAGCCCTCAGTCGCTCGCCGTAACTCCGCCGAGTTGGCGGCGCGACCTGACCCGCGAGATCGACCTGATCGAGGAGGTCGGCCGAATCCACGGCTACGACGCGATACCCGAGGACGTGGGCGTGCCGATGGTCCCTTCGGCCCGACGCCGCGAGGATCGGGTGCTGGAAAAGGTCCGCCACGTGTTGACGGCCTGCGGCTTCGACGAGGCGGTCACGCTAAGCGCGGTCGATCGGCACACTTCCGAATCGCTCAGCCCCTGGACCGACGCCGAACCTTTGCGGAGTGCGATGCCGGTGGTCCGCGGCGCCGACCGGCTCCGCCGCAGTCTGTTGCCGAGTTTGCTCGTCGCGCGGGGGGCAAACGAGGCACTCGCCAACCCGATTATCGAGTTGTTCGAGATCGCCAAGGTATATCTGCCGCAAGGGGCCGAACTACCGCAAGAGCCGCTGCTGCTGGGTATCGCCGGCGGTCGGGACTATCCGGCGGTAAAAGGCGTGGTGGAAGCGATCCTGTGCGAATTGAAGATAGCGGACCCCGTGGAAGCCGAGGGGTTAAAAGGGGACAGGTCCGATTTGTGCGAAACACCCTTCGGGCCGCTCAGCGGCAAATCGGACCTGTCCCCTTTCGACACGGCCGCCTCGTGCCGGTTGCGGTTCCGCGGGCAGACGCTCGGCTACATGGGCCGCCTGACGGACGACGCGCTGAAACAGTTCGATCTCAAAGGACCGGCCACGGTGGCCGAAGTCCGGCTGGCCCCGCTGATTGAAGCCGCCGATCTGATGCCGCGCTGCGTCGAGCAGTCGTCTTACCCGGCGGTTACCCGCGACCTGAATCTGGTGGTCGCCGAAGCGGTCCGCTGGGCCGACGTGGCGGCCACCGCGCGGCGAGAGGCCGGCCCGTGCCTCGAAACGCTCCAGTACCGAGACACGTACCGAGACGAAAAACGCTTGGGCGTCGATCGAAAAAGCCTCTTGTTCTCGATCGTGCTTCGCTCCGGCGAGTGTACGTTCACCAACCAACAGGCCGACGAAATCCGCGACCGGATCGTCGCCGCGTGCCGATCCGAACACGGGGCGGAATTGAGGAGAAAGGATGAGGGATGAAGGAGGAGGGATGAAGGATGAGGGATGAAAGTTAGAAGGTTTGGAATATATTCTATATCCACAATTTCTCATCCTTCATCCCTCATCCTTCATCCTTTTCTCCACGTACTCGACGGCTCGTTGCCGCTGCCGATCGACGTATGGTTTCGCGTCTTTCTCGTCGCCGCCGTTACCGGGTTGTTGAAAGGTGTCGCGCCGGATACGCCACAACTGCCACTCGACATACTCCTCGTCGGTCAGCACGACCTCGTAGCCCTTGTTGGGCGTTACGCCCCATTGGTCGTTTTTCGTGGCGTCGCGCGGGCGCTGGATGTCCTTGCCGCTGGGGCGCCAATAGCTGGCCGTGGTCAGTTTCATCGCGCCGTAGCCGCGCGGCAAATCGATCAACTCTTGAACGGTCCCTTTGCCGTAGGTCCGCAAGCCGACGATCACCGCGCGATCGTGGTCCTGCAAACAGGCGGCGACGATCTCGGCGGCGCTGGCCGTTTCCTGATTGACGACCGCCGCCAGGGGGAAATCGGTGAACGGCCCTTGGCCGCCGGCGCGGTACGTCTCGCTGATTCGGCCGCCGCGGCGCCGCGTGGTGACAATAACGCCGGAGGAAATCAATTGATTGCAGACGTCCACCGCGGCCGCGAGCCAACCGCCTGGATCGTTGCGCAAGTCGAGCACCAGACCGCGCATGCCTTGCTCAGCCAACCGGCCCAACACAAGTTCCAACTCGCCGGCCGTGGTTTCGGAGAAGCTGGTGATACGGACGTAGCCCACACGATCGCGGCCCGCGAGAAAGTAGTTCCACGAGCCGTCTTCGTTGCGGGTATCGCCCAGCACGGTGTTCACGTGGATGATTTCGCGGACGATGGTTATCTCCACCGGTTCCTTTTCGCCCACGTGCAGCACGGAGAGCGTAACCGGCTTGCCGGGCGGACCGCGGAGCAAAGCGACGGCCTCGGACATCGACATACCCTCGGTGCTCGTGCCGTCGATCTTCAGTATCCGGTCGCCGGCCAACACTCCAGCCTCGTAGGCCGGCGAACCCGCCAGCGGGCTGCGGACCGTCAGTTGATTGGTCCGCGGATCCAGCGCGACCTCCATCCCCACGCCGGCGAACTGCCGCTCGATGTCTTCCGTAAACGCGTCCAAGTCGGCCGCCGGAATGTAGATCGAGTTTTTGTCCAGTTGGCCGAGCATCCCCCGCATGGCCCCCTCGAACAATCGCAAATCGTCGATCGGTTCCAGCGAACGGCTCTCGATCGTGTTTATGGCGTTGGCCATGACGCGGAGGCACGGGTTCTTCTGCACCCGCAGGTAACAGGCCAGCGCCAGCATCGCGACGACGATCAACAACAGCAGATTACGGCGCGGCATGGGTGCATGAGGGTTCGAGGAATCGTATGATGCCATCTTTCGGGCAGAAAACCAACCAAGCTAATCATAAGCATACCTGCTTGGCCCCTCAATACGATCGCGGCGTTCTGTTATCGCATTTTTCTTGGGGGGGAGATGTTCAACCCACCTCGTAGACTTCCCCGAAAATCGCTACAATATCGGTTTCCATAATCAAGGCGGAGCCGACATGGTTGACGGCGTCATTGACATACCTCTTCCGGGGAGACAGCTACCTGCCGCCGCTGAGCAGGACGGCAGGGTCGCCTCGGGCAATTTCCTGGCCGGGCCCGAGAACCGGCTGGTCGAGGTCGCCGTCCGATCGGTCGTCGAGGAGCGGGCCAACGGTTACAACCCACTGGTATTCCACGGCTCCAGCGGGACCGGAAAGTCACATCTGGCCGACGGCATTGCGGCGGCATGGCGCGATCGCCACCGGCGGCGGGTGGTCCGCACCACCGCGGTCGATTTTGCCCGCGAGTTGGCCGAAGCGATCGAGACCCAGGCGGTCGATGAATTTCGCGAGAAACATCGAAAAGCGGATTTGTTGATAGTCGAGGACTTGGGCAGATTGGTTACCCGACGATCCGAGAAACTGAACACCCAAGAGGAGCTTGTTTATACGCTGGATGCGTTGTTGGCCGAAGGCCGGTGGGCAGTGATCACGGCCCCAGCGGCGCCGACCGAGCTTCCCGGCCTTTTACCGGCCTTGCAAAGCCGGTTGTGCGGCGGTTTGGTGGTTCCTTTGTCGCCACCTGGTCCCGAGGCTCGCTTGGCGCTGCTCCAACATTTAGCCAAATCAAGAGACCTGGAATTGCCGGAACCAGTGGCGCGGATCCTGACTGAAGGTTTGTGCGGGACGGCGCCGGAGTTGGCGGGCGCATTGTGGGAGGTGGCGATGGCCGACCATCTTGGCGACGGCCGACTTGACCTGGAGGCCACCCGCGAATATGTTGATCGGCGAAGCCGTACCCGGCGGCCCAGCCTGCATGAAATCGCCTTGGCCACGGCGCGGCATTTTTCAATACGGTTGTCCGACATGCGAGGCCCGGTACGGCGTCGTGCATTGGTCGCTGCCCGCGGGGTGGCCGTATACCTTGCCCGGAAAATAGGTAAAGAACGACTCGAAGAGATCGGGCGGTATTTCGGCGGCCGAGACCATACCACTGTGTTGCATAGTTTTCGCAAAACGGAAGAATCCATCAATAGCGACCCGACGATCCGCGAAGCGATCGATCGGCTACGAACGAAGCTGTGGAAAACTTGAACGTCGGCCGTCAATCGCCGTCGATAACCCAGGCGACTTCGCCACAATCACCAACACGCGAATTACGATTCACTTAAACTATTCCCTTTACCAAACTCCCGGCAACAACTTAACGACCGACATTCGACGGTTTCTTCACCGTCGCCACAAGACTTCCCGCTGCCTTAAGTTCCAACACGGCAACGTGTTGTTCGCCATACAACCAAACCATCAACACTTGATTGCGGCAGCCTACTACTACTGCCTTTATAAAACAAAGAATTATAAGAAAGGTATGACCCCGTCATGAAAGCAACTTGCGAATGCGATAAACTATTACACGCCTTTCAGATGGCCGCCAGCGTGGCTCCGGCACGCAGTCCCAAGCCAATCCTGCAAAACGTTAAACTTGAAGTGACGGCCGACAAAGCACTTCTAATGGGGACTGATTTAGAGGTCGGCATCCGCGTAGAGGTGCCCGGTTTTACCGTGGAGGCGCCCGGCAGCGTGGTTTTACCCCGCGACCGCTTTGGGAAAATCCTGTCGGAAAGCTCTGACGAAAAATTAGACTTGGAAAGCGACGGCGGTAAGGTGTTGGTCCGCGGCGGGCGGAGCGAGTTTCAACTTCCCAGCGAAAACCCAGACGAGTTTCCCGACGTGGTTGCGTTCGAGGAAGAAAAATATCACGAACTACCGGCTCGGTTTTTCCGTGAGGTCATCCGGCGAACCGTCTACGCCACGGACAATGAGAGCAGCCGTTACGCCCTCGGCGGGGTGTTGGTGGAACTGACCGCCGACGGACTGACGGCCGTCGCCACGGATGGCCGTCGCCTTGCGCGACAAGAAGGCCCGGCTAAGTCGATCGGCGGTCACGCCACCGGAGAGAATACGACGATCATCCCTACCCGCGCCATGCAGTTGATCGAACGGGCGCTGGCGGACAGCGAAGACAACATTTTAATGGCCATCCGCGAGAACGACGTGCTGATCCGCGGCGGTCGGGCAACGATCTATTCTCGATTGGTCGAGGGACGCTATCCAAAATGGCGCGACGTGTTTCCGCGGCGCGAAGGCATGTTGAAAATCGAATTGACCGCGGGTCCGTTTTACGCGGCAGTGCGTCAAGCGGCGATCGTCACCAGCGAAGAGCGCCGTGGGGTGGATTTTACCTTCGGTGGCGGCAAAATTGTATTGGCCGGACACGGGGCGGAGTATGGCGAGTCGCACGTCGAGTTGCCCATCGCTTACGACGGCTCGGAGGTCGGCATTACGCTCGACCCGCGGTATCTCGGCGAGTTCCTTAAGGTATTGGACTCCGAGCAGAGTTTCACGATGGAGTTGCGCGACGCGGAGAGCGCCGCCGTTTGCGCGACCGACGACGGTTACGCTTACGTAATAATGCCGCTGGCCAGGGATCAATAACGACTGATTCATTTAGCCCGCCGTGAATACACGGCGGGGCGGTTGACTGCGAAAAACCGCCTGCCCCGGGTGTATTCACCCGGGGCTAAATACGGATATTGCGATCCAAATGACGGGATAACGGATTATGAAGCGTGGCCCGCGTGCGATCGGCGAAGTGCTCTCCGAAGTAATGGCCCGACGGGGATATGCGCGGGTGCAATGCGCCGCGGCGTACGACGCCGCCTGGCGCGAGGCGGCCGGTCCACTGACGGCCAGATATACCCGACCGGGATCGCTCCGCCGCGGCACGCTGGAAGTCGTGGTGGCCAATTCGACCCTCGTGCAAGAATTGGGGTTTCAGAAACATGCGTTGTTGGAATCGCTGGCGGGACTTTTGCCCGGCGAAGGAATAGAAAACATTCGCTTCCGCGTGGGAAGCATAGAATAGTCCGACGCTATATAGCAAGCCGTTGTGGGAGGCGTCTCCAGACGCCGATTGTAATGCGAAAACATTGGGAAATCGGCGACTGGAGTCGCCTCCTACAACCACGACAATAGTATTTCAACGGGCTGTTGGATAAACAGTCTGGAAAGATAGGGTTATGTCGAACGAACCGCAACAACCAACCTCGTCCCCGGATTTGAGCACCTATCACCTCGATCGCACCAAGGGCGACGCCGAGTACACCGCCAAGGATATGGAACACCTCAGCGATCTGGAGCACGTCCGCGAACGGCCGAGCATGTATATTGCCGACACAACCCTCCGCGGCCTGCACCATCTGATTTACGAGGTGGTCGACAATTCCATCGACGAGACGATGGCCGGGTTCGCCAGTGAAATCTCGGTCGTCGTCAACAACGACGGCTCGATGGTGGTGGAGGACAACGGCCGCGGCATCCCCGTCGAGGAGCATGCCGACCTGGGCTTCTCCACGCTCCAAGGGGTGATGACCGTGCTGAAGTTCGGCGGGAAGTTCAGCAAGGGGGTCTATCAAACCTCCGGCGGACTGCACGGCGTCGGCGTGACGGTGGTCAACTTCCTCTCCGAATGGTGCGAGGTGGAAGTCCGTCGCCAAGGGCACGTCTATCAGCAGGAATATGAGCGCGGCGTGCCGGTGGCTGAGGTCCGCCGCATCGGCCGTAGCGACCGCGTGGGCACAAAGACCACGTTCAAACCAGACCCCCAGATTTTTCCCAACACGAACTTCCAATACAGCATCCTGCACCGCCGGCTCCAAGAGTTGGCATTCCTCAACCAGGGCGTGAAAATCTCGCTGCGCGACGACCGGACGGGAGACAGCGAAGCTTTCCATTACGAACGGGGAATCGTGGAGTTTGTCGAGTATCTGAACCGGGCCAGCGAACCCGCCCACCGGGACATCGTCCACGTCGCCGGCGAGTATGATGGCGTCGGACTGGACGTCGCCCTGCAATACTCCAACGAGTTCACCGAAAACGTCCATTCGTACGTCAACAATATCAGCACCACGGAAGGCGGAACACACATTTCGGGCTTCCGCGCCGCCATTACCCGGACCATCAACGCCTACGGAAAGAAGTTGGGGTTATATAAAGACCTAGTTCCCAGCGGCGACGACTGCCGCGAGGGACTGACGGCGGTGATCTCGCTCCGCGTACCCGAGCCGCAGTTCGAGGGGCAGACCAAAACCAAGCTGGGTAACGGCGAAATCGAGGGTATCGTCAACTCCGCCATGGGCGATCATCTGGCCAAGTACCTCGAAGAGAACCCGAAGACGGCGCGGAGCATCGTGCAAAAAGGGTTGTTGGCGGCCGCGGCCCGCGAAAGCGCCCGAAAGGCGCGGCAACTGGTCCGCGACCGCAAAAGCGCGCTCGGCGGCGGCGGACTGCCCGGCAAGCTCCGCGACTGCACCAGCCGCGAAGTGGACCACTGCGAACTGTATCTGGTCGAAGGCGATTCGGCCGGCGGAAGCGCCGAAGGGGGCCGCATCCGCCAATATCAAGCCATCCTCCCCCTACGCGGTAAAATCATCAACGCCTACAAGGCGCGCGAAGACAAAGTCCTCGCCAACGAAGAGGTCCGCAGTATGATTTCCGCCATCGGCGCGGGCATCGGCGAGGAGATGGACCTCGCCAAACGCCGTTACAGCAAGATTATCATCATGACCGACGCCGACGTCGACGGTTCGCACATCCGCACGTTGCTGTTGACCTTCTTCTATCGTCAGATGTTCCCGCTGATAAAGGCCGGATACGTTTACGTGGCCCAGCCGCCGCTGTTCCGCGTGCGGCAGAAAAAGAAGACCTACTATATCCAGACCGAGGAGGAGATGAAGTCCCAACTGCTCGAGGCCGGCTTGAACGACGCGGTCTTCGAGTCGGACGACGGACGGACCATCCAGGGCAAGCAGATGGAGCGGCTCTGCCGCGCGCTGGCCGCGCTGGAGGAGTCGCTGCTGGCGCTGGAGCGGCGCGGGATCAGTCTCCGCATACACGCCGCCCGCTTCGATCCGGCAAGCGGACGGCTGCCCGTCTATCACGTATTCCTCGGCCAGCAGGAACAATGGTTCACCACGCGGGAACAGCTCGACGAGTTCGTCGTCGCCAGCGAGCGCAAGGTCGGCAAGGAACTCGATCTCGCCGATGGGCCTGTCGACGAAGAGGCGACGGAACCGCACGATCGGCTGCATATCGTCGAACTGCACGAGGTCCGCTCGATCAACAACCAACTTGCCGAGCTGCGCGAGATGGGCTTCGAGCTTGACAGTCTCATTCCGCAGGAGCGGACCGGCGTGGAGGAGCCCCGTTACATACTCCGTCGCGGCGATACGTTCGCCGGCCTGGAAGACCTCCGCGGTCTGTTGGCGGCGGTCCGCGCGGCCGGCGAGAAGGGTCTGCAAATCACCCGCTTCAAGGGTCTCGGCGAAATGAACGCCGAGGAGCTTCGCCAAACCACGCTCGACCCGGCCAACCGCACCCTCTCGCAGATAAAGATGGAAGACGTCGGGGCGGCGGACGAAATGTTCCGGGTTCTGATGGGCGACAAGGTCGAACCCCGCCGCGAGTTCATCGAAAAACACGCCATGGAAGTGCGGAATCTAGACGTGTGACGGCATCGTTGCGCCGGACGTTGTCTTGAAATTACCCCGTCGAACAACAACAAACGCTTGACAAAAACAATCGCATAATATAGAATCACGCGCACTCTTCCTTTTCCCCTCCACAACCCCTCCAGATGGCAGGAGAAAAACAGACCATGAAAAAAATGCATTATGTTTCTTTTTTTATGTTGGCGGCGATTCTTCCGGCTTTTGCCGTTTCTTCCGCCTGGGCCCAGCAACATAATCAGCCCAAGTCGCAGGCCACTTATGAAAAGCCCGCCGCGATGGCGGGAGTGAAGACCGTCGAACGCCGGCCGGAAGGGGGCTTGCCATATTATGTCCGCATGTCGCCGCGGGCGTCCAAGGCGAATCCTGCTAGGCTGATCGTGTGGCTGCACCCGGCGGGCGCATCGGCCAATCGCGCGCCGGAATCATTAACCAAACGATTTATCCGCAACGGCTACGCTCTGCTTATACCCAGCGAAAAATCATGGAGGGGCTGGGCTGGCGAGGACGCGAAACGCCTCTTTGAAAAATCTTTGCCCGATGCCGGTCGGATCGAGGGGATAGATTCGCGGAAACCGATCCTTATGGGTTTTTCAGCGGGCGGTCAGTTGGCCCTTAACGCGTGGCGCGACAACGTGGAGGATTTGGGCGGTCTAATCGTGGATGCAGCCTATCCCGTCCAACGTGCGGAAGGCGGGCGTTTTACGACGTTCGATCCGCCCGATTCGCCGGCGGTGACATCCGTGCCGATTTACGCGCTAGTGGGTGGAAACGACGGCGGCCTCGGTGCTTGGCGCGAGGTCGAGCAAAAGTGGCAGAAAGCGGGCATTCCTTTAACAATCCGCGTCGTCCCGAACAAAGGTCACGAGTGGTTGATCGGACCAAAGGAAATCGGTCCATTGGAGGCTTGGTTGAAAAAGATCAAGAGCTTCGGTCCCCAGAAGAACTCCGCCGCGGCAATTCACCCCCGTCGATGATGCCCTTTCCAAGGGAGAATCAGTCAGGATGAATTTGAAGTGGTGTTTATTATGCTCGCGAAGTCGATATGCGTGCGTTGGTTTTGCCGCTCGGTCCTGGCCGTGTTGATGGGCATCGCGGTCGTGGGCCCGGCGCGGGCGGCGCGGCCCCAATGGCAGGACGGCATTATTCGAGCACACATCAGAGCCGGAGAGTTCGCCCCGGCGTTGACCCTGGCTCGGCAGACTTCCGATCCGAAACAACGCGACGCGTGGCTGGGCATGATCGCACTGGCCCAAGCCGAGGCCCAGGCGCGCGACGCTTACCTCCAGTCCGCCGCGGAGATCAGCGACGACCGCATCCGAGCCGGTGTGCTGGCCTGCGCCGGGGCGCCGCCGGACGGCCGGGGCGGCGCCGCCCAGCCCGACTACGATGAGTTGATTGACTTGATCACCTCCACTGTCCGCCCCACGACCTGGGACGTCGTGGGCGGTCCAGGCGCTATTTCACCGTTTCCCACGGGCGTCTGGGTCGATCCGCAGGGTGTGCTCTGCCCGATGGCGCGACAAGATGCGACCGGGAACCTGGCGGCCTTGCGCGCCGCCAGCCGGCTGCGGGCAGGCCGGGAGGAAAACGCCCGGCGCAACTCGCCCTTGCGTATGATCTCCCTGCCGCGCTTGGAGAAATATGTGCAGTTGCGTCTGGCGGCGGGGCAACAACCGACTGAAACCATGCAAGTGATGGCCGGGCTGTATCGCATCCGCTACGTGTTCGTCTATCCCGAATCGGGCGACGTCGTGTTGGCGGGGCCGGCCGGCGACTGGACGGCGGGGCTAGAGGGCGCCATCCTCAACGCCGAGACCGGCCGGCCGGTGGTGCGGCTGGACGATTTGGCGGTCGTCTTCCGTCGCATGATATGCGGCGGCCCGGACGCGAAGTTCGGCTGTCTGATCACGCCCCGGCCGGAGGGCCTGGCCCGCTTGCAGGCGTTTCTACAGCAATCAAACCAGCGGCCGATCCACGCCGAATCCCGCGGTAACTGGTTGAAGCAACTGCGCGCGCAAATCGGCAAGCAGGACATCGAGGTTTACGGACTGGACCCCCGCACACGGGCCGCGCGAGTCATGGTCGAGGCCGATTATCGCATGAAGCTCATCGGCATGGGCTTGGAAAAGGGCGTGCCGGGCGTGGTCGATTATTTGCACCTGATCAAACTCGCGCCGGGTGAGCCGCCGCCGCCGATGACCGTGCTCCGCTGGTGGTTCACTCTGGACTACGATGCCGTGCTGGCCTCCAGGGACCGCCTGGCGTTCGCCTTACGCGGCCAAGGCGTCAAGGTGGAAAGCGAGAACGAGCGGCTTTCCGCCGGTGGTAAGCGGGTCCATACGGGCGAGTCCGATTCGCTGAATCGCCGGTTCGCCCGCAGCTTCACCGAACACTTCGAGGAGCTGTCCCAAAAATATCCGATATACGGCGAACTGCGGAACCTTTGCGACCTGGCGCTGGCCGGGGCGTTGATCCGCGAAGAGAACGCCGCCGCGAACGCGGGCTGGCACTTGACCTGCTTCGGCGATCCGCAAGCATTCCCAGTGGAACTGGCCCAAGCGCCGAAAGAAGTGGATACGGTCATGAATTATCGGATCATCAACCGCGTTCACATCCTAGCGGGCGTGAGCGGAGGCGTCAGCATTTGGCCCGCGACGCTCGTCAGCCGGCGGACGATGGGCGTTGAAAACGATTCGGAGATTGAGAATCAACGATCCGCCGCCGCCGCGAACGGCCGCAATCTCGCCAACGGCGGCTGGTGGTGGGATTGAGCCGGAAAACGAGTGCAACGGGCCTTCGGCGGTTTCCGGCGGGCGTTTCCCGCCGGCTATTTTTCATCGGGGACACCGGAGTCGTGATCCACAACTTCCTTGCATTGGCGGCGTTGATGTGCCTTGCGCCCGGGCAGACCGCTCCGCCGGCCACGAACGACGAAGTCGTCGTCGCCACGGTCGGCGACGACGTGATCCGCGCGGGCGAAGTGGAGCGGCTGTTGGCCAAGTTCGCGCGGGGAAAGCGCCTGAATCCGGAAGTTGTGCCCCGTATTCGCTCGCGATTGCTCGAGGAAATCATCTCTCGCCGGCTGGTGTTGGCGTATGCCCGGCGGGTTGGCGAAGCGGCGACCGCGGCGGAATTGACCGCGGAACGGGACAAACTGACTTTGCGGCTCGCAGCCCAGAACCGTTCCCTGGCGGATTTCATGAAATCCCAGTCGATCGGCGAGACCGACCTCGAACGTCAACTTGCTTGGAACGTGGTCTGGAAAAAGTATCTGGCCCGTTACGTAACCAAAGATCGGTGCGAGGCATATTTCGCCGCCCATCGCCGCGACCTTGACGGAACGGAGATGGCCGTCGGCCACATCCTGCTGCGTCGGCCTGCTGCCGGCGGCGAGGCCGCCGCCGAACGGCCGGAGAAGCGGGCGGAAACGATTCGCCGGGAAATCGCCTCGGGCGGTTTGTCCTTTGCGGAGGCGGCGCGAAAGTATTCCGCCGGCCCAAGCGCCGAGGACGGCGGCCGGTTGGGATGGATTGGCCGGCACGGCCCGATGGACGAGTCGTTCTCCCGGGCGGCCTTAGCGTTGAACATCGGAGAGGTGAGCCGGCCGGTCAAAACCGTCTTCGGCATCCATCTGATCCGCTGCGACGAGATAAGGCCCGGAAGCAAACGGCTGTCGGATGTTCGCCGTGAGGTGGAGGATGCCCTCGCGCGGGAACTGCTCGATAAGCTGGCGGAGACCGAGCGGCGCTACACGCCGGTAAAGTACACGGGCGCCATACCGCACTTCAAAAACACGGGTTTATAGAGCCTCACCCCCGCACCGCCGGGCCGATGTAGATCACCGAGTCGTTCTGCAAGCGGAAGAACGAGCCGGGCGTTTGCTCCAGCAATTGGCCGAGCAGGCCGACCGTGCGCGGGATGATGAACAATGCCTTGCCCGTCTCGGGCGCGAACTTCAGGTCGCAGAGCAGCGCGCCGATCACCCCGTCGACGTTGAAGCACAACGCCGAGGATTTCTTCCTTCGCAAGACGGTTTCGATCTCGCGGGCGAGCGTGCAATAGTCGCCCGCCAGCCCCAGTTCGTCGATGATCGTAAGCAACATGGTGGCCCGGGGGTCGCGGCCGTAGAGTCCGTAGTAGCGGTGTCCGTAGCCGGGTATCCGTCCCTTTGGGTCGCCGAACGCGCCGGTGATCTTGTTGACGATGTAGCCGGCCAGTTCTTTCAGATCGGCGATCCGCACTCCGTCGGCCTCGAACACGCCGCCGTCGGCCTCGGCCTGCCGCATTTTGGCGAGGAAATCGATGAGGATTCGGGCGGTGCCCTCGCCGGCGCCGGCGTGCGCTGCTCCCATGGCGGAGATGCCGGCGGCCAGGGCGGTTTTCAGCGAGTTGCCGCCGGAATATGACGTTACCGCCGCCAGCGACGAGGGGGTGGCCGGGGTGTGGTCGACGCAGGAGACGAACACCGCCCTGAGCAGATTGGCCTCCGCCTCGGTCGGTTTTCTGTCGGCCAGCGCGGCGAAGATCGATTCCTCGATGCTTTGCTCGTTGCACCATCTGGTTTCGTGACCGAGGATTGCGGCCACCAGGTCGACGACTTGGGGGACCAGCGCCAGGGCCTTGGTTTCGGCGGGGGTGTATCGGTCGTGCAGGCTTGCCGGGAGCGGTTTTTGGCTGGACGCGGCGCCGGTCAGCAACCCCGCGCTGATGGCGGCGTTCATCGGCGAGCCGCCTTGGAAGGAAGCCACGGCAGCCTGCCGCGAGGCTTCGTCGGTGGGATTGGTCGTGGCGCAGAGAACGAGGTCCTCGGCCAACTGTTTGGCCTTTTCGTCGTCGACGTCTTCTTTCGTCAGGGCCTCGAAGATCATCTGCGGCACCGAGGCGGTTTTCATCAACTGGGGCAGGGGGCGCCCGCGGAAATGGGGCGTGCCCTCGATGATCTGCGTCAGTTGCGTGCGGATTTGCACCGCCCGGACTTGGCTCTTCAGCCGCTCCAATTTCTGTTTGGAGATGCTGACCAGTTCAAAGGTCTCGGAGATCGCCGATTCCAAGTCCTGGCTGCGTCGGGGGAGGGCCTTGTCTACGAGCGCGACCAGTTCGGCGGAGGTTTTTGCCACGCTGACCCCCGCCTGCTCGAAGGCCTCGACCTTGCTCTCGTAGGTGCCGAAGTTGCCTTCGCCGATGATTGCCCCGGCGTGGCCCATCCGCGAGCCGCGGGGAAAGATGTTTTGGGCGCCGATACCCGTAATCCGGGCAATGACGGGCTTCGGATAGTTGGACTCTTGGATATATTCGGCGGCCTCTTCCTCGTAGTTGCCGCCCACCTCGCCGTTGAGGATTACCAGCTTGGTCCGCTCGTCGTCGCGGATCAGTTCCAGGAGATCCTTGAAGTTGGTGCCGGAGATGCGGTCGCCGCCGATGCCGACGACGATGTTCGTGCCGTGCCCCAGGGTGTTGAATATTTCGGTGGCGATCGACAGGCACATGCCGCCGCTTTTCGAGAAAATGGCGATATCTCCGGGATAGAATACGCCCGGATCGTTGCCGCCGATGGCGCCGATCTTTACCCGCGCGATGGGGTTTATCATTCCGACCGAGGCCGGGCCAACCACACGGACGCCGTGTTCCTTGGCCGCTTGGACGATGGCGGCCGAGTCCAATCGCGGCAGGCCCTCGGTGAGTATGTTCACCAGTCGAATTTTACCCGATTCGATGGTGGCCAGCGCGGCCTCCTTCGTCCCCTCGCGGGGCACGGAGATCAGACTGGTGTTGATGTCCGGATGTGCCCGCAGCGCCTCTTTGACGGAATTGTATACGGGCACTCCGTAAACGTCCTGGCCCCCCTTGCCGGGCGTCACTCCGGCCACCACGTGTGTTCCGTAGTCCAGCATCTCCGCCGATACCCGACGTCCCTGTTTGCCGGTAATGCCTTGAATGAGGACTCGCGTCTGATGGTCAATCAGGCTGCTCATGAATTATTCCTGTGTTTGCGCCGGTTGGCTTTGCTCGTGGTGTTTTTTTGCTTGGTGAATGACCATTCGGGCGGAATTGGCCACCGAGGTGGCCATGCCGCGAAGGAAGAGGCGGTAGCCCTCTTGGTGCTGAATCTTGTTCAACTGGGCGAAGGCCTCCACGTCGCGGGGGCCAGCGCGGCGGATCAGAATCGGGATCGTCTTGTCGAAGTCGGGCGTATCGCGGATGCCGCCCATGATGCCGCCGATCAGCGTCTCATAAATATCGGTGAAGTTTGCTCGGCCGCCGATCACCCAGATGGCGTTGATCGGGCCGGGATGCATCAGAGCGATCTTGGTAAGTTTTTGCACTTTCTCGGCCGTGGGGTTGCCGCTGTACTCGGTGAAGACGGCGGGCTTGCCGCCGAGGATGCAGAGGTCGTCCAGCGCCTCGACGCTGGTCCCGCCGCCGGAGGCCAGCACGATGATGTCTCCGTCCAGTTCGTAGAACATTCGGCCCGCGGCGCCGCGGGTGTCGCTGCGGTCGTTGTTCAACGCGAGTTGCTCGAGCCGGGTTGGAGTCCGCCCCGAACTGAGCCGTTCGGGCAGGTTCAACCCCGACTGCCGGAACATGGCGTCCTCGTCGATCTCCACCTTTGCATCGGCGGCGATCCACTCGCCAGAGCGGGTTCGGATCAGTGGGTTGATCTCGGCCAGCGTGACATCACAATCGACGAACAGGCCGTAGAGCTTCAACAGCAGGTCGGTCGGCGGCGGGCCGTGGGCGTCGAGGCCCGCACGGTGGGCCAGATCGGCCGCCTGCTGGGGCTGTAATCCGCGGCGAATGTCGACCGGCTCGGTCCACACCCCCTCCTGCGACTTCTGGGCCGCCTTTTCCACGTCCATGCCGCCTTGGGTGGAGACGATCACCACGGGCGACGCGCCCACGTAGGTCACCGCGACGTATACCTCCTGGGCAATGTCGAGCTTCTTCTCGACCAGCGCCTTCTGGATGGTCTCGCCGAACAGTTTTCGGCCCAACAGGGCACCGAGGGTGTCGGCCAATTGTTCCTCGGTATCGCAGGCGACGACGGCGTTTTCCTTGCCTCGCCGTCCCCACAGCACTTGCGCCTTGGCCATCACGCTGCCGTACTGCCCCGTCAGCCCGCCCGCCTCTTCCGCCGAGGCGACTACCTTGCCGGGTGGGATTGGTATACCGGCGCGTTTGAATAGGTTTTTCCCCTCGTATTCATACAGTTTCATGGATCATCTCGCGTGGTTCGTCTGGTAGCGATTGGCGACCGATGGGAAAAAACCCGCGATTGCAGGAGGCAACGTCAACCGCATGTTTTGCGGGTTTTCGGTGCGCAATCGGGTCTGGAGACGCCTCCAGCAGATTTTCCGCCGGCCGCCGGCCGGTCGGCTACGCCTATAAAACTAGTGATATGGGCCGCGATATACCCTGTCAAGGGGGAAAACACAAAGAACGCGCGAACCGCGAAAAAAGGGCTTTCCCCGCGGTTTTTTCTGCATTTCGCGCTTCCGGCGCGTTTTTCGAGTGAATATCCGCCGCCGCCGTCAATTCTTAATTACCATGAGGATAGCTCCTCATCCATAGCGGTTCTCCGTTTTGCGGAAGTGCCCCATTTGGCAAGCAACCCATGCCAGACCCAAAACAATACGATGAGTTTTGCGAACAGTTGCAGTGCGCCACGGGCCGCATCCTCGCCTACATCAACGCGCTGCTGTTGAACTGGAACGACGCGGAAGACGTCTTTCAGGAATCGTGCGTTGTCCTCTGGCGGAAATTCGATGAGTTCCAGCCGGGGACCAACTTTGTCGCTTGGGCACTCCGCATCGCGCAGAACAAGGTGATGGATTTCCAAAAGAGCTGCGCCCGGCGACAGACGTTTTTTACACCCGAGTTGCAAACCTCGTTTATGGCCGAAATCTTACGTCCCGCTACTTCGGCGGAGGACGCGGGGTTGGACGCCCTGTCGAATTGCATGAAGGAGCTTGGCGCCGCCGACCGGCAACTCGTCCAACTCTGTTACGGCGACGGCGTGCGGGTCCGCGAAATCGCGGTACAAATGGGCCGGTCGCCACAAAGCGTCCATAATTCGCTGCGACGCATACGAATGACGCTCTTTGAGTGCATCGAGCGAGTGATCGAGCGGGAGGATCGTCGATGAACAACGCCCGGCCGATCGCCGACGAATTCTGGCCCTTGCTCGACGCCGCCTGCGCCGACGAACTAACCGACGGTCAATGGACCGAGCTGCAATCGCATCTGGAAAGCAGCCCCGCCGCCCGACGGGCGTTCGTCGAACACATCCGCCTGCGCACGAATATCCGTCAATGGTGGAAAGGCAAGCGGTCGCGCGAGGCGGGGTTGAGCAGGATCAAGACCGAGTGCGCGCGCGAGGGGCGGGTCGGTGATGGACGAGGGATGGCCGGTTCACCGGCCATTGATGGAGAGGAGGGGTTCGGGATTCGGGATTCGGGGTTCGGGGTTCGAGACTCGGAATCTCTCTCTGCTGACACGGCGGTTGAACTGC
Source organism: Planctomycetota bacterium (assembly GCA_030612765.1). Taxonomy (GTDB): domain Bacteria; phylum Planctomycetota; class Planctomycetia; order Pirellulales; family Thermoguttaceae; genus JAHIKV01. The sequence continues at coordinate 28,233 of JAUWNG010000020.1, forward strand.
CGTCAGGCCAATGGCCTCAAACCCCCAGTCCCGAACCCCCAATCCCGCCGATCGTCATCGATCTTTCCTCCACTAGCCATTATCCACTACCCACTAGCCACTTTTCCGTCGGCAGTTGGGCGTTCTCCTACACGGTCGCCACGGTAATCACGGGCGTGATGCTGCTGGGGTTCTGGGCGGTAGAAGTCACCCATCACCAACATATCGCCGAGGCGCCGTCGCAGTTGGTTCCGTCGGACGCCAGGCCGGAGATGGTGTTCGTCGGCCGGATCACCGGCATGGTCGATGTGAAATGGTCGGACGATCCCCGCTATCTGCCCCCGCCGGACTTCGCCCACGTTCCCTTAGACAGAAAATACATCCTCGACTCTGGCTTGTTGGAAATCACTTACGACTCCGGCGCGAAGGTCATCCTTCAAGGGCCTTGCACCTACGAGGTCGAATCCACCGCCGGCGGCTACCTTTCGTTGGGCAAACTGACGGCGAAGGTAGAGAAGAAGAAGTCAGAGGTCAGAGGTCAGAGGTCAGATCCCTCTCCCCTCTCCCCTCTCCCCTCTCCCCTCTTCTCCGTCCGCACTCCCACCGCTCTCATCACCGACCTGGGCACCGAGTTCGGCGTCGAAGTCAGCGATGAGGGAACCACCACGTCGCACGTATTCCACGGCTCGGTGAAGGTGCTGGTGTTGGATGGCGCTGGAAATCTCCCCTCTCCTTTCGGGAGAGGGGCCGGGGGTGAGGGCAGTGTGCGCGAGGTGATTTTGGGCGAAAACGAATCGGCGCGGGTGGAGAGGGCTGATGGCGCTGGGCATCTGTCGATCGTCCGCCACGCCGCTGAGAGTGTGCCGTCGGACTTCGTCCGCGCCATGCCGCCGCCCAAACACGTCGCCGGGAGCACGAGCTACGCCGAGTTGGTGCTGTCGCTCAATCCCGCCGTCTACTATCGCATGGAGCGACCCAAAGACGAGAAGGACCGGCTGGTGGTGTTCGATTCGGCTCCCGGCGGTCATCACGGCGTACTGTATTTGGCCGACGAGTATGGCGGCTCGCCCTATTGGTCCGGCCGCTTCGGCGACTCGCTTCGCCTTCGTGGGCAGGGGGCCGGCGACCACGCGATCGTGCCCGACTACCCAAAAGCCGCCAACGATCAACTGACCGTGTCGGCTTGGGTGATGCTCGATAGCCAGAATACGTGGTGGGCGATGATCGCCGCCAACTGGGGCAACGTTCCCATCTCGGAACGCCCCGCCCGTGGTCAATTCCACTTCGGTCTTTATCAGAGCGATGGGGACTTGTCGGTGCAGGCGACGCAACGCGACCAGAAGTTGCTCTTAGTCCGCGAGGGGAAGGACCGTCCCTTGCCGATCGGCACGTGGCTGCACGTGGCCTTCGTGGCCGACGGCACGACCTTGCGACTGTACCGCAACGGCGTGGAAGTGGCCACCGGGCCGTGCCGGGACATCTTCCCCAGACCGCCCATGGCCAGTCTGGGCATCGGCTGCAAGACGACGACCGCGGGCACGGAGGCGTCCACTAGAACCCCTGCCTTCTGGCGCGGACGGATCGACGAACTGGCCGTTTTCAATCGGGCGCTGTCGCCGGCGGAGGTCCGTAAATTGGCCCAATCGTGGGAGTAACAGAAAAACCAAATCGCCGAAGAGCGAACTACGAAAACAACAAAGTGTGCCGAGTAACCGCTCGTTGGGGATGGAGTATCCATCCCGGCGTGGCTCGGAGTTGGGGATGGCAGGCTGTGCTCCAGCCCGCCGGCCATCCCATAATTCGCGGCCAAAGGCCGTGAAAGGAGGGTACGCCTATGAATGATCCGTAAGAAATGGTGAATGGTGGATGGTGGATTTCGCCCTCCCCCGTGTTCCCGCGAACAATGTGGGAACCAAAACATGTTTAGCAGCCGCCGGCACGGCGGCTTGCAGTAGAGCACGGGCCGACGTACCGTCGGCCGCTAAACGGGTGACCCGATGGACGTTTCATCGCGTTGCTCGCAACACGTATGGTTGGTGCGGCGGTTGTACTGCCACGCCAACAAGGGATGCCGGCGCGTTGCCCGCAGCCCGCAAAGAGTTTTCTCGAAAGTTTTGTTTTTGCAACCTTTTTGTTTCGCAAGGAGAAAGAAAATGTCTCGGAATTTACTTAGCATGATTGGCGTGATTCTCGTGGCGGCGGCGGTCTTGACATTCGGCGCCACCAACGCTTCCGCGGAACTGATCCTGAACGGGAGTTTTGAAACCTCGGATCTCGAGCCAGGGGACTTTCCCTATAGCGATGGATGTCGTGCAAAAATTGACCCCGGCGACACCGCTAACCTGCCCGATTGGCTTTTAGTCGCCGGTAGCCCGGACCTTACAAAGTACTATTATTACGGGGCTGATACAGGATCCATTCCGTTGACGGACGCCCATGAAGGCGACCGCTTCTTGTTTGTGTGCGATCCATGGACTTCTGGCACCGACCCATCTGCTAACCAGAGCTTCGCCGTTACCGCGGGGACGCAGTACGACGTCAGTTTTTGGGAGAAGTTGTGGAGGGGCTCGGGCAAAGTAAACGCCGACATCACGTTGGACGCGGGTAGCGCCACCGGTACGACGACTGTAACCACCGGCAGCGACGCCGATTGGACCGAGTACGCCTTCAGTTTCACCCCGGACACCAATGCCACGGCGACACTGACGTTCACTGCGGCAGTTAGTGCTGCTAACGACTCGTTCCTGGACAGCGTGTCGGTGACGGCCATTCCCGAGCCGGGCACGCTGGCGCTGCTGGCCACCGGTCTGCTCGGCCTGCTCTGCTACGCATGGAGGAAGCGGCGGTAGATTTATGATTTAGGATGTATGATTTCTGATTTGACTGGCGAAATCCGGCGTCGTCACGAAGATATTTCGTGACGACGCTCGGAGCGCCGGCCATTCTCGGAATCGCAAGAACTCACGTTAAGGCGCTGGGGCGCAAAGGAACTTTGTTGTCTTTGCGCCTTGGCGTGAGATTTTTGGGGTGTGTTTGAGCGATTTTTCCATTCAGCCATGAGGTGAGCGATGTGCCGAAGCAACCATAAATCAGAAATCAGAAATCAGAAATCCACTGCCCTCACCCTAACCCTCTCCCAAAGGGAGAGGGGATTCACGCTTGTGGAACTTTTGGTCGTGATCACGATCATCGGCATTTTGATTGCGCTGTTGCTGCCGGCGGTACAGGCGGCCCGCGAGGCGGCCAGAAGGTTGCAGTGCTGCAACAACCTCAAACAACTCAGTCTGGCCTGCCTGAACCACGAGGAGATACACGGATTCTACCCGTCCGGCGGATGGGGATGCTCTTGGACCGGCGACCCCGACCGCGGCCCCGGCAGGCGTCAACCGGGTGGTTGGGTCTACTCCATCCTCCCCTATCTCGAACAACAGGCCCTTTACGACATTGGCACGGACGGCGACCCCGGGGAACCCTTCAGCCAGATCCAACGGAACGGCGCGGTGCAACGCGACCAAGTGCCGTTGACCATGCTCGTCTGTCCTACCCGGCGTGCGGCGATCCTCTATCCAAGGCCAAGGTGGAGGAATGGGCAGATTTGGTATTACAATGCCGCGAGTTACGGGACCGCGGACCTCGCGGGGGGCGGCGGCCTCGACTACGCGGCCAACTCCGGCGGAAACTGGTGGTGGTGTACCGGCCCCCGCAGCATCGCCGAGGCCGAATCGCCGAGCTTCGATTGGTCGCAGTGCGGCGCCCTGACCAGCACCGGCGTAATCTACTCCCATAGCGAAATCACGATGGCCGATATTATCGACGGCACGAGCAACACCTTCTTGCTGGGCGAGAAGTACCTCAATCCCGACAGTTACTACACCGGTTTGGACCACGCCGACGACGCTGCCGCTTTCGAGGGCCACGCCCACGACGTGGATCGCGGAACCTCGCGTCAAGACGTGCCGCTGCCGCCTTTGCCGGACACTCCAGGCAGCATGGTTCTCTACAATTTCGGCAGCGCGCACGCCATCGGCTTGCACATGTCTCTCTGCGACGGCTCGGTCCAGTTCATCAACTATTCGATCGACCCGCTGGTCTTTTCCTGCCTGGGCGACCGCAAGGACGGCATGGTGATCGACGGCAAGAAGTTCTGATCGCGGCAGGGCCATTCATCCAAAATCCACTAAACTGAACAGGAAACGCTACCGTGAGTCAAGACGATCATCCCGTTGAACAAGAATCAATTCAAGTGCACCGGTGCGGCTGCTCCCACGGCTCCCATCCCACGCTCGACCATGTCTCGCGGCGCGGGTTTCTTCAAGGGGTCGGATGCGGCGCCGTCGGCGTTACGCTGGGCGGATTGAGCACTACGACGGTACACGCCGCCGATGCCGCGCCGTCGCCTCCGCGCGGAGCGACGCTTCGCATCAAGCCGATTCTTACCTACGAAATCCAACGCCGGCGGGACCGGGACAGCTATCGCGCCTACGGCGCGCTGGACGACATGGACAAGGTCAACGAGGAAATCAAGCGGATCGAAGCCGAGTTGAAGCGGCTTGCCTCCCAAGCCGAGTTTCCCATCGAGATACTGCCGGTCTCCGCGGTGGATGATAATAATCAAGCCCGAAAGGCCGCCGCCGCCGACTGCGACGTCCTGCTGGTCTATCCGGCGGGCGGTTATACCATCCTCAGCATTGCCGCATCGAAAACGCCCAAGGTGCTGTTCGTGCGGCACAAGTCGGGGCCGTACTATCAGTGGCACGAAATCGCCCATTTCCGCCTGTTGCGACGCAGCGGCGATGAGTTCGTGCCGCAGGAGGTGGACCTCGACGACATCGTCGTGGACGAATACGACGAGGTGCTCTGGCGGCTCCGTGCCCTCTATGGGCTGAAGAACGCCAAGGGGACGAAGATGCTCGCCATCGGCGGGCTGGCGGCCTACTCCAAACCGGGGCAAGAGTCCGGCCCCCGCCATGCCAAGGAAGTATGGGATTACCAATTCGAGATCGTCTCGGAAGAGGATTTTGGCAAGCGGCTCAAAAAAGCGCAGGCGGACCGGCGGATCGTGGAGGCCGTCCAACGGCAGACCAAGGCGCTGTTGGCCCAGCCGAACGTGACGCTGGCCACCGAGCGGAAGTTCGTGTTCAATTCCTTCATGGCCCTCTGGGTGGCGAAGCAACTGATGAAGGAGACCGGCGCGACCAATTTTGGCTTCGCTTACTGCATGAAGCGAAAGGTCATCGAGATGCTCGACACGCCGCCTTGCCTAGTTCTGGCGCTGGCCAACGACGAGGGCTACACGGCGTACTGTCACACGGACCTCACGCACACTCTGCCCGGCGTGCTGCTGCGCTGGATATCCGGAAAGCCATCGTTCCTGTGCAACTCGCATTTACCCCATGACGGCATTTTTACCGTGGCCCATTGCGCGGCGCCGCGAAAGATGAACGGCAAGGACTACGAACCCGCGAAGATCATGACGCATTTCGAGTCCGACTACGGCGCCGCGTCCAAGGTGGAATACACCCAGGGGCAGGTCGTCACGGTCGTCATCCCCAACCTGCGCTGCACGAAGTGGCAGGGGTTCCGGGGCAAGATCATCGCCTCGCCCTCGCTTCCGGCCTGCCGCTCACAGATGGACATTCAAGTCGACGGCGACTGGCGCAAGATACTGACCGACCAGCAAGGCTTCCACACGCAGGTCTGCTACGGCGACTACCTCCGCGAGATTGGCTACGCTCTGAAACGGGTCGGCATCCAGTGGGAGAACTTGGGTTAGAACCACTGGACGATAGAAAAGCGACGTGGCTGCGATAGCCGCCGGCGACAGCCGACGGTTTTCGGCTATGCGCACACCGTCGGATTCCAGATGGCCTTCTGCGACGGCTCGGTCCATTTGATCAACTACACGATCGACCAGTCGGTCCATGCGCATCTGGGCAATCGCGGCGACGGCTACACGATCAACGGGAAAAAGTTCTGATCCACAAGAAGTACGTCGAGGGCTTGCCGATCGCCGGAAAGACGTTAACATCGATAGTGGGCTACAATGCGCATCAATACCATGAAAAAGTGCAAAAGTCGAACTAAGGAACTTCGCATGTTCGTGAAAATGTCTGCATTTGTTCAGTCCTGCATCTTGTTGGTCGCGTCCGTGTGTTTTTGTTCAGATTCCACGGCGGCGGATGACCCGCGCAACGCGCTTTTCGGCAGCGTCATTCCAGACGAAGGTTATTGCGACCAGCCATACGTCGTCGTGACCAAGGACGGCAATTGGCTTTGCACTCTGACTACCGGCGCGGGGCATGAGGGCACGAAGGGCCAGCACGTGGTCTCCACTATCAGCACCGACAAGGGCAACACGTGGTCCGGGTTGGTGGACATCGAACCGAGCAGCGGCCCCGAAGCGTCCTGGGTGACGCCGCTGATCGTGCCCGGCGGCCGCGTCTACGCCTTCTACACCTACAACGGCGATAAAATCCACGCGTTGCCCGGCGAGGAAAAAAGCTGTCGCACAGACATGCTCGGTTGGTATTGTTTCAAGTATTCCGACGACGGCGGCCAGTCGTGGTCGGCCGAGCGATATCGCCTGCCGATGCCCGTGACTGCATGTGACTTAGCCAACGATTGGGGCGGCGAGGTGCAGATTTTCTGGGGAATCGACAAGCCCAGCGTCGTCGGAGACAGCGTGATCTTCTCCTACACCAAGCTGGGCCGTTACATGCTCGATAACGGCGAGGGATGGCTTTTCCGCTCCGACAACATCCTCGCTGAATCCGATCCGACAAAGCTGCACTGGACCCCCTTGCCCGACGGCGATCACGGCATCCGGGCACCGGAGTTCGGTTCGGTCCAGGAAGAACACAACATCGTTCCGCTCAGAGACAACAAGCTCTATTGCGTATATCGGACGACCACCGGACACCCTTGCCAGAGCTACAGCGACGACGGCGGACACACCTGGACGAAGCCCGAACACATGACATACACACCGGGGGGACGCAAAATCAAGACCTCGCGGGCGTGTCCCAAACTATGGCAGACGGCCGACGGCCGCTACCTCTTCTGGTTCCACAATCACAGCGGCCTGGACTTCAATGGTCGCAATCCGGCCTGGGTCGTCGGCGGCGTGGAGCGAGACGGCCACATCCACTGGTCGCAGCCCGAAATACTACTCTACGATCCCGTCGTCAACACGAGAATGAGCTACCCCGACCTGATCGAGCAGGACGGCCGCTACTGGGTCGCCGAAACGAATAAATCCGTCGCCCGCATCCATGAAATCGACAAGACCCTCTTGGAGGGACTTTGGAACCAGGAGTCGAACAAGCAGCGCGCCGGCGGGAACCTGCTGCTGGAATGGAGGTCGGGCGAAACCGGCGGCGCGCCGGTGTTGCCGCGGGCAATCGACTTGGCGCAGTCCAGCGGAATTACCCTCGACTGTTGGGTTCGATTGGACGACCTCGCCGCCGGACAAGTGCTCGTGGACTGCCAGGGTACGGGCGGCAAACGCGTTTCCCTGACCACCATCAACGACGGCGCCGTCCGCTTGGAACTCAGCGACGGCACGACCACGGTCGCGTGGGATTGCGATCCCGGATTGCTCCAGGCGGGCAAGTTGCACCACATCGTGGCGACTGCCGACGTCGGACCCAAGATCATCACGTTTGTGGTGGATGGAGTCTTCTGCGACGGCGGCCAGCACCGCCAATACGGCTGGGGGCGATGGAATGGAAACCTGGGGACGGTTTTGAAAGCCGGTCCGCTGGCCGCTGGTCCGTCGCTGAAATCCCTGCGCGTCTATGATCGTTACCTCCGCACTTCCGAAGCAGTCGGCAACTTCCAAGCCGGCGCAAGTGAAAAGTGATTTTTCCCCCATCCCCTTGCCGATGCATCTTCCCGCGGTATATCATGCCTCTTAATGTGTGGCATTGCCGGAGCGGTGTGGAACGATGCGAGCAAGGCCGTGGAGCGGAAGACGCTCCAGCGGATGATCGACGTGCTGCGCCACCGCGGGCCGGACGACGAAGGGATGTTTTTTAGTGGTCAGGGGCCAGGGGCCAGTGGTCGGGGGGCAGGGAATGAGGGTTGGGCACTTCAGCGCCCAGTTAAGTCGGCCGTGGACGGTGCGCCTGGGACAACTACCCTCATCCCCGGCCCCTCTCCCAAAGGGAGAGGGGAGATTGTCGGCGTGGCGCTGGGCCATCGAAGGCTGTCGATCATCGACATTGAAGGCGGCCGGCAGCCGATCTCGAACGAAGACGGCTCGGTATGGGTCGTCTTCAACGGCGAAATCTACAACTTCCGCGAGCTGCGCCGCCGTCTGGAACAATCGGGCCATCGCTTCCGCACCAACAGCGACACCGAAGTGCTCGTCCATCTGTACGAGGACGAGGGACCGGAGATGCTCGGCAGCCTTCGCGGCATGTTCGCCCTGGCCGTCTGGGACGCCCGACGGCGGCGATTGCTCCTGGCCCGCGACCGCCTGGGACAAAAACCGCTGGTCTATCGCCACGAGCCGGGGCGGCTGTTGTTCGCCAGCGAATTGAAAAGCCTGCTGCAAGTACACGGTGTGCCGCGGGAGATCGACCCACGGGCGCTCGACGACTATCTGACCTATCAATACGTTCCGCATCCGCGAACGATATTTCGGGGCATCGCCAAGCTGCCGCCCGGCCACTACGCAATCTACGAAGACGACCAACTGGAAGTGCGCCCCTTTTGGCGGCCCGATTTCAACGTCGAGGAAGATCGCTCCGCCGCGGAATACGCCGACGAGCTGCGCGAACTGCTGACCTCGGCCGTCGAGACGCGGTTGCAGAGCGAGGTGCCGCTGGGGGCGTTCCTTTCCGGCGGGATCGACTCGACGATCATCGTCGGGCTGATGTCGCAGCTTGCCCGGGAGCCGGTGCGGACCTTCTCGATCGGCTTCCCGGTCGGCGAGTTCGACGAGACGGGTTTCGCTCGGACGGCGGCCGAGCGGTTCGGCACGATCCATCGGGAGTTTCAGGTTCGTCCCGACGCGATGGAGGTCTTGCCCCGGCTGGTGTGGCACTACGACGAACCGTTTGCCGACAGCTCGGCGGTGCCGACGTGGTACGTCTCGCAGCTTACCCGTCAACAAGTGACCGTGGCCCTGAGCGGCGACGGCGGCGACGAGTTGTTCGCCGGCTATCCGCGCTATTTGGCCGTTTGGCTGTCGGGCATGTTCGATCGGATGCCGAGTGTGCTGCGTCGGATGGCAGCGGGCCGATATTGGCAAAAGCTGCCCGGCGGGGTGCGGCAGAAATCGCTCCGTCGGCGCTTCAAGCGGTTCGTCGAGATGCTCGACATGCCCCCGGCGCGGCGATATTTGGAGTGGATCGCCATTTTCGGCCAATCGCGGCGCGACGCGCTCTACAGCGACGGCTTCGCGGGCCAACTATCCGGCGACGATCCGTTGCAGTTTCTCGACGCGGCGTTGGCCCGCGCCGACCGCCGCGACGCGGTCACGGCTTTCAGTCTTGCCGATCTGGTAACGTACCTGCCCGGCGATCTGATGACCAAGACGGACATCGCTTCGATGGCCCACGGGCTGGAATGTCGCCAGCCGTTTCTCGACCATCGGGTGGCGGAGCTGGCCGCTCGGATGCCGCGTCGGCTGAAGTTCCGCCGCGGCCGGGGGAAGCTGATTTTGCGCGAGACCTTTGGCGACTTGCTGCCCGAGTCGATCCAGCGTCGGCCGAAGATGGGATTCGGCGTTCCGCTGGACCACTGGTTCCGCCACGAGCTGCGCGACTTTGCCCGCGAAATCCTGATGGACAAGAAGACGCTCGATCGCGGCTATTTTCGCCCGGAGGCCGTCTCGCAATTCTGGGACGAGCACCAGCAATGCCGCTTCAACCACGGCTACCGTCTCTGGTCGTTGTTGATCCTCGAACTTTGGCAGCGCGAGTGGTGCGACAACAACACGTAG